>CALBGU010000223.1 GCA_937893155.1 uncultured Treponema sp. | reverse complement strand
CGTTTTGCGAGCCGCCAATATAATTATCGGCTCGCAATCATCGCATGATACTCCTGTAGCGACTTAACTCCGCCCCCTCCTCCAAGACCATTCTTCACGCTCTCAATGCCCTTGACCGCAGCCAGCGCGCCGGCAAGCGTTGTGATGTAAGGAACCTTGTACTTCAAACAGAATTTGCGGATTGTCTTGCGGTCTTCGGCGTAGTTGCGCTTTTAAAGAATACAAGCTCAGAAAATCAAAGCATCTTATCGACCAGCTTGATGATTTAATCTGTCCGCTTTACGGGCTGACGAAAGAGGAAACAGAATTCATAAAGAATTACGAGATTGAATTCCGTGTTGAAGATGAAGATTAAAAAAATTTATTCGTTAAATTTCTTTTTCATGATAGGCTTTATAAATTGCTTATTGAGTTCGCGTTCATTATGGAAAAGCAGAAGCTCGGAATTTGAAAGCTCTTTTCTTTCTCGTTTTAAAGACAACAGTTGTAAGGTACAGATTAAGTCCGCCGCTTGAAA
Source organism: uncultured Treponema sp. (assembly GCA_937893155.1). Lineage (GTDB taxonomy): Bacteria > Spirochaetota > Spirochaetia > Treponematales > Treponemataceae > Treponema_D. The sequence continues at coordinate 14,326 of CALBGU010000223.1, read as the reverse complement.
AAGTTTATAATCCTTTGGCAATACTTTTCTTATATCATAGTGTGAAAGTTCAGTCGAAAGAACGGCATTCAGAATTCTGTTTAATTCGTGCTGACCATTGTCATAATAGAGGATTACATTATCAAAACTTTGGAAAAAATCAAGATTTGACCGTATAAAAAATGACATTTCTTTTGCCATTTTGCCTTCAAGTTTTAAAGTATTGTCAAACTGCTTCTTTTCAAAAACAAAAGTTTTATACTGAATATCTGATTTCATCGTGAAATAAAATAATTTTGTGAACAGTGCGCGCCTTTCATTCGGCATAACAGAATGGAACATTTCTTCTTTTCGGATGAGAGGTGCAGTATGAATTACAAAATCTTTTTCATAACCAAGGCTTTGAATCTCTTCGTCTAGTTTTTGAACTAAGGGCTTTATATCTTTGCCCTGATCATGGAAAAGCATTGTTATGATATAATAAGGGGAATGTTTGCTAAAAGCTCCAAAGTCACCACTTTCATCTACAAAGAGGCTTAAGTTATGCATAAATTCTCCAAGCAAAAAAAATGGCGGGTCAGTCTGCCCGCCTTATTAGGTTGAACCTGGGTCTTTCGACCAGCTCAATACCTTAAATATAACATATTTGGGATAAATGTCAAGGAACTTTAAGATTTATTTTCAATGATTTTTATCTCACCTTCCATCAGCCCATACAACTGATACACAAGGCGGTCGATTTCTGTTTCTTCTTTGCTTGTGTCTTCCTGCGGATTTTCTTTCTTTGCTGCGAGGATTTTATCTACCAAAGCTATGATGGGCTGCTGCTGAGCAGGGGTGGCAAAGGGAAATGGAATTCGTTTCAACTCGCCAATTGGAACATGATTCGTTTGATTGAAAAACTTGAAATAGTAATTTACGGCTTTGCTGTTTAGAACTGCAAGAATAAACCTGTTATCGATTTCAGTCATTTTTGAAAAGATGTAATTTGTAGAATGTCCACAGATTACATCTTTTAAGATTGTTCCTTTTATTCTATGTGCAAGTCCCATATTTGCAACTTCTTGGAAAACAATTCTTTCCTTTTTAATATGATTCCTAGAAACTGCATCCAGAGAACAATATTCGTTGCTTTTTTCAAAACTGAATTTATTAAGTTGGATTCCTCTGACCAAAGGGATGGAGTTTTTTCTTTTTTCATTTGAAATGTAGTCTTTTTTTTGCGTTAAGTTTACTTCTCCCTGATACCCTTCGCAAATATCACCAAAAGTTTTGCTTGATTTTTTCATTTGCTCAATAACGGAATCAGAACTCTTGAAGATATAATTGTTACCTTCGGTAAGGTTTTCATATCTTATAACTTCATTTTTGTTGTTAACAAGAATGGAAAACTCTTCCCCGTGTTTCTGTTTCAGCATTATAGCGACAGCGACGGCTTGTGTTACATTCTCAAAAACTTTGTCCTTTTCTGTGTAATGAACAATATTTCTTATGTTTGTGTTGTCTACAAAAAACTTTCGTAATGCACTTGTATCATTTCCAGAAAAATAGGTATCAGGAGTAATGTAAGAAAGAATCCCATCTTTTCGTAAAAGTAAAATTCCTTGTTCAAAAAATAAATGATATAAATTTCGTTTTCCACCATGCGCAACAGAAAATTTGTTATCATACAAGGCTTTGAATTTATCATCTTTTGGAACAATTCTATACGGCGGGTTTCCGATGACAATATCAAAGCCGTCCTTCACACCGAACATCCATTCTGCATCAAAAAAGTCCGCGCATTTATTCTTGTCATACGGATTCCAGCTTGAAATCAAAAGAGCGTTTTCCTTTCCAAACCCCAACTGCAAAAGCTCATCTTTCAGCTCTTCTCTGATTTCTTTATCTCTTTCCCGCAACGCCTTTTTGTACTTCGGCGTTTTTGCCTTAAAAAGTTCATGGCGCACTTTTTGCAATTCGCTCGTCAGTTCTTCAGTTCTTTGTGATGTCAAACCTTTTTCGCCGTCAAGTCCAATCAAACTGTTCGCCGTAACAAGTCTATTTTCAAGATTCGGCAAAGGTCGCACGCCAAAATTTGCTTTTTCTTTGTCGGCTTTCTGGTCAACAATAAGCGAGATAAAAAAGCGCAGTCGGCTTATCTGTGTCGCAATCGGCTGAATATCGATTCCGTGAATGCAGTTTTCTATCAGATAGAGTTTTCTTGCATAGTCGAGTTCGTTGTCGTCAAAGACGCTTAAAATCTCTTTTTGCAATTCGTTCTTTTCTTTTGCAGAAAGGCTCTTGTCGCTTGAGATTTTCTGAATCTGTATTTGCTTCCAGTTATCGTTCTGTGGGTCAAGTTTGTGAATGACATACACCATTTTCTGCAAAACGCCCATCGGGAACGCCCCCGAACCGCACGCAGGGTCAAGGATTTTACATTCGTCAATACAGCGCAAAATCGCTATGCGCTCTTCATCCGTAAAATCTGCCTGTTTGTCGTTATATGCAATAAGGTCAGAAAGTTTTTGCTCAATGTCTTTTTCTGCGTCATTCCGAGCTTGAGTCGAAATCTTTGAAAGACAGAGCATTTTTTCTTTTAGGTACGCCTTTAAACTTTCGTCTACCATATATTCAACAATCGCGCGTGGCGTGTAAAAACTGCCCGTCTGCTTTCGTGCGTTTGTTTTTGTTTCAGGATTATAACTTGCCAAAAGGTTTTCAAAAACACGTCCCAAAAGTTCAGGGTCAAGCGCAATGTCTTCTTCCACAGGCGTATTTTCTTGCACAGTAAACTTGTATTTTTGCAAAATGCGGATAATTCCGTTTACAACAACATCTTTCTTTTTTTTATCGTCGTACTCTTTGCTTAAATCTGCCAACACATCTTTTGCAAAGAAAATATAATCAGGCACAAAAAGAGCATTATCTTTTCTGTCCGAAAAGCCGTCTTCATAGACTATCTTTGAGCCGCCTTGCTTGCCTTTTTCCGTTTCGCTCGGGTGGTCAAGACATTCAAACAGACCTCCGTTCATAAACGGAACTTTTGATTCTATCAGTTTGGTAAACTCATCAGGGGCTTTGAGGAATCGTTTATATCGCATAAGATTTGTTGCGTTTTGATTTTGCTCAGCAAGGCGGAATGCTCTTTTTCCCTGTTCTGCATTCAAACTAGCAAAGAAAAGATTTTGCAAAATTGCCTTATAATAAATGCTTTCATTTTCTTTGTTTTCACTTTCACAGACAGTATGCGGATTAAAAACAGTAATAATGTCTTGGATTTTGTTTTCGTCAAAAAACTCTTCGGGTATCAAATCTTTTTCTTTGATAAACCACACAAACAAAAGCCGAGTCAAAAGCCGAATAAGATTCTTTGCATTGTCGCTGCTGTTCGGATATTCCACCGTCTGCATCGCCCAAAAATACCAATTTGATAGTTCCGTATAAAAACGCTTGTTAAGAGTCTGTGTGTCAAGGACTGCTGCCCACGCTTTGTGCAACGTTTCAAAGCTATGAATTTCATACGTCTTGTTCAGTTCTTCTATCGACATATCACAAAGTATTTCGATATGCGCTCTATGAGGCTTTGCGGCAACAATATCTTTGATAAGCGTAACTTTTTCAAGAACATCGCGCTCACTGTCTTTTTTGTTCGCTCTGCGGTTTATCACCGAAAGCGTAACAAGCGTATTTTCTTCCTCGCCATACTTAAAAACAACAAGTATCGGGATTGGAAAGAGTTTATTTATCTCTCTCGTAATGCGTGCAAGTTGTGTTTTTGTGTATTCGCTTTTTGATAATTCCACAGCAAAACAAAGATACGACTGCGGATTCAGCGGATTAACTTTTGAATCGAAAAGCTGACCGTTCTGCGAAAAAGAGTCGTCCGTCAGCTGAAAAAGAATATCGATTGACTTCCAATCATTGCAAAAAGCGTTTTTTTTATTGAATCGCTCTTTATTCACTGACGATTCAATGTACAATGATTCAAACTCGCTGAATGTCTTTTCGTCGAGCGGAGAGCGCAAACTCGTATCATATCCGAGCGTATCAAACAGCTCTATTCCAGCCTCAAAAACTTCCTTTGTGCAAAAGGCAGCGACAGCGTCTTCAATCTTTTGTTTTATATCCTGCTTCATCTAAACAATCCCTTGTTTCTATTCTATTTTATTATGAGCCAAGTAACAAGTTCAAAATCGCTTAATTTTGCCGCTTGATTGTCTTTTGCAATCAAAACGCTATTTCGGCTCATTAAAAGTTTTGCCGCGCTTCTTTTCTTAACACTTTCTGCAATCTCTCTAACGCCATTTTCCAAAAGCATTGTGTAATGCTTTGTATCATTTTTTGTTTCATCGCTGAAAAGTTCGCAAAGTTTGTCATAAGGCTGTTTTTCGCCCGAGCAAAGCAAGCGCAATACTTCCAAAATTGCCTTTGAGTTTGTAAAATTAAACTTTACTGCCCCAGAATCATACACATAAACCAAAAAATATGGATTAAGCGGATTTATCTTTTCGCAATCCGCATTTTTATTTTTTTGTCTCAAACAGAAAATCACGCCTTTCTTTATTATGCTTTTTGCCGCTTCATCATACTCTTTTTCACAAGGACACTCTTTGCATTCAGGACTTGGCACAACCGCATAAATTCCCTCTGGAATCTTTTCCAGACGTTCTGCTTTCTCTTTTAAGAAATGCGAAAGTTCCACGCGGAAATCGTCAAGCGTAAAATCGGTGAGCGAAATGCTATCGTTCATATCTTCCAAATCGAGCACTTCTTCTTTGAGCCGCAAAAGTTGCTTGTCGCGATATTTCATATTATCATCAATCAGCTCTTTTACCTCGTCGCTTTTCAAGATATTATCTTCTGTTGTCGCCGTCAAATCAACTAACGCCATTCTGCTTTCAACTCTTGTTTTTAAGTTGATGTATTTATCCAAATCCTGCGTTGGCCAAAAGTTTACCAGCTGAATACTGTTGTTTTCGCTTCCCAATCGGTCAATTCGTCCGAAACGCTGAATAATGCGCACAGGATTCCAATGAATATCGTAGTTTATAAGATAATCACAGTCCTGCAAGTTTTGACCTTCGCTAATGCAGTCTGTTGCAATTAAAATATCGATTTCTTTTTCTTCGGCGATATTAAGTTCCGCTCTGTGCTTTGCTTTTGGCGCAAAATTTACCAATATCGTATTAAAATCGCTTTTGCCGAATGTAGATGCTGTTTCATTGCCGCAAACAAGTGCACTTTCAAGACCGAGTTCTTTTTTTGCCCAATCTCGAATATTGTCAAACAAATAGTGTGCTGTATCAGAAAACGCCGTAAAGACAATTACTTTTCTATTGTTATTGTTCAAAGGCTTTTCGGCTTTTTCTTTTATCAGCCGTTTTAATTCCACTAGTTTTGCATCTCGTTCTGCACTGATTTTTTGCGCAGTATCGCGGATTAAAATCATAGAAGAACGGTCATTGCGCAAATCTTTTTTCCAATCGTCAAGTTTCAAATCAGCAAGGCTGAATTTTAGTTTTTTGCCGACCAAAAACTCTACATTTTCGCTTTCGCCTAAATCGTCATTGCTTTCTAGCAAAGTCTCATTATCAAAATCCTGCTCCACTTGATTCGAGAGCGCAAATTTTTCTTTTTCACTCTCTGACAGTTTTTCATACGATTCTATCTTGTTAAGCAAATCCTTTATTTGCTCTACCGTCCGGGAAATAGAAATAGAAAATGATTTTACCGAGCTTTCAAGCCGCTTCAAATAGCCCACTTTCATCATTCCTATCAGCGATTTTTCGCGGTCATCTTGCACGAATGCTTCTACTGCCGAGCCTGCAAGCCGTGCGTAATAATCTTTTTTTTCGTCCTTTATGTACTTTGATGGATTAAAAATAGAAAGCTGATAATGCGAAATCTGTTCGTTAATTGCTTCATATTCAGGAAACTCATCTCGCGTATCAATTTTTGCATATACCGCTTTTGGTTTTAATCTAACAGGAAATTTTCCCGTTTTTTCGTCATTGTAAAACTTTGTGATGTGCTTCCGAGAGCGCGCAATCGTGAGTTCGTCCAACAATTTAAAAAACGATGTATCTAATTTCTCAAGCAATGCTTTTGTAGTACGGTTTTGATTTTTCTTCGGGTCTGCCCAAATCGAAAACTGTTTCTGCGCATTTTCGAGTGTTTTTGCAATATCTGTTATCCCCGTATTTTCCCGTAGTGCCGCTTGATTTCCTTCTGTGATAAAGTTTATCTGATTTCGCAAATCTTTGAGCGAATTATTTACAGGCGTTGCTGAAAGAAGCAATACTTTTGTTTTTCCGCCCTCCTTAATGACTTTTTCCATAAGCCACTTTGCTCTATTCATTCGTTTTTCGCCGTTTTTTTCTTTTTCCATAGGATTGCCTTTGAAATTGTGGCTTTCGTCAATCACCACTAAATCATAAGCACTCCAATTAAACGATTCAAAACGATGACCGTCTGCACCAGATATACCAGTAACGCGCCCCATATCTGTATGATACAAAATATGATAATGAAATCTGTCGGCTTGCAAAATATTAAGTGTGCTGTTTTTTGATGCTTGGTACACAGTCCAGTTGCTTCCCAGATTTTTCGGACAGAGAACCAACACATTATAATTTCGCAATTCAAAATATTTTATTACAGCCAACGCCTCAAACGTTTTTCCCAAACCAACCGAATCCGCAATAATACAGCCGCCATGCTTCAAAATCTTATTGATTGCGCCTTTTACACCGTCTTTTTGAAACTCATACAGTTTGCTCCAAACAACAGTATCTTTAAATGCCGTTTCGTCAAATAATTTGCTATCTTTCTGCTCTTCAAGATAATCATGGAACAAACAATAAAGCGTCTTAAAATAAACAATCTCGGGCGGATTTTCTGCGTACAACTGCTCCAAATATTTGAGCACTTCTGCTTTTACGTCTTGTACAAGTCCTGTTTTGTCATTCCAAACAGCGTCAAACCAATTTTTTATCTCTTCTTTTTGCCTGTCGCTGTCTACAACCAGGTTCAGTTCAATATTGCTGCTTTCTTTTTTTAGCCCCAACCCGCTCGTTGTAAAATTGGAACTGCCGCAAAGGGCTTGCGGATAATTCTTTTCATTCAAATCGACATAATACATTTTGCCATGCAAAAAATTCGGCTTAACGATTGACTTTATTTCCGCCTTTTCTAAAAGCCATTGTGCACACTTTTGAGCGATTTTCTTCTGCGATATTTTTTCGTTTATTGAAACAGATATAGTATCATCTTCTATTTTGTAGTTTTTTACGTCAGTCGTACTGTTTTGAATAAAAGTTGGCTCTCCAAACAGAAAACGCAAAGATTTTATCTTATCCAAATTATTGTGCAGGGAATAATAAGCAAAAATCGTAAAATACGCTGATACAATAGAAATTTCCGAACCGTCTTTTACTGTTTCTTTTAAGAAATCGCCCACATTTCCGAATGTTTTATTGTCAATAATACAATTATTCACTAAACTCATATTCTTTATTATAGCAAGCCAACTTCTCTTTGTCTAACACTCGTTATTTACTTGCTATTCACGTTCCGCGCCCCTGCAAAAGTCTATATCGAAACCGACGTAGACCCCGTGAGCCTGCTGTAAAATCTAGCCATACGAAACAGAATGCGCCTGTTGTAGATTTTGCGATAATAGTGTAAGATTTTGGCAGTTTTAACAGGGGTATTTTTTGTATGAAACCATTTTTGCATAGAAAATCCATAGCACCGCTCTTTGCGGCAGTCTGCTTTTCCTTTCCGGTTTTTGCCCGAGGCGCGCAAGAACTCATACCCGCGACCTCGTGGGTATACGACGCGGCGACAGCGATTGCCATGGAAACTGGAATCGTCAATTTTAGCGACTCAACGCCGATAACGATTGCCGAAATGAAATCCTATTTGCGCGAAATTGACCGCGAAAATTTGAGCAGTGCGGGAAAAAAACAATACGACCGCATTTTTGAATATTTCGGCGATGAAGGATTTTCGCTCAAAAGCTCGCTCTTGTCGCTTTCTGCGCTTCCTGCCGTGAACCTTGAAGGCTATTTCAAAACGAACGACGACATCGGCTGGACGTTCGACCGATACGAGCGAAGCCCCGTGATTGACTTACCGACCGCATTTGCCATGGGCGACTTTGTAACGATGTATATGGACGTGTATCTGTCGCAGAACAAAAACACGATGATTGAAAACGACACCTACACGAACATGCCGCTTTCTGCCGACCAATTCGACGTGAACTTCCCCGACGATGCCTATATCTCCGCGGGCTATGGTTTTCGCGACGACTGCGGCGTGGAATTCTTCTTTGGCAGTCCCCAGCGGTCAATCGGGCGCACGGGCACAAAAAGCCTCATCTACAGCGAAAACGTAACGGGCGCGACGGCGGCGCAACTTTCGCTGTACGCTCCGAATCTCAAATACACGGCGAGCGTTACCCAGCTTGGCACCTATTCCGACATTCACACGAACGCCGATGACGAATACGCCGAATACGAAACCTCGAACGGCGCGTATTTGTATATGCACCAACTCGAAGCGCGGTTGTTCAAACGCCTTACGCTCACGGCGGTGGAAGGATTTTCGGTGTATGCACCGTTTGAATTGCGCTACCTCAATCCGTTTACGATTATGCACGGATATGCGGCGTGGCGCGATTACGGTTACAATGAGGCGTACACCTGCGATTATTTCGGCTTGAAGTTCAATCTCGTGCCTGCGCGATACTGGCGCGTGTACGGGCTTTTTGCAATGAGCCAATTCCAAACCCCGTACGAACTTGACATTGCGGGAGACGACGTGACCCCGAACGGCTTGGGCGGTCAGCTCGGCTTTGAAAGCTATCTTCCCGCAGGAGACGGCTATGTGCATATTACATTCGACTCTTGCTACACGCAGCCGTATTTGTACATCAGAGAAGCGGCGGAATGGAGCTTGGTGCGCTATTACCGCGAGAATATGGGAAGCACAAAATATGTGTTTTACGAGTGGGTAGGCTCTCCGTTTGGTCCCGACACGATTTCGGCGGAATTGACCGCGGGCTATGAAGTCCCGGCAAAATGGAGCGTAAACCTTGCGTATCTGTTTATGGTGCAGGGCGAAAAGGCGGATTTGTCGCAGGATTGCTTCCGCGAAGACGGCTGCTGGGTGTTCCCGACGACGTGGAGCGAAGCAAACGAGACAACTCCGAGTTGTGTTCCAAAATACACCAACCGCATTTCTGTGCGGGGCAGTGTGCAGGCGACACCGTATCTGAACTTTACGTTTCAGCCGTCTTATGTCATAATAAACAATAACTATCATATTTCAGGTGAGAATGCGCAGGGCTTTGAAGCCGCTTTCTCTGCAAAACTTGATATAACCAAACTTCTTTCTGGAAAATAAAATGAAAAAAAGATTACCGCTTTTAATTGCAATTCTGTTTTCGGCTGTGCTTTTTCCCCTTGCCGCTCAAGTGTCGGTTGACCCGTCGGATTCGTTTTACACGGACGCTTTGCGCTGGAACTTAAAGCACCTTGTCACCTCTCTTCCGCAAATCCGCCCGTACCCGATGGCGACCGTCAAGAGCATTTTGGTACAGGTGCTCGACAACGAAAAGAGCGAAGAAGACGATATTGTGTTGGCGCAGGATTATTACGAGCGATTTTTCGGCGAGCAGTGGATTCACGTTTCGGTGAATGTCGGCGGACGCACCAAAACGCAGTTCGTGGATTCGCCCGTGCTTGAGGAAAGCACCTCGACCGAGAGCGGCAATACAGTTGTAACGTACACCGAAACGGGCGAGACCAAAAGCGACGCGGAATTCCACAAGCAATATTATGTTGCCCCGTCTCTAATCGGCGACAAACTGATGCTCGGCGATTGGGCTTCGGTGGGCATTGACGTGGGGCTTTTTGCCACTTCGGTGTATGACGACACGGAGCTTTTGCCCTTCGGTATCAATTCGGATTTTGATTCCGTGGACGATGCCTCTTCGGTCGGTCCGCTCGATATGTTCTTGGACGCGAACGTGAACGCGGCGGCAGGCACCGACAAAATCTATGTGCAGGGCGGAATCAGCCGCGCGGGATTCGGGTATTTTTACGGAGACGAAATCGCGTTGAACTCCACATCGTACCACGCGGCGAATATGATTTACAACATCGACACCGAAAATGTCAGCTATGCGCACTTAATCGAAAGCGTGGGCGCGACCAACAACGTCGGCGAGGATTTGTATTCGGGAAAATTGCTCGCGCTGCAGTCCATAAAATACCAGCTGTTCAAGGATTTCTGGATTGGATTTTACGAAGCTGCCGTGTTTGAAAAGCGCTTTGAGCCGGGCTATATGTTCCCGTCGCTGTTTATGGCGGTGCAGGGCGTGAACGGCACGAGCGACAACGTGTGGATGGGATTGCAGTTTGAATCGAAGGCGCGAAAAGGCGTGCAGTTGGTGGGCGATTTCTTTATCGACGATTTGAGCGCGAACGATTTGATGAAACTCAAGTTCAACACAAAAATCAGAATGGCGGCTCAGGGCGGCTTAAATTACGCGCCGAGCAAATCGCTGATGAAAATGATGTCGCTGTCTGCGCTGTTTGTAGCGCCGTATGCCTACACGCACTGGGAGCTTTCTGACGACGGAGACAGCATCGATTCTACCACGATAAATTACCAAAGCTACACCAACAACGGCATTTGCATTGGTGCTTCTCTGCCGCCGAACTCGCTCAAGTTCCAGATGTCGATGAAGTTCGAGCCCGTGTCGCGCCTTGGCATTGATTTTATCACAAGCGTGTCAATGCACGGAAACGTCAACGAAACGCTCGTGCAAGACGGCTGGGATTACGATTACGAGCTTGAAGAAGCGGCGTATTACACGATGAACGGAATCGGCACTTACGACACCACGGGCGGCGTAAACAACCACGCCAAAGCGAACGCCAGCGCGGGTTGGGGCGAGCGCGGGTATTTGCCGAGCGCGTGGGGAAGTTCGATGTTCCTTGACCAAAAGCACATAAAAACCACGCTTCAGACGGGCTTAAAAGCGTCGTACACCATTCCAAGCGCGAGCAAAAAACACCGCATCGTGTTTAACGCGGGCTACACGCTTGAATATGTGCACAACGAGGGCGTGGAAAACCAGATGTTCAGCCCGTCTTCAAGTTCGATTTTCAGCTATAGCGGCGGTATGTATTATTATGCGGGAACTGGCTATGAAGAGTTTGAATCGGCGTATGAAGCGGCGAAAGCGGACGGAAATCAAGACGCAATTTACGACGTTATCAATTCTCAGTATGAAGAATGGCTTTCAAAATTGCACGATTGCATAAACCATTATTTCTCTCTTTCCGTCAAGTTTATTTATTAGGGCAGGGCGAATCCCGCGCGCAGAGGAAGCAAGCACAAAGCGCGGAGGAAGCAAGAACGAAGCGAGGAGGAAGCAAGGGGCTTTAAGCCCCTTGTTAGCGTGTGTGCGATGTCCGAAAATGACAGAAACGGGTAGTGTTGGATAAGTTAGTATGAAGAAAAAAAGTCTGTGTGAAACAGTGTGCAGGATTTTGGGATTGTATAAAAATCCTGTGTTCATTGAAGAGTATCTCAAAGAATCTGATGTAAAACACGCATTGAGCCTGTCTGCCGTGGCGGCGCTGATTGAAATCTGGATGATTGTGCGCCAGATTGTGCGCCGCGGCGGGCATTTTGACTCGGCGGCGGTGTTTTGGCAAAAAACGGGCGGCTACTGGATTTTTTTGTGTGCGAGCACTTGTATCTCAATCTATTCGGTGCTGTATCTCAAAGGAAAACTCACTGCGCTCAAAAAATGGAGCAGACTGGTCATCTTTTTGTATTTCCTCCTCGGGCTTACGTTCGGAATTTTTACGTCGCTGGCGGATATCTCAAAAGGCAGAATGATAACGTGCTTTTTCACGATGATTTTGATGGTCAGCAACATCACCATTTGGCGACCGATTATCTCTATGCTCTTTACGATTGTGCCAGCAATCGCCTTCGTGTTTATCGTGAAGCGATTTTCCGCGAGCGAGCGCGCACTGCCGCTGAACGAAGCGGAACTTATCAATTACACCACGTTTATCATCACCCTCTGCGTGCTGGAAATCAGTATATATTCCCGCAGGCGTAGCGAGGCGCACAAAGCGATGATGCTCGAAGAAGCGCGGAGGCGGGAAAGCGAGATGCACCGCGAAGAGCAGATGAACACGCAAATCCTTTTGACGCAGACCGCCGAAGCCCTCGTGAGCGCGATTGAAGCCAAGGATTCCTACACGCACGGACATTCCACGCGCGTCGCCGAGTATTCCAAGATGATTGCGCTCAAGTCGGGTATGGGCGTAAAAGAAAGCCGCGAGGTGTATTTTGCCGCGCTCTTGCACGACGTGGGCAAAATCGGAATCCCGAACAGCATTATCAACAAAAAAGGCAAACTCACCGAAGAGGAATTTGCCGTCATCACTGCGCACACTGTTATCGGCACGGAGATTTTGAGCAAAATCACGCAGTCCCCGCACATCAGCGACGGTGCGCATTTTCATCACGAACGCTATGACGGCAGAGGTTATCCGGAAGGGCTGAAGGGTGAGCAGATCCCCCTTGAAGCGAGGATAATGGCTATAGCAGATGTTTACGATGCGCTGGTAAGCAAGCGTGTTTACAAGGAAAGTATGAGCTTTGAGCAGGCAGACGGCATTATAATGGAGGGTATGGGCAAGCACTTTGACAAGGCCTTAGAGCCCTACTATGTCGCCGCAAGGCCAAAGCTTGAGGGCTATTACAGCTCACTTGACAACTGACATATTTTAAACCGGAACATAGCCCCGGTGTAGAACCGAATCAGGAAATCGCTCCCGGCGCTGATATTCCAAACCCGGCTGTTACGAAGGACGATTTAAAGGCGGCGGCGGAGGCAGAGGTAGCCGAATTTTCCAGATATCTGGCAAGTCAGAACTGGTATATTATTGAGTACTATCCCGTCAAAGAAACAGACACCAAATATGGAATATACGTCCATTTTGGAAGCGATAATGGAGGCTCATCGGAAAGAATGGTAAAAGCTGAAGCTACAGCATCTAACACTGTCAAAACAGGGTGGTATTGGTCATCAGCCACATCTCCTACAGACTTTACTATTAGCTATGATTCATTTAACGATGGTCCGTATAGCACTAACGATGTAGTGCTTTACTAAAACTAAACACACCAAAAAACCGCCCCTTAAGCTCAGGGGCGGCTTTTTTATTCTGTGATCAATTCTCTTACCTCTATTTTCTTTACCTTGCGTGAAATTATGAACGAGAACGCCGCAACGCTTATGCTGATAAAGGCAACAGCGCCTATGTAGGTAAGGGGCGTGCCTGATGTCTTAAGGCGGCTTATGCCGAAGAGCTTGAATATCATCTCTATCACCCTTACACCAAAGGCCATTCCGGGGAGCATACCTATGATACAGCCTATGAGAGCCACAAAGAAATAGCGAAGCGAAAACTGCCCCCGAAGCCGCAGGGAGGTAAGCCCTATGGACTTGTATATGCCTATATCGGTTTTCTCCTGAGCAAATGCCTTTGAGCAGACCATTGTAATGCTCACAAGCATAAAGATGAGTGCAAAGCTGTAAACCAGCAGCTGATAGGTCGTTGAGGCGCGCTTTGTGCCGTCGGATTCACTCTGTATGGGTACGAGTCCGGTTTCTCCGGCGTTCATCTGGGTGACACTGATTTGTTTTGAGCCTGCACCCTTGGCGGTGAAAGTCACCGTTGCAGAACGCATGTTGCCGGTGTTGGCGGGTACGCTCACAGTCACGTTGCCGTCTCCGCTGCCCGAAGAAGGGTTCACGCTAAGCCAGTCGGCTCCGGGAGTTACGGTCCAGCTCGAGTTGGAAGATACGCTCACCGCAGAGGAAGATGCGCTTGCTTCGAAGCTCAGGGTGGCAGGTTGCACAGACAGGGTGAGTTCCGCTTCAGTGCCGCTCCCCCCGCATGCGGACAGGATGGCCGCGGCGACAGCGATAAGCAGGATGGATATATTCCTGATTCTTTTCATGGCCGAATAATTGATTATCGTGCCAATTTACCGAATATTCGGCACAATATCAACACAAACACGACCAACTGTCGGTTTTTGCGGATGAACCGTCCTTGCCGGCAACTCCGCGGATATAGCGGTCGGCGACAATCTGCTGACTTCCACCATCGATCCGGGCCATACCATTACGCTCAATATGGATAAATTCACGGATGCTGCAGAGGGAACCTTCGATATCGGTGTTCTGGGTGATAATGGGATGAACTACGATACCTTTGAAGTTTATCTGACCCAGAACTGCCGGGTAGATATCGAT
>CALBGU010000222.1 GCA_937893155.1 uncultured Treponema sp. | reverse complement strand
GTTTCGGGGAACGACTGCCAGAACCTCAACATCTGGACTCCCGCGGCGGACGGAAAGAAGCGGGCGGTCATGGTGTGGCTGCACGGCGGCGGCTTCTCGTCAGGCTCGGCGCAGGAAACGCCCGCCTACGACGGCGAAAACCTCTCGTGCTCAGGCGATGTCGTGGTGGTCAGCGTGAACCACCGCCTGAATGTGCTCGGCTTCCTCGACCTTTCCGCCTACGGCGAGAAATACAGGGATTCGGGAAACGAGGGATTTTTGGACATCGTTTCCGCGCTTGAATGGGTCAGGGCGAACATCGCCCAATTCGGCGGCGACCCGAAGAATGTTACTGTGTTCGGCGAGTCGGGCGGCGGCGCGAAAGTCCTCGCGCTCATGACAAGCCCCCGCGCGAAGGGGCTGTTCCACAAGGCAATCATCGAAAGCGGCGCGACCGAGACGATGGGCGTGAGTTTCATGAGCAAGGAAGCCGCGCAGTATGTGGCGAAGGTCACGCTCGAAAATCTTGGGGTTTCCCCTGAGAATGTTGAGGATATACAGAAAGTTCCGTTCGCTCGTCTGCTTGCCGAGGGCGAGAAGGCTCTGCAAAAGGCTGCGCTCGACCTGCACATTGACGGGGCGTTCGGCGCGGGAAGCGCGCTCATGTGGGAGCCTGTCATCGACGGCGATGTGCTTCCGACAAATCCCGTGCTTGCGGACGGATTCGCGGAAAACGGCAGGGAAATTCCGCTCCTCATCGGTTCGAACATCAACGAATGGACGACCGTGCCGTTCCTGCAAGACGCGGAAAAATCGCTCAATGAATGGAAAAACCTTTCCGAAAGCCAAATCCTTGCGAAAGCGAGAGAAACTTACGGAGAGAACGCCGAAAAAATCCTAGCCGAATATAAGAGCGCATACCCGAAGAAGAACGGCTACGACGCGCTTTTCATCGACACGATGATTCGCCTTCCGATTCTCAAAATCACTGCCCACAAAGCAGACCAGAAAGCGGGCAATGTGTACTCGTACATCTTCGCCTACGGCTCGCCGTTCAGTTTCCACACCTTCGAGATTCCCTATGTGTTCAAAAACCCCGAAACGAGCGTGATGGCTCATGTAAAGACCGACGGCGTGACCGACCAAAAAATCGCCGATATGATGAGCAGCCTGTGGATTAGCTTCGCAAAGACAGGAAAGCCCGCCGCGAAAAATGTTCCCGCATGGGAAGCGTACACCCGCGAAAGCGGTGCGGTGATGATTCTCGATGACGAAAGCTATCTTACCCGCCACCACGACGAAGGGCTTATGAAGCTGCTCGCGCCGGGGTACGAGTGGTAAGGGAAGGAATACTGTAGCAAATTCCCCGCTTGTGCGGAGAAAATATAAACAGTCCCGCCAAAAGTGGGAAAAAGGAGTGAATCACTATGATTAAGTATTTGTTGCGTGAGAATCTTCTCACCGCCGACCCCGATGACTGCATGGCGCAGGAAACCGACGCGCGAACCTACACGCAGGACGACATTGCGGAAGAGATGATGAAGCGCGGTTCATCGCTCACGCGGGCAGACATCGCCTCATACCAAAAACTTGAAGCCGAAGTGTATGCCGCGATTATCGCAGACGGCGGACACATTAACACGCCGCTGATTTCAACGAGTTTCAGCATTTCGGGCGTGTTCACGAATCAGACGGACACATTCGACAAGTCGCGCCATACGGTCAAGTTGAATGTAAACGCGGGAACTGCGTTGCGCGAAGCGGCGGCAAAGGCGAAAGTGCAGAAAGTCGAGGGAACAAGCACCGACCCGTATATCACTTCTGTCGTAGACAAAGTTACTAGCGACAACACGGCTGTCAAAGTCGGCTCGGTTATGGAAATCACGGGCGCACGGCTCAAATTCGACCCGACCGACAGCGAGCAGGGCGTTTTTGCCGTAACAGCTTCGGGCGAGGTGCGCTGTGCCACCGTCATCGAGAACAAGCCCGCGCTTCTGCTCGTCTTGCTTGCAAGCGATGTTCCCGCAGGGGATTTTTCCGTGGAAGTGAGGACGAAAATCATCGGCTCGTCGGGGAAAGCCGTCAAGACGATGAAAAAAGGCTCGTTCAACAAAACGCTCACCGCCGTTCAAGGCTAGGCGACCGCACACGGTAGGACACTTCGACCTTGTAAGGTAGGAGCGTTCTACCCTATAAGGTCGGGCAGTCCTACCGCATAAGGTATAGCGGTGCGGGTGTGGTGAAGAAGCGACAGAGTAAACAAGCAAAAAACTTCCGCATTTTTACGGAAAAAACTTCACAATTCTAGGAGATATAATCATGACGCAAGAAGAAATTAAGGAGTTAATCGACTTTGAGCAACAGATTCAGTGGCGGTGGAGCTGCGGCGATTGGAAGGGCTACGGCGACGCGCTGGCTGAAGATGTCGTCTATGTAGACCCGCTCGCCAAGCAGTTCCTCGTGGGGCGCGAGGCGGTGCGAAAGCATTTCGAGAGCATTATGCCAGACGGTCCTACGGGCATCGTGCGGCAGGAGTATCACAATGAGAAAGCCCGCGTACTCAGCGAAAACGAGGTGCTTCTTACATTTGCCTTTACTACCTACAAAAAAGATGAAAAAGGCAACGAAGTGCTGTTCCTGTCGTGGAATATGTCGCTCACCTTCCGAAAGACCGACGGCAAGTGGCTCTTGACGCTCGGACACCTTTCCCTGCGCAATGCGTTCGATATGAAAAGCATTCCGAGATTGCAGGAAATGTGGAAAAAGGACAGCCTGTAAAAAGGCGTTTTTCACCGTAATAATAAGAAAAAGCCTTGCCGCACTTTCACGACAAGGCTTTTTCTTTTCAGTGGTTTCGACAGGCGGCTTGAAACTTCGTTGCCTGTTCAACCACCGCAAAATGGGATTGCGTTAACAATCCCGAATTAGCCTAACGACTCGTTCTGTAAGGAAATTATTTAACATGCCGCTTTTAGCCGACGCAGAGCGCGGAGCGTTCGACCCGCTGGACGAAAAGGGCTTGATGGAAGAGCTTTTGACCTTCCTTGAAACGCTCGAATGTGATTGCCGCCTTATCACGCACCACACGATTTCGATGAACTTGAACACCAACGATTTTCGCACGAACAAAGCCGCCGTTCTCTCCGCGCTCAAAGACGGAATTGCGCATTTGGATATGACCGCGCTTTCCCGCCGCCGCCAATCCAAGCGCACGCTCTAGGGGCTTACAGCGAAATGAAGAAAAAGAAGCAGAGAAAAAAGATTATCGTGTCGAGCGCGGAAATGACGCGCACGCAATCAGAGCGGGAAGGGGACAAAAACGGGGTGTTCTTTGCCCTTGTCGTTCGGGCTGTGGTAAGTGAGGAGCAGTTCGCCGTGCACAGTGCGAAAAACCATACCGTGCCCGCCGCCGCGCGCAATGACGTTTTCCCCGTGCGTCCAGCTGCCGAACAGAGAAGTGCCGCGGCAGGTGCTTATGCCCATCGCGTAGCCGCCGCAATCGCTCCAACTCGACCACAGTAGCAAAAGCGCGCCGTCATCGCCCCGAACAATATACGGACCGTCAGAAAGATACGCCGCGCCGTCAATGCCGAACTCGGTCTTTGCGAACGGCACAGGGCGCGTCCACGGCGCTTCATCGGCATAGAACAAAACGCGAGGTTCTTCGGCAAATCCGGTAAAATCGCGCTTCAGTTTTGCCGCACACAACGCCCCGCGCACCTCTTCAGGCACGCTGTGGCTAAAAATCAAATACGGCTCACCGTCTGCGCTTTCAAAAAAAGTGCCGTCCAAGCACTCCCAATCAGCGCGCGTGACGGGAAACGGCGTTACGGGCGTAAACGTGCCGTCGGGGGAGTCGCTTTTGAGAAATTGGATTCCCTTTTTGCGCCCGTCGCCGCCGAACGTGGCAATCAGATAATATGCGCCGTCATACCGAATGCACTCAGGCGCCCAATACGCGCGCGTCGCCCAAAAACTGCCGTCATTGTGAAAGATTTCTTTCGGCTCGCTCCAGTTTTCAAGGTCGCCGCTCACATACACGTCAAAACCGTCCGCGTCTGTCCACGCCGTTTCGCTCCGCGTGCCGTACAGATAATACACGCCGCCGTCTTCGAGCACAAACGGGTCGCGCAGATTGATTTCAGCAAGACGCATTAACCGCCTCCTTTTCAAAACCGCCCGCACTGCCCTCGCCTGCCGCCGCCGCTTTGGCACGGAATGCCTTTTTCATCTCCTCGGTAATCGGATAGAAGCGGATTGCGATAACGATAACCAACGCCATCACCGCAGGAATTGCAAAACGCACCGCCGTAATGCCGCGGATTGTCTCAATCGGCTCGTGTCCGATTGCGTTCGCGATGTAGCCCGTCGCCGCAAGCGTGCCGCCGATAATGCCGTTAGAAAGCGCCATTCCGCATTTGTTCGTAAAGCCCTTGAGCGCGGCAATCGTGCCGTTCATCATAATGCCCGTTTCTGCATACGCCGCGTCTGCCATTTCGGTCATAAACATCGCGCCGAACACCATAAACATCGTGGCAAACAGACAGCCCAGCCCCGAAAACACGAAGATTGCAGGCACAGACGAGCCCAAGAAAATGCACAGCGCATTGCACACAAACGTGCCGACCTGCGACACCGCAAAACAGCGCTTGACCGAGCCGAAAATGCGCATAAACACGGGGATAAAAAGCGAAATACCGAGCAAGCCGCAAATGGAAATCGTGAGCATATAGAGCGAAATCAAATCGGGGCGGCACAAGCAATACAACACATAATACACCGAAGATGCCATCATAATGTTGTAGCCCACATAGCCCGCAAGCCAAATGACCACCGCCACCACAAGCCCTTTGACGTGCACCAGTTTCTTGAGCTGTTCAATCAACGCGTGGTTTGCAACGGGCGCAACAAAGCGTTCCTTTGTGGCAAAAAAGCACGCAAGACTTGAAGCAATCGTACACAACCCCGCGATTGCCATAACGATGACGTAGCCTTTTGCAGTATTCTCGCCGCCGAACAGCGTTACAAACGTGAGCGCAAACGACGTGGTGATAGTCGTAAAAATGCCCATCGTGAAAGTGTAAGTGGAAATCAGTTTCTGCCGTTCGTTTTCTTTGTTGGTAACCGCATTGATAAGCGCGTTGCACGGGATTTCAAATGCCGTCCGAAGCATTCCGTAGAGCACATAAAACACGGCAGTCCACACGATTTTCCCGTGATTCGACAGATTCGGGCTCAAAAACAGACACACATCAACCACCGCTAGCAAAAACGGCACGATGAGCAAATACGGACGATAGCGACCAAAGCGAGTCTTGGTCTTGTCGGCAAGCACACCCATCAGCGGGTCGTTTATCGCGTCCCATACCGAAGCGAGCAGCATAATCGCGCCCACCGCCGCGGCTGGCACCCCGAACGTGTCGGTCAAAAACACCATCAAATACGAACCGACAATGCCGTGCATAATCTGAAATCCCGAGCCATACGCCAGCCCATACGATAGATACGTCAGCAGCGACAATTTTTTGTTTTTATCATCAGTCATAACGACCTCCCTTTTTCATTGCTGTATAATTCATTGTACCGCCGTTTTTTTGAGCCGCAAAAGGATTATCATGATTTCTATCCGCTTTTTTTTGACGTTCCCCCGCCTCACCCCCTGCCCCTCTCCGAGAAAGAGAGGGGAATTTTTCTGCTTTTGCCCGATTGAGCACAAAATTGACTAGACGCATTTTTGCTTTTGGGCGCGCTCGGAAGCGATGCGGCGATAGAGAGCGCGGACGCGGTGATTGTACGCGACAATGTGGACGCGATTGAGTATTTGTTCCGCATTGCAAAAAAGACGCGGAAGCGCATAACGCTGAATCTGTGCGTTTCGCTTGCATTGAATGCGCTTGCCGTCGCGTTAGCGATAACGGGCGTGCTGAACACGGTGAGCGGCGCGCTGTTCCACAACTGCGGTTCGGGGGGCGTCGTTATCAGAGCATTCGTGCTGTTGTTTGCGGGGAATAATCCACGTTAGAGAAGACAACTCCCCCCGCCTTGCCTACGAAAAATCGTAAGCTCTGCACGGCGAAATAGCGCGCGCTATAGCTCTATCGATTCCAAATCGTCTGGAACGAAGAGGCGACCGCTGAAATACGCCGAGCCTTCCGCGACAGGCAAAAAAAAGACCTTAGAAGACGCTATAGCTCTATCTTCTAAGGTTGAACGCCTCAATCCGATAAGATTGGACACCTCAATCTTACTTAGATTAAACTCTCCAATCTAGCACTATATTGCACTATTCTTTTACCGCAGTACACATTTTCGCGAACTCGATTTCTCTCATCGTTGCAAGCGGCTTTTGATTGCCCGTGTATTTCGTGCGGATAACGAGGCGGCAAGAGCCTTCGGCAAGGTCTGTCGGGACTTTGGCGATGAGCTGGCTGGGCTTGTTGACCTTGAGTTTTGCCGACTTGTGCGCCGTGCCGTCCTCTGCGATAAAGAACACGCCCTGTTCTGCGTCCTCTTCGTCCACCTTGAGCTTATCGCCTGCAATAATCACGAAACCGCCGATAGTGATTGTGCCGTCGGTCTTGTCGCTTTCCATATCGTCGATAGAAGCGATTTCTGCTCCCTGCGCACGAAGCCCCTCCATTTCGACCTTGACTTTCTCAAGCTGTGCTTTGAAGTCCGCGCTAATCGTGATGTCAACCGTGCGTTTGTTCACTGCTGGGTCGAATGCGGCTTTGCTGTTCTTGAACGAGCCTGTGATACGCGGCGAAATCTTGATAATGCTGTCAGTAACGCTGTTGCCGTCAAGAATCGCCTCGACTTTTGCTTCATCGAGCTGCTGAGCGATAGAATAAACGGTGTCGGGGTGCATACCTGCGTTCTTTGCTGCGACGAGCTTGGAGAGGTCGCGCAGGGTGTAGACATTGCGGATTTTGACCTCGGCATAACAATCATCGGGGTCTTCGGTCAGGCGGTTCAAAATGGTGTTTGCCGTCCACTTCCAGAGCTTATCATCAATTTTCATATAAACCCTCCAAAATTGAGATGTTCCAAAGTATAGCGCAACGAAAATGCTTTTGCAAGGAAAAGAGTTATTTTTGCCTTTTGCTTATGTCAAAGATGTTTGTGTGCGAACTCACGCGATACAGCGTCAGAATGAGCAATTCGCCTTCGTTGCCCTTTTTGTAGACTAAGAGCAAATCAGGGCGAATGTGGCATTCTCGAAAGCCTGTATAGTTTCCGTGCAGGTCGTGGTCGCGGTATTTTGCTTCAAGCACTTCATCTTCTTGCAACTTTGTAATGACAGCCTTTGTTTCATTAGACTCTTTTGCATTTAATTTCTTTAGGTCGGTGCGAAATGCGCTACTCGTTCTTAACTCACGCATTTTTGGTGTCCTCGAACAGTTCGTCAACAGAATTGTAGCAGAACACTTCGCCGCGCTCTTCTTGTGCAATCGCTTCATCAACGTTACGTTTCTCTTGTGCACCGCCAGAAAATCCCAGTGCCACCGCTTCCTTTTCCTCATCGTACGCCTGTTGCAATGATTGGACTAAATATTCAACGATTGCTAGCCGCTCCGCATACGAAAGCAGGGCAAGTTCATTCTCAAGATGTTTCATTTCTGCTGCTGACATTTTTTTGCCTCCTGTGGAATATGATTGCTTTTAGTATACCACAACTTCGCCGAGCTGTAATCCCCTACAGAGTGCGCTTGGATTGGCGGAGAGCGCGCAGCAGACGGGGGCGGTTGTATCGCTGGATTATCACAAAGAGCAAATCCAGAATGCAGCCGAGAATCGACGTGAGTGCAAACACTTCGATTGCCCCGAACGGCACGGCGAGCAGCATCGGCGGAAAACTCAAAAGAGCCATTATCGTGTGTCCTGTTTCGGCGTACAAACCAGCACTGAGAATATCAGAGGGCTTGCGCTTTGAGATGTCGAAGTTGTCTGGATGATAAATGGGCAGCTTGTCTTTCCATTGATTTACTCTGATGAGTTTATACAGCCTTTGCTCTGCCGCTGATACGCGAAATCGCTTTTGCGAGCAGTCGAGCTTGAGCTGTTTGCAGACACACAATCCCACGACGAGCCGCATTATAAAGTGATATGCGGTTGTTCCAAACGTTATGGCAAACGGCAGCGCAACTTTCGTGAAACCGAAAAGGCAGAGCGTGCTGAAGATAACTGTGAGCGACAAGACGATAGAGGTAACAATAAAGAGCTTTTTCTCCATAATAAAAGCTATCATATCATAAAATCATAACGGCGTGGGAGAGAAAAATATTTTTGAATTCCAACGGAACGGGGAAATGTGTGGATTTTTTGATTTCGCCTTTTGCGCACCAAACTGACTGAAAAAAAATTGCCGTATCAAGTACGACACTCTATGCGTTTTTATGCGCTACAGAATTTCGTCAACAAATTTCATATCTTCGCTGATTTTTTCTTCGCTCGAAAGCGGGGCGGGAAATGGATTAAAGCCGCTCAGCCGCTGGTTCACAAACTCACGGACAATCAATTCCCGCTCGGTCTGTATGAGCGACGAAAGCAAATTGCGACAGAACGAATCGATTTTTTTGGGAATGCTGAGCGTGTACGGCATTTTACAATAAAGTTCGTCAGCAGCACGCTTTTGGTATATTTCATCGAGCCGCAGAATCTCTGGCGCAACGGCGGAAATATCGCAATCGCCAAGCGCGACGGTGAGATTTTCTGCCGTAAAAAGCGTTGTCGAAGCGAGTTTTTTTTTCAACGATACCGTTTTGGGCGACGAAAAAAGCATAGGATTGAGTTTTGTTTCTTTTTGCCATTCAGAGCGGAGGGCAAAAATCGCCTTGTGAATTTTCTTTTGATTTTCTTCCTCGCTTATGTCGATTCTGCGTGCGATTTCCCGAATTCGCTCCAACGCCAAAGGCAAAATATCAAAACCTGCAAGCAAAAAATCCTTTCCGTGAAAAATCTTTTCCCGAATGAGTTTGTCCATTTCGTCCGTTTCCGCCGTGCTGCTTGGCGGCATTTCTTCAATCGGCTCTTCAGCAAAAACTGTTTCGGCAGGCTGATTCAACACGTTTCGGGATTCTGCAACCAGTTTTTCGTGCTCGGCGATGTTCTCCGCGCTTACGAGCAATTCTGCACGCTCGCCCGTGAGGTCGAACGCATTGCAAAACGGAGAGGTTACCACCGCTTTCGGTGTGTTTTCGCCGAGCCGCGCGTTGAATGCGTCGATTTTTTCGGCAAGGGCAAGACCGCCCGCAACAGAACCGTGGTTCAAAAATACCTGTACGGGAGTCGTCCGCGGCTTTTCGGGATTGTCGAAAAGATAGGTCAGCAGTTCTGCTTGGTCGGCGTGTGCGCTGTAGAAATCCGACATATCTACGATGTTGGCTTTGATTTCAAACAGCCGAATTTTCATCGACGGCACTTTTTTGTTGAACAGCTCCTGCTTCGTGAATCCCGCTTTTTGCGCGCCGTTCGCAAACCGCTTTATCACCTCGCCCGCGCTGCCTTTTGGGGTGTAGCCCGTAAGGATAATCGTGGCGTTTTCGTCGGCGAGTGCCTTTTCAACAGCGTCCTTGATAAAACCGCGGTCGCACATTCCGCTTGCGCCCACGATGATGGACTGCGGCAGCGCAAATGTCCCCGCACTTTTGGGCAGGCTTTTCGTCATTGCGCCGACCTTTTTTTGTTCAAACATCACATCGCTTTGAAAACAAAAATCGTTCGCGCTCTCTTTGTCTGATTTGAGCGAAATGAGGCACGAAGCGCGTTTCTGCACGGCTTCATCGGAAACGGTGTCGGCAGCGTTCTGGTTCTGCTCGTTTTGGTATTCTGGCGGAATGAACGGCGTTTTGTTGAGATAGCGGAAGCGGATTTTCCCCTTTGCGTCCATCACTTTGGATTCAGTTCCGAGATTTTTCGCATAGACTTTGTTTATCAAGTTTCCGAGCGGCGACACGGAATGAACCTTAATCGTCTTTTTGTTGCTCAGCATTGCCTGCAATTCCGCGGTTTTTGCTTTTCGCTCTTTTTTGTCAATCGACGAATCGTTTTTGATTTTCTTGATTTCCTCGTTGATTGCGTTTCTGTCAATCGCCTTTTCTTCGATTATCTTTTTCGATTGCAGCACATCGTACACGTCGGCAAGGACGGTCTGCGTTCGGTCGAGCGCAAATGCAGGAATGACGGCGTAACCGTTGCCAGCGAGTGCCTTTTTCAGCGTCTGTTCCAAAAATGCGATTTTTGCGCGGTAATCGGTGTTTTCGGTATGGAGTCGGTTTCCATAGGTGGATTCCAGCACAAAAAATTCTTTTGCGGCGGTGGTAAATGGATAGAAATTCGGCTTTAAAAACGTAGATTCGTCGTTTATGCCGTCAAAATTGCGTCCGACATCTCCCGAAAAGAAAATCGTCTTGAAGTTGTTGATGTCATTTTTGTCGATTTCGTCGCCCTCTTCGGCAACGTTCTTGAACCACTGCACATAAATGCCGGTCGCGCCCAAAATATGCGACGAGCGCATAAAGCACGCGCGGATATTCGGAAAAATCCCAAAATACCGCCCTTGGATTCGTCCCTCTTCTATGCTGTCCACGCTCTCCCAGCGGATTTTGTCGATATCGTCTTTTTCAAAAAACTGCGTTGTTTTTGCGATGTCGGCAAGCATAATCGTTGCAAGTTCAATCGTTGCGTCTGTCGCGTAGACTTTGCCCGAAAATCCCCGATTATAAAGCAAGGGCAATGCGCCGCAGTGGTCGATGTGCGCGTGCGTGAGCAGAACGGCGTGTATTTGAGACGGCTCAAAACTCCAGTCAGGCACAGTGATTGCGCCTTCTTCCGCTTCCTGCAAAAGCCCGCAATCCACGAGAATCTGCGCTTTTTCTTCTCCGCACGAGTATTCCAAACGAGAGCAGGAACCAGTTACGCTGCCTGCCGCGCCTTCAAAATACAGCTTCATCGATGTCTGTTTCATTTTTTATCCTTTTTACTGTCAAAATGGGGAGATATATTTTTTTCGGCACGAGTTTCTTTTTTAATCACCGCCCGCCGAATACGCAATCACGCGATATATCGAAAATTGTATTTTTCCGCGTCAACATCGGCAAAGGTGAGCGCGTATTCTGCAGAAACGTCGCTTCTGGCAATCGACGGGCTTTTTCCTCCGCGTTTTTCGTCGATGAAGCAACATTCTGCGTCAAGCATATAATATGCGCTGGTCATTGCGTCGTTGTTTTCGGCAACGATTTTGCTTGAAAACTCTCCGTGTCGTGCGACAAATGAGGCGAACTCCGCTTGATTAATCAAAAAATTATCATAGCAGTGCTTTAGGCAGCGTTCTGGCTTTAAGACTTGGAAAAGTTTTATGCGGTCGGGATTTATTTCGCGGTAAAAGGCTGAAAAATCTTCATCTTTGTTGAGTGAGCTTACGACGGTATTTATCTTGAGCCGTGTTCCGCTGTTTTTGATTGCTTTGCATAAATCGACGTATTCGCTTCTCGAGATGATTTCGCCATTGTGCGCGCGTCCGATTTTGGCGTTTGTTTCGTCGTTGAGTGAATCAACGCTGATGCCGATACAGGAGCACAGGGAGGCGATTTCGGTAAAAAGGGCTTTGTCGCGGATTACGTTGTAGCCGTTCGTTACGATGGTGCAATCAAGCGAAAGCGAGCGGGCAAGGCGCATAAGCGGCAAAAGGTGCGGCGACACGGTCGGTTCTCCGCCCACGAAGTTCACGCGCGAAAAGTGCGGTGCGATTTTCTCAAGTGCGGTTTTGTATTCTGCAAGACCGAGCGAGCGGCACGGCGCGATAAAGCAATAGCGGCAGTCGAAATTGCACGCGGTGGTGAAATGCCAGTTCAGTGTTTTTCCTTTTGTGCTCATAAAATCCCCCTTTGCGAAATTGCAGGTTTTACAGCATTGCTTTCATTATTTTGACTGCGATATTCAAGCCTTCACGCTTGTCGCTTCCTGTGCAGGCAATCGGGATATGGCGTCCGTTTCCAATTCTCAAGACGATGTGGTTCCGCTGCCGTGCGACTTTTATGCCGAGCGCGGACAGTCGGCTTTCTGTGCTGGCGTTCATTCTGCGGTACGAGCGGAATACGGCTTTTAGTTCTTGTTTTAGGTCTTTGTTTGTCATTGGATTCCTCCTTTATAAACTGAGTATTGTTTTTGTGGCGAGTTGACAATTTTTCTGCAAAAATCTGTCATTTTGAGCTAAAAAATCAAAGCTAAGACAATTGAAGAATCTGCTTTATTTCATTACGCTCAAAATGACAGTTTCTAAAAAGGCTTATTTGCCTTTTCTGTTTGGATTCAACTGCTTTCCGCGGTTGCCTTGGTTCTGGTCATACTGGCGGTTTGTTCCAGGTGTGCCCTTGTTTGCGTTCTGCATATTCGCAGCGTTGTTTGCTGGTGTGATTTTTTTGTTTGGCATAATGTTGCCCTCCTAAAATGATTTATGCCCGTTATACTAAAAAAATAACACATTCAAGTCAGGGGGAAATATGTATCTTTTTTTTCATTTTACAAAACAGAGGAGATTTGCAAAGGAAAGGACGAAAATCAATGATTAGTTTTGTCAAAGTTTATGCAATGTTGTGTCAAACTTGATGCAATGTTTGATCGAACTTGAAACAATATTAGGGAATAAAAAAAAGGTGATTTCACAATAAGTATGGGGTGGTGTTACTAAAAAGTATGCTAGTATAAAAGCAACAGGGAAAAGTGATATA
>CALBGU010000221.1 GCA_937893155.1 uncultured Treponema sp. | reverse complement strand
GCATTGCGACAATCGCGCTTGCAGTGCTTGCAATTACAGGGGGGGGGGCTGCTCGCTCGATCTGAACGACGAAGATAACCGATATGTAAAAAACGGATACGATATTACAAAGCTCGCTGTATCGGGGCAGACAACGAGTTTTGAGCAGGGAGCACCTTTTTCGCTCGGCTCTAATGCAACGATAACTGCAACATTTTCCGACGGAAGCACAAAAAATTTGACAACAGATGATGTAACCGTTAATGGCTATACAACCAGCAAAGTTGGAACTGGTGTTGCAAAAGTTGTTCTGTCTTATTCCTCTGGACAAACAATTGAATCAACTTCTTATGATATTGACGTAACGGCGGCTGTAAAAAGTATTGAAATCACGAATGTTGAACCGACTTACGTCTACAATCCCGGTGCCTTAAATACTGCCTTAAATACTGCCTTAAATACTGCCTTTACATACAGCATTACAGCAAAATACTCCGATGGCACAAGCACAGCAAGCTTCGACCAGAGCAAATGTTCGTTTGCTTATGACTCAAGCACAGGCATTACGGTAACGTATGAAAGCGCAGTAAACGGAACTCTCTCCGATACATTCTCTTCTGCTGAAGTTGCTTCTGCTTGTACTAACTTCACAGTTGCGTCGGGAACTGGTGATGGAGAGTATCTTGAATTACCTGCAGGAAAAACATGTGTTGCAACTTATTCATTTGTTGGCGAGAATGCTTATGGTCCATGGACAGAATTTCATGATGATGATGACAGTTCAACCTATGTCACATTGCGTTTAGATGCTTATGGTTGGGGTGGTGCAGCTGGTGATTATACATGGACAAATGATGATACTGAGTGTGAAAGTTTGACGATTCCTGATACTGATTGGGTTTCAACATTGCAGAATTTAGCTGCGACTGGAATGAATATAAATGAAACTCTTACTCATACTGGTAATGCAGTTGAAGTTACAATAACATCTCCTGATTATTCAGGTTTTAAAGTTTGGTATAAAGTTTCTTGTGGTTCGGCAACCCAAAAAGAAAAAGCACGTTTTCACATTCAAAAAGGTGACTCTACAACACTTACTTGGAAATAATATCCCAAATTTGTAAAATTTAAGGAGATGCAATCATTATGAAGTTTTATCGATATATATCTGCTGCGGCGGTGTTTGCAGTGGGCGCGGCGTGGGCGAGTGCGCAAGTGAAGTTCAGCGCGGGCGTGGACTATACCACCTACGGCGTTACGCAGACCAAAACGACGACTGACGGCGAATTTGAAAAGACCAAGGCTTCTTCGGGCTACGACCCCGACGGCAATATGACGATTGATGTGTTGGTGAATGCGGCGAGTATGGAGTTCAATTTGGGCTTGTACTTTAACGCGGACGGCGGCAACCAAGAATATTACGATTTTGGCGATAAGCTCAATACGTCGTTTTACAAAGGCAATTTGAAAGCGGGTTTTTTTGCAGACCAAGCAAGTCTGTATCTGGGCAAGTTCGAGGATTTTAACGCGGATTTTATCGTGGAGGGCTATGCGCTCGGCGAACAGTACATCACAAATCTGGCGGACAAATATTACGGGCAGTATCTGACGGGTTTGCTTATTGAGCCGCAGATTTTTGGCTTGAGCGGCTTGCGTCTTTTTGCGGGCTGTCCGATTTTGCCGCAAAACGGCAACGGAATCCCCGACGCTGAATATGACCAATGGAACGTTTTGTACAAAAAGTTCAAGTTTGCCGCAAGCTACACGCTGGACAATAATATTGCGATTATCGCAGGATTCCGCCCGGGCACGTATTTTGACGGCGTGGACGAAGCGGATAGCGGCGAAATGGCACTGGCAACGTCGAATTTTACCGAGAGCCTTTTTAGCGAGGGATTTGTGCAGGTGTCGCTCCCGAATGTTATTGACGGGCTTAAAGCGAACGCGAGCTACGATATTCGCTATCGCGACGGCACTTATACGAACACGGCGAACGAAACGGAAGAACACAAGACGTTTGCGCATATGCTGGGCGTTTCGGCGGAATTCGGCGATTTTATCAGTCCTGATTTGACGCTGGCTGTGGAAGACCGCGCCTTTTTTGCAGATGATGATTATATCACGAGCGATGAAAAACTTTTGTACGACATCTTGGCGCTCTCTGCTGAATACAATTTGATTACATTGCCGTTCAACATCGGTTTGAATGCGGCGGGAATGTACGGCGTCGATGCGCGTGGCATGGCGTTTACCGACAACAACGGCGCAAAAATCGCTACGGGCAGATACTATTGCGACAAAGATATCGGAATGAGCCTGAACGATATGGCGACCGCGAGCGTTTCTGGCTTGAGCGGGAAATCATCGCAGTATTTCGGACTGTATGCAAATCCGTATATTCGTGTAAAAATGTCGGGCGGCTCGCTCAAAATCGGTGCAGAATTCTGTCTCACAAAATTCAAAAACGAAGATGTGGAAAACACAGGTTTCAGCTATCGCATTCCTGTTGGCTTGAAGTTTGCGTTCTAAGGTTACGGAGGGCATGAGTGATGAAAAAGTTAAAATCAATTTGCTCTGCCATCGCTGCATTTTGTGTGCTTGCTTTGGCAGGCTGTGACCTAGACATACCCGAAAGCGACAAGCCAGATTATACCGATGATGTTATCTATGACAAAGGAACAGCAACGGTAAGCGATTGGGGAACTGCCCTAAAAGTCGGATTTTCGCCTATGGAGGGAACGTGGACGTACAGTTTTTCCGATGAAAGTGGCAACGAAATTTTGGCGGAATCAACTGTTACAGGTGCAGGCGTGTGGTGGACGAATCGCGTTGATTCTACGCAAGTGGCTCTCAGTGAAGGCGAAACGCTCATTTTGTACCTTGAATGTACCAAACTGGCATCGAACGGAAATGCGTCGCTTGCTATACACGCAGCGAACAGCAATGGTTGGTGGTGGTATAATCCCGCTGACGGCAATTTCTGGGGCGATGATTCTTTAAGCGCAACGTTTACAAAAACGTACACAACAGACGGCACTCGAAATATAAGCACAAATGTAAAATTCAAATTTATAATTACCCGTTCTGGAACAGACTTGAACTGGGAATTCCAAGAACTTGGGGACGAGTAAGGAGGGCAGACAGATGAAATTGCAAAAAATAATGTTAGGTGCTGCCGTTCTTTCTCTAGGTTTTACGGCGGCGGCAGATGTGCGCATAAGCGGGTATGCTGATTTTTCGAGCACCTTGGCGGCGCAGCAATATAAAAATTCTGGCGACGGCGAAGGTTTTCAAGACAGCAAAGTGATGGCGGAATATGGTCCGTTTCAAAATGGTATCCACTTTTTGAACGTGGACGCAAATGTTCCCTATGTGGATTTCCACACGGGAGTGTGGCTTGGCGCGGGCATTGGTCCGTGGTACGGCGTGGATATGTATCCCGACCGCACTAAAGACAGCGACACTGGCGGCGTTTTGCTCCAGATGTATTTGGTAACGCATTTTTTGGGCGACCAAATGCGATTTTACTCGGGCAATTTTGCAGGCAACGGCTTTACTGCAGACTATGTGATTTCGGGGTTTGTCTCCGACCAATCGCACGTTAGCCCGCTGGCAATGCGTGGCACGTCTTCTGCAAATGATTCTGCGTTTACGGGCGTGGAGTTCTTGCCAAAAGCGATTTCTGGATTGAAGTTCATTGCGGGGCTTCCAATTGCGCCGTTTACCGACGCGTATGAAAAATTCAACGATTGGAATCATTTGCGAAAAGCCACCAAGTTTATGATGAGCTATAATTACGCGGTTTACAACGTTACGGTGAACGCGGGAATTCGCCCGAACACCTACGGCACGAACGGAGCGCGCGCAGACAACGATTACACTACGAGCCTGTTCGGTGAATCATTCGTGCAGCTTGATATGCCGAGCCTTGTGTATGGCGTGCATTTTAACGCAAGCTACGATGTGCGTTGGCGCGATGTGTCTGTGTCCGCGGAAAACACAAAGAGCGGCGAAGAATGGAACAAAACGGCGTATGCGCATATGGCGGTAGTGTCTGCCAAAACGACGCTTGTTCCAAACTGGACAATCAGCGTGGAGGACGCACTCGGCTTTTACGACAGCCATTATATTTCCATAAACGAGCGCGCATTGTACAACCGATTGGGACTGCACGCAGAGCGTCCGCTTGCGGGAACACCGTATTTGTTTGGCTTTACGGGATATTTTATGTACGGGCAGGACGCAAACGGCTCAATGATGTCGCGTGACGCTGATTACTGCTCCGATTTGGTGGGCTATGAATGGAACTTTATGGCACAGGGCGATTTGGTAACTCCAAAAACTGGCAGCAATGGGCGGTATCTTGCAGGATATGTGTATCCGTATTTCCAAAAGAATTTTACGAACGGAAAAGTATCACTCGGTGTTGAGTTGAATTACTTCCATGGCGAAACAAGCAATATCGTGCAGAATTTTTCATGGCGTATTCCGCTCGGCGTTGCGTTCTGGTGGTAACAGGTAGTTTTTATGGAGGATTTTTTAATGAAAAAGATATGTACAACTGCCATAGCTCTATCGTTTTTGCTGCCAAGTTTCACATTAGGAGCAAAAACGGGCGGAGTTGTGGGATATTACACATTCGATGAAGAAATCGACGACAGTACCGACAGCGTGGAAATTGTAGACCATTCAGGAAAGGGCAACAATGTATTTACCACTGCGATGGACGGCACTGAATTTGACGATGGATTCGACGGGCAGGGACTGCTTTTCAACGGCTCTGACGAATGTATCCTGCTAGATGAATCGGTGCTTTCAGGCAGCGGATTTTCGTTTGTTGCGTGGGTCAATCCGCAGAACTGGAAGCCGTGGATGCGTATTTTGGACATCGGCGACCAGATTGAAGATTTGTGGATTGGAATGGACGGCGTTTCGGGCAAGCTCCGCATGGACGTGGTCGGGCGCGGTTTAAGCGGCATTACCGTGCTTGCTCCTCTTCCTCCCACTGACGAATGGACGCACATCGCTGGCACTATCGACGGAAAATCTGCAAAACTCTATGTGAACGGCAAACTCTGCCAGCGCATTCCTTGCCCGATGACTCCCGAAAAACTCGGCAAAAATGTGCAGGGGCTATTCGTGGGCGCGTCCAACTGGGCTCCTGACCCCGCATTTAGCGGAGTTATGGATAATGTGTTGGTGGCAAACCGTGCGCTTTCCGACAAAGAAATTACTGCGCTGTATCGCACCGACAATCTGCTTCACAGCGAATCTGAGGCGGCGGGTTCAGAAAAAGCGGGCGAATTTGCTGCGGCGGTATTTACGCGGCAATTAGCGGTAAACTATGCCGTTGGCGATGTGAAATTGCATCTCAAAGATGAAGACTATGATTTTGACTACGGTTTTTCGCCAATCGGCTTGAACATCGATTGCACGCTCTACCAATCCGCGCCGTTTTTTTGCGGAATCTACAAAGGTCTTGACCTTTCGGCAGGTGCGAGCATTGCAAAAACAAAGAAGATTCAGCTTGCGGGTGATGAATACGACATCGACGCGCTGACGTTCAGCGAATATCTTAGCGTGGGTCCAGCGTTCCGCTACGACATCGGCGGGTATCATTCGGTTCGGTTTGTGCCTGCGCTTCAGCTCGGCTTTGACCAATCGTCTTGGGATAGCGATGAAGATGGCGTTTCGCGAATGTCTATCAGTGATTTCTACACGGCATTGTCGTTCGATGTGTCGTATCAGTATGCGATTACTAAGGCAATCGGCGTGAATGTTGGTGCAGACGTAGATATTCCATTCTTCGGAGTGTGTGCCGTGAGCACAAAAACGGACGACGGCAGTCGCTACTTGAGTAAAGATAAAATCGGCACAGGCGTGGATTATCGCTTTTATGCGGGGATTGTGTTCCGCAAGTAGAAAACGCAGGGGTGCATTTGCGCCCTTGGCTTACAAAAGAAAAGGACGGTGTGTATGAAAAAAACAGGTTTTATTTCGGCGATGTCTGCTTTTATTGCGCTTTCAATGATTTCCTGCGCATTTTTTGAAGACGAAACCGAAGATTATTGGGCAAACAAAGATGAATGGGCGGCGGAAAATACCGTTGTGTCAAAATATTCCTCCAAATCTGATGACGTGTGGGGCTGTCACGACCCCAAATTATTCCAAGACAGCGACGGCACTTATTATGCTTATTCTACTGGCTGGGGCGAAAGGGTAGAGCTTCGCTCTTCAAAAGATATGGTTACTTGGAAAAAGAAATCTATTTCAGTGGGCGTAGATTCAGAATTTCAGTCTTGGGTCAATTCTACGGAAAGCTGGGCACCGACCGTCATCAAGCAAAACGGAAAATATTATATGTTCCACGGCATTATTACGGGTACTTCTCCTAATTTATATGCCTGCATTACACTCGCCATTTCTGACAGCCCTGAAGGTCCGTTTATTCCTGCGTCGCAGTATAATCCTAGCATCTATAAAACCTCTACGCTTGTGCGCTATGCGTGGAGTAGCTCTGATTCTGGCTATGAAGATACATACAATGTAGGCGGTGACTGGAATACAGGCTTCGGCGGCATCGACCCTGAATTTGTTTTCGACGTGGCGACGGGCAGCTTGAAGACATACACCATTGGCTCAACGACCTGTTACGCGGTAACTTACGGAAGCTGGAAAGGCGGCATTGCTCTCATCTATGTGGACGCAAAAACATTAAAACCTATCTGTACAACAGCGGGCACGTCTGCTTACAACAATGTTTCCTATGCAGAAGGCGATGTAATGGATGCGCCTGTTGATTCAATCAGCGGCAATCAAGGCAAAAAATTGGTTGGCGGTAGCGGCGCTGGGTACGAGGGCGCACAGCTCATTTACAACAGTAGCACGGGCTACTATTATATGTTTGTGTCTATGGGCGACCTTACCTATGAATATCGCGTCGGCGTGGGGCGTTCAGACTCTATTGACGGTCCGTATTTAGATGCGGGA
Organism: uncultured Treponema sp.; assembly: GCA_937893155.1. Classification (GTDB taxonomy): domain Bacteria; phylum Spirochaetota; class Spirochaetia; order Treponematales; family Treponemataceae; genus Treponema_D. The sequence goes on along the minus strand of CALBGU010000221.1, from coordinate 4,923 downwards.
GGAGCGAATATGGCTTCGGTAACAACTGCAAATTATCATTCAATCGGCAGTAAAATTTTAGGCGCGGCAGAACTTGACGGCGAATATGGCTGGAGAAGCCCGGGCGGGCAGTCCATTTTGCGCGCCAGAAACGGCAAGATTATGCTTGCAAGTCATAGCCGCACCACGTTTATGAGCGGAGATTTCGTTTTGAGATTGCAGCAGATGTTCTTCAACTCGGAAGGCTGGCCAGTGCTGAACCAAAATGATTATTATGCGTATTATTCTGGCTACACCTCAAGCGGCACGGAAAGCCTTTCTGCTCTGACGCTTTCTGACATCGCGGGCGAGTACAGCACGATTTTGACGGTGAGGGGCACTGATACAAGCACGCTTGAACTTGCGGGAAACTCTCAAACAGGAAACACCGCAGACGGTACAGCGACTGAATCTGTTTCAATGTACATTTCGTCAGACGGAACTATTTACGGCGACGGCTCTTCCTCTTCGTATACAGGCACTGTTACGCTAGGCTCGAACGGTGCGGCAACAATCACTCTTAAAAACGCTAGCGGTACTGCGCTCGGCACGTTCTACGGATATTTCCTGCACGCAGTGGATTTTGCAAAGAAAAGTTCCACGTTCTCTGACCATCGCACCATTACGTTTACGACGCTTTGTTCTGATACGTCCGCAACGGAAAAGGGCGAGTATTTCTGGGGCAATCGTGTATCGAACTAAGCGATTTTTGAAAAGCGAATAGATGGAGGAATGCCTATAGACGTGCAACAATCTTTTTACTCATAAAAACTAACTCCGAAAAAAGCCCGTGCCGAAAACCAAATCCTGCACGGGCTTTTTTTGTATACTGCAGAAAGAAATCATCAGAGCGTTTGATACATAAACACGCACCCCTCATCGTATTTGGGTTTGACGTGCTGCTGCACAAATTGCTCTTGCTCACGTGGCAGCCGAGAAAAGCCCATTTTTCCGTAATGCTCAATGAGCTTTTCTTCTGGGAGCGCGTAAATGTAAAGCGAGTTCACGCCGACATATTTTGCCATACACCGCGCTATCGGTTGAATGAATTTTCGGAATGTATAAAACCCGAGTTCCGATAAATCTGGGTGTGAATCCTTATAGCATTTGTTTATGGCAAAATTCGCGAGTTCAATGGCAGGAATTGAATCAAAACTTTCGTCTTTCACTTGAATAGTTATTAAGCCGGTGCGAAGCGAAAAATAGCCGACCAACTCGCCTGTTAAAATATCTTTTACAAGATAAGTGCGGCTATTTCCACATTTTTCGTCAGTAGCTGCTTGATATTTCAAGTAGTTTTCGAGCCCGAATGCATTGTTTCCTGCCTCGAAATCCTCAATTAAATTGGCGTTGATTTCTGAATCGAACAAATGCTCGATAGAAAAATCTTTTGTGTCAAAAACCGAAAACTCGACAATCATTTTCTGGAAGCCTCTCTCAAAATCTGACGGTCTTTTTCGTGTTCCTTTGAAATCCACTCCTCAAATGCTGCAACCTCTTTGTCCAGTTCGGTAAAATCCGGGCGCGGAGTGTCGCGAATGGTTCTCCACGCGGCACTTTGGTTAAGCATTTCCTGATATTCCTTTGTGATAACGCGCATAAACGCCTCCTTAACAATAAAAAATCTCTGCCTTTAGTATACCACGCGCTGCGCCCTGCCGTCTACCTGACGACAAAGCGTAGCGCGCGTGAAGAAAAAACTATTTTTTCTCGGCGGCTGCCTTTTTTGTGCGCTGAATAATCGAATCGTTTTGCTTGGCGATTTCCTGCTCAACCATCTGGGCAAACGGAGCGTATTTCTCCGACGAAACCATCTGCATCGTGTTCAAATATACCACCAGCTTATCGTTAATCAGCGACAACAGCGGCTTCTTCAAAAGATACGCGCTGTCTTTTTGACCGTTTTGCGCTGAAACGTGCGCAAATTCCTCGTGAGATGCCTTGAACGCCGTTTCTGCCGTGCGAAGAGCGGCAATCAGCTCCGTAACCCCGTCAAGCGCCTTCACCGCGCTCGCCGCTGGCTCTTGCGCAACATCAATCAGCAGACTTTCGATATACGCAGATTCCTCGCTGTAATTCGAGTGCGCAATTTTCTTGCCGTATTTATTGAAAACATCGAGCACCGTTTGCGCCGCCGCACGCTTTTCGGCAAGCGGAAACGACGCATAGCCAGAAAGCAGATTGCCCAGCTCTCTTACCGCCGTGTCGCGCATAGAATCTGCTTCCTCAAGCGAAGTCGAAACCTTGGTTTTCTTGAGAGCCGTCGTAATGCGCTCGTACAATGCCGCCATTTCCTCAAAAACCGACTTCAAAAATGCGTCCTCGCTCAATTCCGCCGCCTTTTTGAACAGCGATACCAAATAATAAGCCAGCGTGCTTAATTCCGATGTGCGAATGTTTTTTGAAAGTTTTTTCATAAAAGCTCCTTTATCCAAAAAATAAACAGAAATATATAAACAGATTGTAATATTTTTTTCTATTTGTGCAATGCTTTTGATGTTTTTTTCTAAAAACCTCTTCCCGTTTTGGAAGAGCAGGAAACCGAGTGGATTTAACCTCTTCCCATTCTGGAAGAGCAGGAAAACGAGCGGATTTAACCTCTTCCTGTTTTGGAAGAGCATGAAACTGAGCGGATTCAACCTCTTCCCGTTTTGGAAGAGCAGGAAACCGCGTGGATTTAACCTCTTCCTGTTTGAGAAGCAGCCTTTGGCTGTGTCATTGGCGTGCTTGATACGGCAATTTTTTTCCAATGTCCATTGAAACAAGGGGCTTAACCCCCTTGCTGTCTCCTGCATTGTCTTTTTTTAATTTCGTTGCGCGGGGATTAGCTGTTGACGCGGAAATTGGGGTCGGTGAGGATACGCGCCGCGATGAGCCCGAACGACAGAGAACAGACGACCATACCTGCTTTGAGCAGCCAGAGCGCGCCCGTGTTGATGTCTTCCGCCGCCAAAAAATAAATGCCTTTGTACATAAACATTCCCGGCACCATAATGACGATGGACGGCACGGTTACGGTAAGACGCGGAAGCCCCGAGCGCTTTTTTATCAGAGAGGCGAGAAGCCCCGCGCAGAGTGCCCCCGCAAACGAACAGACGATGAGCGGCAGATTCGTGAAATCCAGCAATTCCAAGCGCAAGACGTTGGCAACCATTCCGATGAGCGCGGCGGTCAGCGCCATTTTCTGCGTGCTGTTGAACATCAGCGAAAATCCGTACACCGCCGCAAAACTCGCCGCGAGCCTTAACGCGATGAGTGCAGGCAAAGAGAGATTGAGCGCGCGGAAATTTTCGGGATAAAACGAAAACGCTCTGGCACACGCCCAGCCCGTCGCCGTGGCAACGAACACGATGAGCAGCGCATACAGTTCCCTCTCCAATCCAGAGCGCAGGTCGAGTTTGGCGAGGTCGATGCCGCCCGTGATGAGCGGAAATCCCGGAATGACAAACAGCATTGCGCAGATGTAGCCCGCGTGGTGCACAGGCGGCAGATGAAGCACGGCTTCTGCGACAGAAATGAGCGCGATATAGGTAAGACACGCCGCCGCTACGCCCAAGCACACGTTTGCGCATAAGGTAATGTGGCGTTCGAGGAGTTTTTTTCGCACAAAATTGCCCGCGCCTGCGCCGAAAAACGCGAAAATCATTTCGATTGCGCCTCCTCCGAGCAAGAATGTGAAACACGCACACGCAACAGCGGCGGCGAGTGCAAGGCGGATTGCGCTGTAATTCGCGGCGGTGTGTTCGATGTCGTCCAGCAGTGCAAACAGTTCATGAATGCTTTTTTTGTCTGATTGTTCGGCGGCGTAATCTGCGAACGCGCGCAGGCGGTTGAGGCGGTCGGTATTCACGCCCGTGGTGCTCAAGGAATAGGCGCTGGTGTACGAATCGCCGCCGCCTGAGCAGGTGTATTCGATGGACAACAGCGAAATGTCCGCGGTGCACACAATGCCGAGCGCACGAGAAATCTTGTTCATCGCACTTCGCACGCGGTATGCGCCTGCGCCCACAGACAAAATCAGCAAGCCTGTGCGCCCCACGAGCGCGGCTTTGTCCCGAAGCGATGCCTGTGCGGCTGGCGCTTCGCTTTTGCTGTCGATAAGATTGTTCCAATCCACTGCCATGTGCTGTTTTCTGAACGTACTCATTTTTGCTCCTTAAAATGCAACATCACTGCACAGGCGCATTATAGCACTGGTACCCGTTCTGTTTCAATGACGCAGTGGCGGCACTTGCCCGCTGTCATTCCTGCACTTGATGCGGGAAGTTCTTTTGTAATCGTTCGTTGCGCAATGTCGAAATGAATCGCACCCGCAGGCGAGGTGGTTTCATCGCGACGCTCTTCCAGAAATCCCGCCGAAATGCTCTGTGGCGTACAATCTTATCACGAGTTATTGTGGCGGAAAGTTCGATTAAAACTTTACGGCGAATGCGCTGATGACGAAAAGCCAAGTTATGATGTTGAAGAGCATGGCGAGCATGTTTGAAATGATGTTTTTTCTGTATATGAACAAAATCACGATTGTTGCGATAAACAGCGCGGGCAAAATGAAGAGCAAAGATAACACTTGAGCGTGATTTATCAGCATAAAGGTTTCTTCGCTTTTGGTAATTCGGTAGATGTCCAGTACGTTGACCACGCAAATGGCGAGCAAGCAAATTGTGTGTGCAATCGCAAAATATTTTGGTGCTTTTGGTTCTTTCATTTTTCAGCCCGCCCGCTTCCATTCTTTTGTGTTTGAGTCATATTCAATCGATTCGCCGACGGAAAAGCCTTGCGTCCACAAAACAAATGAGCCGTCATCGTTTTTGCTGTAATAAAACTCGCTGTTTTTCTTTCCGCGAAGCGTTTGGAAGTTTTCATCGGGGAAACTGCCGTTCTCGCACTTGTATTTGTAAATCTGCT
>CALBGU010000220.1 GCA_937893155.1 uncultured Treponema sp. | reverse complement strand
GGCAGCAAATGCGGGATTTTGTAATTTTGTAAAGCACATTGAATTGAACGATGCGCCTTTGGAGGATTCGTATGAAAGTCTTTTTGACCAATACGAAAAAGTCGTTGTGCGCTCGCTGGCGACTTCGTTCGGCTTGGATTTTCTGGTTCACGACCGATACGGCGGCGATGTGGACACGATTCACAATGTGCGGAAAATCGGCAAAGATGAATCGATGACGTACAAAAATGAGAGCAATGCTTCCGCTTACGACAATCGCGGAACATACGACAGCAAAGATTATCACAGCGATGCGCGCTTTTCGAGCGTCAAAAGCGAAATGCGAAAAGAATATTTTGAGAACGGCAACAAGGATTTTTTGGACGAATACACGGGAAAAGAAAACTTAGGCTTTTTGGGAAAGAGCAAAAATGCTCCGACCGACCGAAACGCAAATCTTGACCACATCATTTCGGCAAAATCGATTCACGACGACAGAGGGCGAGTGTTGGCAGGTTTGGACGGCAAAGACCTTGCAAATTCAAGAGATAATTTTGCGTGGACAAATGAAAAACTGAACAAATCGATGGGTGCGGACGAAATCCCTGATTACCTCGCCGCGCACCCAGAGCTTGACGAGGCGACAAAGAAAAATATGCTTGCGTTTTACAAAAGGGCAAAAAGGGCGTATGACGCAAAGCTGAACCGCGTGTATTACACGAGCCGCGGATTTTGGCGCGATACGGGGAAAGCGGTGGCAAAACTGGGGATTTCTATGGGCGTGCGGCAGGCGTTGGGCTTGGTATTCACGGAAATTTGGTTCACGGTGAAAGACGCAATTATCCAATGCAGAAATGGAGAGGCAAAGCTGTTTGAAGCGATTGCGAATGCCGTCAAGCAAGGCTTAAAAAATGCGAAAGAAAAATTCTGCGATATTTGGCAAAAGTTCATTGAGGGGGCTGTCGCAGGTGTTTTGTCTTCGCTCGTTACAACGCTTGCAAATATCTTTTTTACGACGGCGAAAAACATTATAAAAATTATTCGCGAATCGTTTGCCTCTCTTTCTGAGTCGTTGAAAATCCTTATTATCAATCCTGACGGCTATCCAGTAGGAGAACGATTCGTTGCTGCTGCAAAAGTGCTTGCGACAGGTGCGAGCGTTGTGGCAGGGTCTATGGTCAATGAACTTTTGCGAAAAACTCCGCTTGGCGCGATTCCGATAGCAAGCGACATTGTGCCGACATTTTGCTCTGTGCTTGTTTCGGGAATTATGAGCTGTTCTTTTTTACATATCCTTGACCACAGTGAAGCGATAAAAAAGGCGGTTGAAAAATTGAACAGTTTGCCCGACATCGACAATTTCCGTTATTCGCTCAAAAAACAAGGCGAGCTTTTGACGCGCTATCTTGCCGAATTGATGAGCATTGATGTGGAGAAATTGGAAAAACAAGAAAAAGCCTTTTCTGCAGCATCTGAAAAACTTTCTGCTTGCACAAGCGAAAAGGAAATGAATGATTGTTTGCATTTGATTTACAAAGATTTGCAGATTGATATTCCGTGGAAAGATTACGAGAGTTTCGACGCATTTATGAACGATAAAAATGCGCGTTTGGTGTTCGCGTAAGCGGTGAAAAAGTGTTTGAGTGCGACAAATGCGGTTTGTGCTGTGCGCATATCGGAGGAAGCGAACTGTACAGAGATTTGGACAGAGGCGACGGGGTTTGTAAGTATCTCAAAGACAAATTGTGTTCGATTTACGAAAAACGCCCGCTTTTGTGTCGCGTGGACGAAAGTTTTGAGGAATTTTTTTCTAAAACGATGACCAGAGAAGATTTTTATGAACTGAATTATCAAGGCTGTAGAGCTTTGAAGAATATGAGAAAATTTGATAAGGAGGAGCAATAATGCCATTGCCACTTATTATTGGAGGAATTGCTGCGGCAGCGGCTGCGGCGGGAGTCGGTTCGGGAGTTCACGGTGCGGTGAAGATGAAGGAAGCGAGCAACATTTCAAAAGACGCTCAGAAGCGCAACGAAGAGAATGTTGCAAAACTTGAGGGCGCAAACAAGAAAATGCTTGAAGCTACGGACGCGCTTGGAAAACACGAGCTTGAGATTCTTGCGAGTTTTTCGCGGTTTTCTGAAACTGTCGAGAAGATTCAGAACAAACCTGAATTCAAGGAAATCAAAAAAGACGGCGTAACGATTTCGACATACACGCCGCAAGAGGTAAAAGATGCGTCGGTCGGCGCGGGCGTTTTGCTTGGCGGACTTGGCGGTGCGGCACTTGGAACGGCGGGCGGTTTTGCGGCGGCTGGCGCGACAACGGCTGCTGTTATGGCTCTCGGTACGGCTTCTACGGGAACTGCAATCGCTTCTTTGAGCGGCATTGCGGCAACGAACGCGACACTTGCGGCTTTGGGAGGCGGTGCTATTGCGGCAGGCGGCGGCGGAATGGCACTTGGTTCTGCTGTTTTAGGTGGTGCAACGCTCGGAGCAGGGCTTTTAATCGGAGGCTTGATTTTTAATGCGGTCGGAGGAAAAATCTCTGAGAAGGCGGAAGAAGCGTGGCAGCAAATGAAGGAGAACGAAAAGAAAATCAATTCGCTGTGTGTTTATCTTGCAAAATTGCAGGAAATCGCAGAACATTTTGATAAAGCATTGTCAAAAGTCGGCGCGTTTTACGAAGTGAATGTGTCAAAGCTGGAAACAACGGTTTCAAATAAGATTTTTCAAGACGGCGTTTGCGATTACAACAAGTTTTCTGACGAGCAGAAATTGACGCTTGAAAATACGGCTTTGCTGGTCGGTTTGCTGTATGAGATGTGCAAAGTTGAACTTGTCAAAAAGGCAGAAAAGAAAGATGAGCTGAACGAAATCAACGAAAGCGGTGTGAATGTGGCGATTGAAAAATCGGAAACAGTGCTTGCAAAACTTTCGGCATAACAAGCATTACAGATACTCAGGCGATTTTTTATAAAAGTTGCCTGAGTTTTGCAGGGGGAAATATGAGCGAAGATGCCAGCTTTTGCAGCGAAGAAAACATCAAGTATCTTGAAGACCTGAAGAAACGTGATGACGAAAGCAAACTGAAATTCACGAAACACGAACTAATCAAGACGTAAAAAAAAATTATTCTGACAAAAAGGCTTCCATCGTGTCGAGCATATCGTTGACGTTGGCGCGAAGGCGTTTTACATACTTGTTTTTCTGAAGAATATATAGGAAAATAAGGTATGAGTAATTTTGCGTTTTTGAAGTTGTATTGGGCGGATTTTGCCAAAATTATGGAATTTGCAGAAAACTATGTGTATACTGACCCGCCTTCAAGCAAGAATAAATCTGGTTTATTTGTAGAATTGATGGTTCGCGAAATATTGCGAATAGAAAAAATCGCAGAACCGACCTTTGATAATAATCATTATAATAGAACAAAGCTACTCAAAACTGAAGGAATTTTGCCACCTGATGTCAATCTGTGGATAAATTACGTCAGAAAAAGTCGTAACGATTCTTCTCATCAAAATATTGCTACTGAAAAAGACGCGTTAAGTATTTTGGGCTTTACATGGCATATTGCGGTATGGTTTATGCAAGTGTATGGCGATGGCAATTTTAAGCCAGAACCATTTGTAAAGCCACAGCCCCCAGAAAGAAAAGTCGATTATACGCGCCTTGTGGTGAATCAAGAAAAGAAAATTTCTGAATTGGAAGCAGAAATTGCAAAACTCTTGGAAGAGAGAACTGAAAAATCCTTGCATGGCGAAGAAACTCCGCAAAGTGCATTGAGCAAAAAAGAACGGCAAATGTTTTCTGCTGCTTCTGTGCAAAATGCAGACTTAACGGAAGAGGAAACACGCGAACTCATCGATATGCAGTTGAGAAAAGTGGGCTGGGAAGTGGATTCCAAAAATCTTCGCTATTCTAAAGGGGAAAGGGCTCAAAAGAATAAAAATCGTGCCATTGCGGAATGGGATAGGGCTGATTATGCTCTGTTTGTGGGCGAAAAACTTATCGGTATTATAGAAGCAAAGGCGTTTGAAAAAAGTGTATATTCGATTCTTGATACGCAATGCCGAGAGTATGCAGAAAAGATTTCTGTAAATGAGGAATATCTTTTAGGAACATGGCAAAAATACAAAGTGCCATTCGTGTTTGCGACAAATGGGCGACCGTTTTTGAAGCAGATTGAAACAGAATCGGGCATTTGGTTTCAAGATTTAAGAAAAGAAAGCAATCTTCCCAAAGCACTGCAAGGCTGGTATTCTCCGAATGAATTATGGGCGTTGTATCAGCAAAACATTGATGAAGCAAACGAAAAACTTGAGCAGCTTTCTTACGATATGTTGAAAGACAAAGACGGTTTGAACTTACGATATTATCAGATTGAAGCGGTGAAAGCGGTTGAAAATGCGATTATTGCTGGAAAAGACAAAATTCTTTTGACAATGGCGACAGGTACGGGCAAAACACGAACAGTGCTTGGTATGATATACCGATTTTTGAAGACGAACAGATTTCGCCGTATTCTCTTTCTTGTCGATAGAACTGCGCTGGGAATTCAGGCTCTTGATGTGTTCAAAGATGTAAAACTGGAGGATTTGAAGCCTCTTAACGATATTTACAACATCAATGCTTTGTATGATGTGGAATTAGCAAGAGAAACAAAAGTGCAGGTCGCGACTGTGCAGGGAATGTTGTCAAGAATAATGAGCGATGATAAAAAGCCGCTTTCGTCAGGAGATTTTGACTGCATTATCATTGATGAGGCTCACCGCGGCTATACGCTTGATAAAGAACTGAGTGAAGCTGAAATGCTTTTTCGCGACCAGAATGATTTTTTGAGCAAATATAAAAAGGTCATCGATTATTTTGACGCAGTAAAAATTGCTTTGACTGCTACACCTGCTCTTCATACGGCTCAGATTTTTGGCAGCAGTGTTTATACCTATTCGTATAGAGATGCGGTGATTGATGGGTATTTAGTGGATTATGATGCGCCACACATAATACGAACGGAATTGAATCAAAACGGTATTCACCTCAAAAAAGGCGAAAAAATGCCGCTGTATAATCCTGTAACAAAAGAGCTTTTGAATGCAGAAGAACTGGAAGATGAAGTCGATTTTGATGTAGAGGATTTCAATAAAAAGGTGATTGCTCCTGCGTTTAATAAAACCGTGCTTGAGAAGATTTCAAAAGAAATCGACCCTGAGGGCAATGAAAAAACGCTTATTTTTGCGGTAAACGATAGGCACGCTGACGAAATTGTAAAAATCTTGCGCGATATTTACAAAGACCAAGATATCAATTCGCAAGCGATAGAGAAAATAACGTTTGCTATCGGCGATAAAGAGCGTGTGCAGAATGCTATAAAAAGGTTTAAGAATGAGCATTATCCTACGGTGGCGGTTACTGTCGATTTGCTTTCTACGGGAATCGATGTGCCTGAAATAACGAAAATTGTGTTTATGCGGCGCGTAAAATCAAGAATCTTGTATCATCAAATGCTTGGTCGTGCAACTCGCCTTTGTCCGAAAATCAACAAGACGCATTTTGATATTTATGATGCGGTCGATTTGTATTCGTATCTTGATGATATGTCTTCGATGAAAAGCGTGGTTGCAAGTACATCGGCGAGTTTTGCCGACTTGCTTTCTGGATACGATAAGCTAGAAGACAAAGAGCATATTGCGTTGGTGAATGAGCAGATTATTGCAAAAATGCAGAGAGAAAAAAGGCTTGTTTCTGAAAAAGGCAATGACATTTTTTCTGTGAAAACAGGTTTTGATTCTATCGAAGATTTTATTTCAAAGGCGAAAGAGCTTAGAAAAGAAAGTGCCGAAAAGTGTCGGGATTTTCTTTTGAGCAATAAAGATGCTTTTGAGGCGTTTGCTGAAAAACGGCACGACGGGAATTTTATTCCGATTGTTCATACGCCTGATACGGTGATAGGCGTTGAGCGAGGTTTTGGACAGAGCAATCTTGCACCGAATGATTATCTTGAAAGTTTTTCTGCATACTTAAAGGGCAATATAAATAAAATTGCTGCGATACAGATAATTTGTACAAAGCCTGCTGATTTGACACGCGCTGAACTCAATACATTGAGCAAGACTCTTGATGTGTACGGTTTTAGCGAATTGCAATTAAATACCGCAGTGCAAACGGTAACAAACGAAGATTCTGTTGCGGATATTATAAGCCTTGTGCGTCGTTATGCGATTGGAAGTCCGCTTGTTTCTCACGAAGAGAGAATAAAAGGCGCGGTAAAAAAATTGTGCAAAGCGCACGATTTTTCTGCGGGTGAAAAGAAATGGATAGACAGGATTGAAAAATATTTGCTCAATGAATCTGTGTTAAATGAGCAGACGTTTGATGAAAGTCCTCAGTGGCAAAATCAAGGCGGTTTTGCAAAAGTGAATAAGATTTTCTCCAATAATTTAAGTGCGATTATTCGTGAGCTAAATATGTATTTGTACGAAGACCGTCCCGCGTAAATCATTCGCTTGTGGTGGGTGGGCGGTTTGGATAATTTTGATAGAGAAAACGGAGAATTGTGCTTCGACTGCGCTAAGCAAATGGCAATGCGGTCGGTGAGCGAAGCCGAACCGATAATGAAAACGGA
>CALBGU010000219.1 GCA_937893155.1 uncultured Treponema sp. | reverse complement strand
GCATGGTTTCTTCGATTTCACAGTTTATTGCATATCTAAACATTGTAGAAGCTGGCGTTGGCGGAGCGGCGATTGCTGCATTATACAAGCCGCTTGCGCTTGGCGATATAGCATGTCGAAACGGTATACTTTCTGCGACGGCACGGTTCTACAACCGTTCAGGCGTGCTTTTTACCGTGCTGATTTTTGCGCTCGCGTTTGTCTATCCGCTCATTGTCGGCGGCGAGGTTGACCGCGTGCAGTCCGCGCTTATGGTGCTGGTGCTCGGCATTACGGGGGCTGCGGAGTTCTTTTTAATCGGGAAATACCGCGTGCTTCTGACGGCGGACAAACGGCTGTATGTGATTTCATTTGTGCAGATGCTGGCGGCAATTATGAATACTGCGCTTGCTGTCGTGATGATAAAAATCGGTTTCGGAATCCTGATGGTGAAACTCATTTCTGCCCTCGTGTATCTGAGCCGCTATGTATTCATCGCCCTGTATGTTCACAAAAAATACCGTGATATTGATTTTCACGCAACACCCGATACAAGTGCAATCAGCCAGAGCAAAAATGTGCTGGTGCATCAAATTGGCGGACTTGTTGTATTCAACTCGCCGCTCGTGCTTATTTCGATTTTCTGCTCGCTAAAAGACGCGAGCGTCTACACGGTGTATGCTCTTGTTTTTAGTGCAGTGAACTCTCTTTTGGGTGCTTTCTGCAACGGAATGCAATCTTTTTTCGGCGAGCTGCTGGTTATAGATTCTGTCAGTCGAACCCGCGTTATTTTCTCCCGCTATGAAACCGTATTTTTTGCGGTGGAAGGCTGGTTCTATTCGATGACTTACCTTTTGATTATGCCGTTTATGCGGCTTTATACCGCAAAAATGACCGATGCAGACTACATTCAGCCTGACCTTGCGTTTTTGTTTGTCGCTGTGGGCATTCTGAACAATATTCGCAATCCTTCCGTTCAGCTCATAAACGCGGCGGGGCATTTTAAAGAAACGCAATGGCGCAGCGCGGCAGAAGCGGCGATAAATGTTGCCTGCAGCATAGTCGGCGTGATTGTTTTGGACTTTAAGGGAGTGCTTTTTGGGGCAATCTGCTCAGGTTTGTACAGGGGAATTGATGCAGTTTTTTACACAAGCCGCAATATTCTTTATTCGGTTCGGGCAGGTTTTGTTACATTTGCAAAAATTGCGGCGGTCGGTCTGTTTTTTGCTACTTTATGCAGAATATTTCAGATTTTTTCTTTTAAGCCTGCTTCGTATATGCAGTGGTGCGGATTTGCCGTTTTGTACGGAATATTTCTGTTAATGCCGATTCTTGTGATTTTTGCATGCTCTCGGGCAGCTAAAAATAAGTAGGTGGGCTTTGCTCACTGTCCGTTCTTTGACATTTCTATTTTTTAGGGAAGGGAGTAGTTGATTTATTGAATTGAATCAATTACAATTTACTCTGAAGTAAATAACTTTGGAGTAAATAATGAGTTCTTCAAAAGAGTTTTTTATCGGCAGAAAAAGAGAGCTTTCTTTATTGGATTCTCTGTATAATTCTGATACGTTTGAAATGCTGATTATGCATGGCAGGCGGCGAGTTGGAAAATCATATCTTTTAGCTCATTTTGCAAAACTTCATTCTGAAAATACTATTTTCTTTACAGGGGATAAATCTTCTGAAAAGACAAATGTTCAAAATTTCTGTGAAGAGTTAAAGCGTGTTCTAAAAGTCAGTGATTTTATAGATTCGTTTGAAAAATGGAGCGATATATATTCATTTTTTAAGGATAAAGAATTGAAGGAACGGTTAGTCATCATTATCGATGAGTTTACATACCTTTATAATTCAAATCCAGCTTATGATTCAGGGCTTCAAAATGCAATAGATAGAATCTTAAAAAATAAGAATATTTTTTTGATTTTATGCGGTTCTGAAGTGTCTGTTATTGAAGAAATTATTGATAATTCTTCAAAGCCGCTTTATGGACGCAAAACAGCAGAGTTAAAACTATTGCCGTTTGATTATATAGAAGCGCGAGATTTTTTTCCGAATTACAGCAAAGAAGATTACATAAAAGCATATTCAATACTAGGCGGGATTCCTTTGTATTTGAAACTTTTTGATGACCGATTGTCTGTTAAGGAAAATGTAATAAAAAACTGTCTTTCGCAAACAGGCGTTTTGTTCAACGAGATTGAAACTTTGCTCAGAATGGAGCTAAAAGAAACGTATTTTTATAAAAACATTATGCTTGCTATAAATGCAGGTGCGTCTACTTTTAATACCATAAAAGAAAGAGTTGATGAAAGCAGTGCAAAAGTTGCAAAGTATATGAATGTGCTCTGCAATCTTGGTTTTATAAAAAAAGAAGTGCCGTGCGGTGAAAAATCGAATTCTCGCAATACTCTTTATTCAATTTGTGATAATTATTTCGCTTTTTACTTTATGTTCATATACAAAAAGCAAAATATGCTTAACGGGCTTATTTCTCCAGAATTGTATTTTGAACGCGAAATGAATGATGAGCGGTTGAATGTATTTATCGGGCATCGTTTTGAAAGTATTTGCGAAACATATCTGAAAAAGCTTTTCTATGATGGAAAAATGCCTTTTTTTGCAGAGGACATTGGACGCTGGTGGGGAAATAATCCTGTGCTGAAAAGACAGGAAGAAATAGACCTGCTGGCTTTAGACGATGAAAATGCCCTTATCTGTGAATGTAAGTACACCAAAGAAAAGTTTGATGAAAAGCAGTTGAAAGATTTGCAGGATTCTGCATTGTGCATAAACCGTGCAAATAAGAGATATATGATTTTTTCAAAGAACGGAGTTTCTTTAGGAGTTGCATCTAAAATAAAAGGAGATGCCTATTATAGCGTAGTTACGATTGATGAACTCATTTCTTAACTAAATTTTTTTTCCTATTTCCTAAAAATAGAAATGCCAAAGAACACAAAATTGATTTTTACAGGCGTATTATGCCTGCATAGAGGTGTTCAATGGCAGAAAACACATCGCCGAAAATCTCAATCATTGTTCCCGTGTACAAGGTGGAGCAGTACCTCGGTCGTTGCCTCGACAGCATAGCCGCGCAGACTTTCACCGACTGGGAGTGCATTCTCATAGACGACGGCTCGCCCGACAAGAGCGGGGATATCTGCGACGAATATGCAGAACGTGACAGCCGCTTCCGTGTGATTCATCAGAAAAATGCAGGTGTAAGTGCAGCAAGAAATGCAGGTCTTGATGTAGCTCGCGGCGAGTGGATTGGTTTTGTGGACAGCGATGACTGGATTGAAACGAAGATGTATGAATATCTCTTCAATAATGCTGTAAAAACAGAAGCAGATTGCATTATTTGTGGATTTTTCGGGCAGTCTAAAAGCAATTTCAAAAAATTATGTAGAACAGAGAAGGCTTTGAAGTTACTTTTCGCTAGAAAAGGCTTCGGAGGCTTCTCTGTTCTGCGTCTAATTGATGCAGAAAAGGTGAAAACTGTAAGGTTTGATGTCAATGTTTCATATATGGAAGATGTAAAATTTTTTTATGATGCATTTAGAAATTGTAGCTTTATTTATTGGGACAATGAGCCTTTATATCATTATGAACAGCGTTTAGATAGTGTAACAAATCAAACTGGTTTGACAGAAAGTGCAAAAACAGCATTACAGTTATTGGAAAAATTATACCAGAACGAATCTAAAAAGGCTGTCAAAAATGCAATTTTATCTATGAAATTCAGATTTTGTATACATTTGGCTTTTATGTATGTAAAAGAAAACTCTGTTGATAACAATGAATTTATCTTTTTAAAAAATCAGATATTACATTCTTTATTTTTTATACTTTTCTGTTCTGATGTTTCTTTATAAAGAAAAGATAATCATTATTATATTGCAGTTTCCAACACTATTTCTATTTGCGAAAAATCAAAAATCAAACGGAGAAAAAAATAGATGATACCAAAAATCATTCACTACTGCTGGTTCGGCGGAAATCCTCTTCCTGAACTGGCGCAGAAATGTATTGCCTCATGGAAAAAGTTCCTGCCCGATTATGAAATCAAGGAATGGAACGAAAGCAATTATGATGTGCGGAAAATCCCCTATATTGCACAGGCGTATGACGCAAAGAAATATGCTTTTGTAAGCGATTATGCCCGCTTTGATATTCTGTATCAGTATGGCGGAGTGTATTTTGATACTGATGTGGAAGTGATAAAACCTCTTGAAGAAATTTTAAAACGCGGAGCGTTTGCGGGCGTTGAGTGCGCGGGCGCACTCAACGCTGGACTTGGCATCGCAAGTCCAGCGGCGAGCGAGATTTTTGCTGAAATCTTGGATTCTTATAAAACGGAAAGTTTTTTAAACTGCGACGGCTCATATAATTTAAAGACGGTAGTGGAACGAGTTTCTGACATCTTCCGTCGATATGGTTTTACTAATAGCCTAGAAATTCAAGATATTGCAGGATTTACAATTTATCCTCCTGAATATTTTTGTCCAAAAGATATGCGGACATCAGAATTAAAACTAACTGAGAATACCTATACAATTCATCATTATGATGGAAGTTGGGTTGAAGAATGGAAAAGAGAAATCCGCGTATATGCGGAAAGCACTTATTCTCAATTCGGCGACACAAAATTGTCCCGTCTAAAAGTTATTTTTTTTCATTTTAAGAAAACGCTTTCTCATTATGGATTTTTGAAAGGTGTAATTTATTGGAAAAATCTTGTGTGCAAGCGGCTGAGGACGCAAAGATGATTTACACTTTTATCCTGTTTTTTGACATAATTGCAGTTTTTTCATTTTCAGATGGAATAAAAAATATGCTGTACAGAAAAGCATTGAACGAACAAATTTTTGCAATGACTTTGCTTTGTTTACCAATTTTTGCTTTTCTTGTGGGTGTAAACGCTCAACGAGCAGATTATGAAAACTATTTGCAAGCATTTATAGAATCTCCTTCGCTTTTTTCTGCTGATTTCTTTTCTTATGCAATTTCGCAACACAATGAAATTGGTTACAACTATTTTCAATCGTTTGTAAAAACAATTGGCGGCTCTGCGACTGCGTTTTTTGTTCTTTTTTGCTTTATGAGCCTTGTATTTCGATATAAATTCTATGTTGCTTTTTTATCGAAACGAGATATTGTCATTGTATTTTTAGCCTTTTTTGCACACGAATTTCTTAGAAAAGACTGCGTGCAGATTCGCAATGGTTTTGCTTCGGCAATAGTTTTGTATTCGCTTGTGGCTTTGTATCAAGGAAAGCGATTTCGTTTTGTACTTACGGTGATTCTTGCCAGTTGTTTTCAGATGACTGCTCTTGTTGCTTTGCCCCTCGTAATTGCAAGAACCGCTGTGAATAAAAAGTATATAAAATTTTTAAGAGTTTTATTTTGTGCCGCCTGTATTTTTACAGTTGTGTTTCCAATAAAAAATCTGCTTTTTGTATTTTCAAGTGTCGGTCTTCTGCCTCCTGCCGTGGAAAATTACCTGTATTGGTCTAAATATGCAATATCAATGTCCTTGTTCAATCCGCAGATTTTAAAACAGGTGACAATCTGTGCATTTATATTAAAGCATCGTAGACAATTTTTTGTGGATAAAAAAATATTCTTTCTTTTTCAAATATATCTTGTGAGCACCGTCTATTACCTTGTTTTCCGTGATTTCGAGATTCTTGCGGGGCGTTTCGGAAGTCTGTTTTATGCAGTTGAAGCCCCTATACTGGTGTTGATAATTGAAAAATCTAAGAAAAATTTGTTTTTGAAAAAATTTGTGTTGTGCGGATTCTACTTTTTCAACTTTGCGTTGAATTTTGCGACTTATCAGCCAATGCTTAGCTGGAAAACAGAATTTAATTAACGGAGCATTTTGTATGGAACTAACAACACGACAAATTCAACTTGAATCACTGAAAATTCTCAAAGTAATAGATGATGTCGCACGAAAAGAAGGACTGCGCTACGGCTTGTTTTTTGGAACGCTTCTTGGAGCAATTCGCCACAATGGATTTATTCCGTGGGACGATGACCTTGACATCTATATGTTCCGCAACGATTACGAAAAACTGAAATCATATTTTATCGCGCACAAGAACGAACTTTGTCCTTTAGAGTTTTTTGCCCCCGAAACAAAAGCGGATTATCCGTATCTGCTCGGTCGGATTACGAACTCCTCGTTCAAAATGCTTGCTGAAGGAGAAAACGATTACGGTATGGGTACATTCGTTGATGTGTATCCGATTGACGGCGCAGGAAACGGGAAACATCGTCTGCTGTATTATAGGACGTGTTTATATTGTACTTTGTATGCGCTAAAAAGCAAAACACATTTTATAAAGCCGTTCGGAAAAATCAAAACATTTTTCAAGCGGATACTGTTCTTTGTTTCTCGACTATGTTCATACGAAAGTTTACGGAAAAAATTGCGAAACATTGCAAACAAATTTCCGCTCGAATCAAGCGAATATGTCGCGTGTTTGCTCTGGATGGACGGCGGAAAACCGCAGATTTTTAAGAAGAATGATTTAGCGGAGACTGTATTGGTAGATTTTGAAGGAGCGAAATTTCCTGTTCCCAAAAATTATGATACGGTTCTGAAGAAATTGTACGGTGAATATATGAAGTTACCGCCTGAGAATGAACGCATAGGACATCATTATTACAAGATTTTTCCAAAATGTGAGGCAACAAAATGATATTGCACTATTTCAAAAAAATGGGCGGATTGTCATTGCTTAAAAAGTATGTACAGAACCATATTCTCTTTTATGCAATTTTTATGTTTAGTGTTTTGCCAAAAAATCGTTTTGGATTGGAAGTTTTATCTGAGTGTATCGATAAGAAGATTCAAAATCGCCTGTACAAAAAATACCGCAAAATTATTCAGAATGCAGATTATGCCCTCGAAAGAAATAAAAAAGCAAAAATAATCTGGTTCTGTTGGTTGCAAGGACTTGAAAATGCACCTAATTTAATCAAAGTGAATTTTTCACATTTGAAAATTTATTTTTCCGACTACAAAGTGCAAGTCATTACTGCAGAAAATTATGCAGATTTTACAGATATTCCATTTTATATTATTCAGAAATGGAAACGCGGGGTTATTACTCATACGCATTTTTCAGACATTCTGCGCACAAACCTTTTGATTTTGCATGGCGGAATTTGGATTGATGCAACAGTATTCGTAACAGGAAAATTACCGACCGACATTGCAAACTCGCCTCTTTTCTTATTCAAAACACAAAAGCCAGGTTGTGCAGGAAAATGTATCACTGTTTCCAGTTGGTTTATCGAGAGTGTTGCTCAGAATCCCGTTTTGCGATTGACACAAGATTTGTTATTCTGCTACTGGAAAAAACAGAATTCGCTTTGTGATTATTTTTTGTTTCATCATTTTGTGGAGATTGCGTTAAATCATTTTTCTGACTTAAGAGAAGAAATACCGAAATACTCGAATGAGCCTCCCCATATTTTACTCTATGAACTGACGAAACCGTTTAAAAAAGAAAAATTTGAAAGCATTGTAGAAAAATCTTTTGTTCATAAACTGACAACAAAACTGATGGACGAAGAAAAAACTCTTCCAAATACAGTATATTCATATATTCTGTCTGAAAAAATGTTATTGTGATATTTCTTCCAAAAACGATACTTTTTCAATCAGTCTAACAGAGGATTTTTTCTCTGTTAGTGGTAATCTTTTTATAAGCGGATTGACTTTGATTTTATACTATACTTATGAGCGCATAGCTTAAGTCTATGGTTGAACAGGCTGGTAATGAAAAGACCTCCCGTTATAGCGGAAGTGCCAGATTACACAGCCTTTTATTTTGCGGAGTTTTTTATTTATGAAGAAAGTTGCTGTTCTTGGTGATGGTGGATTTTAGAAAAGTTGCAAAACATCTTTGGGGTGAAAAAACTCTTGAAAATCGCATAAAAAAGCCTGTTCCCTTTCGTGAGAGCAGGCTTTTTTGTTTATTCGCCGCGAGAAAAATCGTTGCTAGACAATGCGGGAAAATCGCGGCGCAACCTGCTTTGTGTTTTGCGCGGTGTATGCTATAATGACTGGTGAACGGGGGCGCACAATGGGAATATATCTGAATCCGAGCAATGTGATTTTCAAGGGATTTGTGAAAAATCCGCTCTATGTAGATAAAACGATGATGATACATGAGCTAAATCGCTTTATCGACATCGAAAACAAATACATCTGCATTTCGCGCCCGCGACGCTTCGGCAAGACGATTGCAGGCAATATGATTGCGGCGTATTACTCTAAGGGCTGCGATTCGCGCGAGCTTTTTGCGCCGTATAAAATCGCGACATCGCCCGATTTCGAAGAAAAGCGTAATAAGTTCAATGTCATTCAAATCGATATGAACAGCGAGTTCCAAAATTATACGAATAAAGATAATCTTTTATCAGGAATTACAAAAACTATCAAAGCTGAAATGCGCAAGGAATTTCAAACAATTCAACTTGATGATGACGATAGTATCGCACAATGTATTTTGAAAATCTATTCTGCGACGGGAGAAACATTTGTCATCATCATCGACGAATACGACGTACTCGTGCGCGAGCAAGTGAGCGAAAAACTGTTTTCGGAGTATCTCGGCTTTTTGAACGGGCTTTTCAAAAGCAATACGCTCCGCCCTGCGATTGCGCTTGCGTATCTCACGGGGATTTTGCCCGTAGTGCGCGATAAAGTGCAATCGAAGCTGAACAATTTTGAAGAATATACGATGATTGATGCTGACGAGCTTTCGGAATATGTCGGTTTCACAAGCGATGAGGTGAAATCGTTGTGCGAAAAATACGGCGTGGATTTTGCCGAGTGCAAGCGTTGGTACGACGGCTATAATTTGCGCGGATTTGAGATTTATAATCCCGAATCGGTCGTAAAATTGGTGCAGAAACGGGAGTTCTCGAATTATTGGAACAAGACTTCGAGCTATGAAGTTATCTCGGATAGGATTCGGCAGAATTTTGCAGGCACGAAAGACGATGTGATAAAAATGCTCTCTGGCGAAAGCGTCGATGTTGATGTGTATATGTATTTGAACACAATCAATAGATTTAGAAATAAAAATGATATTTTTACTTATTTGATTCATCTGGGATATTTGGCGTATGACCGCAAAGAGAAAAACTGTTATATTCCGAATAAAGAAGTGCGCGAAGAGTGGATTAGGGCACTTTCTATAATCGAAGAATACGAGGTTACAAACAAGATTATTCAGTCGTCAAAGGAGTTGCTCGCCGAAACACTGCGCAAAAATTCGGACGCGGTAGCGAAAGCACTCGATGTGAGTCATATTCACGTTACGAGCAATCGCAGCTACAACAACGAAGACGCGCTTCAATCGGCGATTTATCTTTCGTATATCTACGCGCTCAACAAATACACGGTCGTCAAAGAGATGACGGCGGGAAAGGGATTTGCCGACGTTGTCTTCATTCCGTTCGTGCCGAATATCCCTGCGATGATTATCGAACTCAAGCGAAACGGGTCGGCAGAGAGCGCGATAGAGCAAATCCGAGCGAAAAACTATTTCGATTCACTGTCTAACTATTCGGGCAATCTGCTTTTCATCGGCATAAACTACGACGAAAACACAAAAATGCACGAATGCAAAATCGAAGACTTCGTAAAATAACGGCACAGGCTTTTTTATTGCTCAAGTCTTACTCTTGCGCTCTCACAATCTCGACATTAGTGCGAGGAGACCCAAATTCAAAGCCAAATGCAAGGGTGTCAACCTCGGTCTTTTTTCCTTTCAGCACGATTTTTTTAAGCGACTGACAATGAGAAAACGCATTCTTCTCGATAATTTCCACGCTCTCAGGCAATTCCACCTCGCGTAGATTGAGATTGTGTGCAAACGCATTTTCCGCAATCCGCTTCACTCCGTCTAAAATAGCAGGTTCTGCAAGAGGCGGATTAAAAACAAACGTCGATAAATCTTTTGTGTAAAGCGTGCTAGAAACAGAGCAAAAAAAGGGATTTTCCGCGTCTACCGAAAGCGTTTTTAGAGCCTTGCAGCCGTAAAAAGAGCGCGAAGAGAGCTTTTCCACGCTTTTTGAAATGAACACGCTCGAAAGGCAATCGCAATAAGCGAAAGCGTGCGGCGAAAGCACTTTTATGCCCTCGCCAATACGGATTTTTCGGATTCTCCTGTCGCAATTTTTCAAAACAGCGTTTTGCACCGAGTAAAGATAAATCAATTGGCTCTGTTCGTACACATTAATGTCAATCAAGCACTCCAAGGCAAAATCGGTCTTTTCCGCACATTT
>CALBGU010000218.1 GCA_937893155.1 uncultured Treponema sp. | reverse complement strand
CACTTTCGCTTACAATGGGGGCTTCGGTTTTTGCAGACGAAGCGTATGATGTGGTTCAAAAATTCTCGACTCTTCCGCGACCAGATTGCTCTAAAGCAACAATGTTTGTGGAAATCAGAAACAAAAACGGAGCTACCGAAACCCGAGAAATGATTGAATACGGTATGAACGACACGCTGACAAGCGTCGTTTTTGATATTCAAAAGGATTCGTCGTCAAAGTACAAGGGCGTGCGCGTTCTTCAGGCAGAAAAAACAAACAAAGAAGACGACCGCTGGATTTACGAGCCAACGCTTCGCAATGTTCGGCGTATTCAGACAGGAGAGCGTTCAGGGTCGTTTATCGGCTGCGAGTTTACCTATAACGATATGTCAATCCGCAAAGTTGACGAAGACAAACACGAGATGATGAACGCAAATGCAACAATCACGGTAAACGGCACAACATACAACTGCTGGCAGATTAAGAGCGTACCAATCAGGAAAAATGACATAGAGTACGGCTACCGCATTTGCTGGTACGACAAAAAATCGTATCTTCCTGTGCAGATGGAATACTACGACAAAAAAGACCCTAAACTCAAGATAAAGTCATTTATCATCGAAAAAATCGAGAACGTAAAGGGTACAACAGGCAAGTCGTATGTGCTCCGCCGCGCTTGCACGATTACCAACCACATCACAGGACGCTCCACGCGCGTTTCGGTCAAGAATTTTACATTCGATGATGACAAGCTCGTGAACAAGAAACAGTTTACCACAAACTGGCTGATGACAGGAAAATAATTTTTCGGACGTGTTTCAAGCACCTGCATTTTTTGCGGGTGCTTTTTTTGTGGGAAAAAAGGCTGACATAAAGGCAAGCACACAGAATGATTTTTTGTGCTCCTATCATTTAATAGGTGGTTAAATCCGCACGGTTTCTTGCTTCTATTGTTTAATAGGCGGGTAAATCCGCACGGTTTCCTGCTCTTATCATTTAATAGGCGGGCAAATCCACTCGGTTTCCTGCTCCTATTATTTAATAGGTGTCTGTTTCCACGCGGTTTCCTGCTCTTCCTAAGAGGGAAGAGTTTTTGATAGATAGTTACACAAAAAATTGACAATCGCTCATAAATGTTTCATAATTTCAGTATGGCAAAGGAACAAAAAACGCGGAATACCGCAGATGAAGACAAACAAAGCCTTTCTGGACCGTCCATTTGGTCAACGATTCTTGATGTACTTTTTGGGTTAGACAATGTTGACAAAAAAACAAAAAATGATTTGACCGTTATCTCAAAGGCGATTTCTAAGAGTCATTTTAGCAAATATTTTTCCAATTTTACGCAGCGCGCTACTCCCGAATTTGCTAGATTTTTTTTCAGTGTGTACGAAAAAACGCATACCGTGCAGCTTTTCTTCAACAAGTTTGAGCTGGAAAAATCAATCCCGCAAATTATGAACGCGCTGATGAGCGACCGCCAAACGCAGATTTTGGATATGCTCACCGAAGACTCTCTTTTTGAGAAATCCCGCCAGATGAAATACCCCGAGCTTTCTACAAAGGTAAAGGCACTGGTTGCGGAGTTCCACAAGGAATTCACCCGAGAGCGTGTGTTGGCAATCAATTCGCTGTACAATGCGATGTGCGTTCTGCGCTCGTTCTGTTCTTTCGATTATTATGCGTATCTGCGATTGTTTGACACCAATCTGCGCGAATTGGAGTTCTCCAAAAAGCCGCATTTTCTGCGCGTGTACGGTCCCTATATTTCGGAGCAGCTTGCCGATTTTGAAAGCCGCCTGCGCGCACTGCTGGCGATTCACGACTGGGAGCGCGTGTTTAATTTCGTCAATGCGATGGCAACCACGCCGATTATCAACGTGGAAGAATGGAACAAACTGATTGTGCGCTTGGCGGCACACGAAGAACCGCCCGTGTTTGAGTATATATGCAAGGTGATTGACAAAAACCCGAGCCTTGAAATCAAGCCGAGCGAATACAACGGCAAAATCGTGGACAAATATGTGAAGTCGGTGGACGAGCGCACGGTTGCCACAATGCAGCTCATCTACAAGGAGCAAAAAGCCGCCATTATCCGCCGCGACCTCAAGAATATGTTCCCGAACGGTTTTAACAATCCTCTCAAGTATTACGTTCCCGATTTGAACGAGCTGTTCGTTCAGCGCAATCTTCAGGGCTATGAGCATTGCGACGCGCTTTCGTATTTGCAGGCGTTCTTGCAAAAATACGTCGCGGACGAGATGGACGTGCTTGCGTCGGAACTGAACGTGTACGGAAAATCAATCGACAAAGATTTTATTGCCGATTTGCTCAACAGCTGCAACAACCTAAAAGATTATGAAGACCAAATTAAAGTACTTGACGGAAAATTAAATCCACAGCTGGCACAAGGCTACAAACTTCATTCGTTCCTGTCGCAGAAAGTGATTAAGGACGACGAATTACAAAAAATAAGGGTGCAGCTTGATTTGATAAATGCAGAGGCTCTGAAGATTCTCAAAGGCACAAATGCCCTGCTAACTGAAGTCGGAGCTAGATTCAAAAAGCTATACGAGGATTATACATCAGAAACACGCACCATTTTGAGCAACTGGAAAGAGCTGGACGGACGTTCTTCTGAATCGTTCAAAACGCGGCTTAGTAGTATCGTGGAAGCGATTGCGAAAATCCAGAAGCTCGAAAGCAACTTTATTGCGTAATTTCACACACATTTTGCAGGGGGCAGCACGCCCCTTGTTTTGTCTACACACAAAAAAGGAAAAATATGGAACATCAATTTTCACGGGAAGAACTTATTTTCGGCGCGGACGGTCTTGAGCGGCTCAAAAAAGCGCGCGTCATCATTTTTGGAGTGGGCGGCGTGGGCGGCTTTGCGGCGGAAACGCTGGCACGGAGCGGCGTGGGCGCGATTGACCTCGTGGACAACGACACCGTAAGCCTCACGAACCTGAATCGGCAAATCATCGCGCTTCATTCCACGCTCGGCAGAGCCAAAGTTGACGTTATGGCGGAGCGAATCCGCGACATCAATCCCGATTGCGCCGTTGAGACGCACCGTGTTTTTTACACCGCCGAAAATGCCGCGGCGTTCGATTTTAGCGCATACGATTACGCCGTGGACTGCATCGACACCGTGGCGGGCAAAATCCAAATCGTGCTCGAAGCGCAAAAGGCGGGCATCGGCGTTATCAGCGCGATGGGCGCAGGCAATAAAACGCACCCCGAGCTGTTTGCCGTTGCCGACATCTCAAAAACCAGCGTCTGTCCGCTTGCCCGCGTTATGCGGCGGGAACTCAAAGCGCGCGGGGTAAAAAAACTCAAAGTCGTCTTTTCGACCGAGCCGCCGCGCAAAATCGCCCTCACCGACGACCAGCGAATCGGCAAACGAATCCCCGGAAGCACCGCATTCACCCCCGCCGCCGCAGGAATCCTCCTCGCCAGCGAAGTCGTCCGCGATTTACTCGAAAAAATCGACTGTTAAAACACATTCAGCACACTATCTCGCGCACGCTAGTATGGCAGTCATCATTGCGGGCGTGTGCGTATTCCCCATACGAGCGTATGGCAATACTGCGCTAATGCTGGCGCAACAAATGCGCTAATGCTGGCGCAACAAATGCGCTAAGCCTAGCACAGTGTATGTGCTAAGCCTAGCGCATGTATAAATCCCGCTCGTATGCAAGAGAAGCACACGGGCGGGATTGAAGCACACACACGAGCGAGGTTAATCCTGCAATGCGGCAAAGTTCTCTTCGCCCGTCCGAATGCGAACCACGTTTTGCACATCGTGCACAAAAATCTTGCCGTCGCCGATATGCCCCGTGTACAGCGCCTTTTTCGCCGCTTGTATCACTTCGAGCACGCTCACTTTGCACACCACGATTTCCACCTTGAGTTTCGGCAGCAACTTGATGTCCACCGGAGTGCCGCGGTAATATTCGCTTGCGCCTTTTTGCGCGCCGCAGCCCATTACGTTGCTCACCGTCATTCCCGTAACGCCGATTCGGTTCATCGCGTGTTTGAGGGCATCGAACTTGTTTTGGCGCGTTACGATTGTTACGGCGTGCATCGGCTTTTCTGCGCCGCTTTCTGCGACCGTAACCGGAATCGCCTGTTCAACGGAAACGGAGGGCTGTTCCAGCGAAATCCCCGCCTCTTTTGCTTCTTCGAGTTCCTCTTCGCTGTACGAAATCGAAAAGCCCGCGTAGCTTGTGTTGAGTCCGTGCTCGAGTTTGTCCAAGCCGATAATTTCTTCCTCCACACTCACGCGAAGTCCGATTGTCTTTTTGAGAATGAGGAACACGAGGCTAATCGTCGCGACCGTCCACATAATCGTGATTGCCATTCCGCCGAGCTGCTTGCCGAGCTGCGCAAAACCGCCGCCGTAGAACACGCCCTCGCTGATGTCCGCCAGAGCAAAGCCCGGAGCCGCCGATGTGGCAAAAAGACCGACCGCGATTGTGCCCCACACGCCATTGCACAAATGCACCGCAACCGCGCCCACGGGGTCGTCAATGTGCAATTTGTAATCCAAGAACCACACGCCCCAGACCACCAAAAGCCCGCTCACCGCGCCGATAACCGCCGCGCCCGCGCAGTCCGTAACGTCGCACGGAGCGGTTATTGCCACCAAGCCCGCAAGAGAGGCGTTCAAGCACATCGAAACGTCAGGCTTGCCGTATTTTATCCATGTGAAGCACATTGTTACCACCGTGGCAACCGCAGGCGCAACCGTCGTTGTTAAAAACACCGAGCCGAGCGTATGCAAATCAGTCGCCGCCGCACCGTTGAAGCCGTACCAGCCGAGCCACAAGATGAACACGCCGAGCGCACCAATCG
>CALBGU010000217.1 GCA_937893155.1 uncultured Treponema sp. | reverse complement strand
GAGTTCAGACGTGTGCTCTTCCGATCTAGTTCAGTCTTTCAGAAGCGCCACTCAGCGTCACCTCATGATTCTGCACAGGGGCATTGTCGTTGAAGAGCAAGTCCTGCCAGTCGGTGTCGGTGGTCACATTGTATGGATCGGCATAGCGGGGTGCCTGCCCTGCGTTCACCAGTCCCTCGTTGGTCATCAGCATGTAGTCACGGGCATTGAGCACGTCGCGGTGCTTCCAGGCTGTCTGCCAGCCCTGTGAGAAGTTGTAGGTCACCGTGGCCTTGCCCATCTTGCCCTTCTTGGTGGTCACGAGTACCACGCCATTTGCAGCGCGCGTACCGTAGATGGCACCAGAGGCGGCATCCTTCAGCACCTCGATAGACTCGATGTCCGAGGGATTGATGTAGTCAAGACCTCCCTCAATAGGCATACCATCGACGATGTAGAGAGGGTCGCTGTTGCCAGTGGAGCCAGTACCACGGATGCGGATCTTTGCTGCGGCACCGGCACGCTTACCCGGGAAATGTCCCGCCGCGGCTATGAGCTCATCGGGGCGGACGCGTCGGTGGAGATGCTCATGCAGGCGCAGGAGAGCCCCCGGGATGAGAGTCCCCTGCTGTCCATCTGCGATGCCGACGGGGAATATTGCGATGAGCTTCTGGCCTCCGGCGCGTGCATGCTGGTGAGCGCATACGATCCCGGCAAGCTTTCCGTTGAGAGTATTTCAAAAATAACTACGTTCCGTGATTCCCTGTTGTCAGGAGGCCTGGTGCGGCCTTATGTGCTTGCCGCGGGCGAGTTTCCCGGCCTGGATTCGGCATACGGAGCGGATCGCCGCAAGCTCATGACACTCAACCGTTCCAACGGTGGTGCCACCCTTGTCCGCGACGGCGTCATCATCGCCAAGTGGCCTTTGCGTTCGCTGCCCGACAGTGCCGATATCCAGGAACTTATGGACGTCGATGCTCCCACTGCGGTTGAAAAAGAAAATACCCCGCGGCGTCTTAAGCTGCAGGGCTTTCTGTTGTATGTCTTCGCAGTGCTTCTGCTACTGTAGGATTTTCATCTCGAAAGGCAGGCGGGCCAGGATTCTGGGCTCTTTGATCTTTTCGTACAGTGCCTTGACGCTGTAGTCGTCCTGCTGTCCCTGGAATGAGCTCATAACTGTTTCCATCACGGTGGGAGGTGCGGGATAACCCTTGATGTTCCAGTTGGCAAGCTCGGAATCGCCAGCCAGTTCAGCGGCATAGCGGATGGCGTCTTCGAGTGTGCCTATCTCATCTACGAGCTTGATATCCAGAGCGTTTGCTCCCGTCCATACTCGGCCCTGGCCGATGGCGTCGACCTGCTCCTTGGGGATGTCGCGCCCGTTTGAAACAAGGGTGGTAAAGCGGTCGTAGATATCCTCGATGGAGCGGAGCATGTAGTTGTACTCGGCACTGTCGAAGGGGCGGGTGAGGGAATACATGTCGCCGTGCTTGTTGGAGGAGATGGTCTCGACGCCCACTTTGAGCACGTCCGATGCTGTTTTGCTGAAGTCGGGCACCATTCCGAATACGCCTATGGAACCGGTAAGGGTGACTGCGTCGGAGAAAATCTTGGTGCAGTTGTTGGAAATCCAGTAGCCGCCGGATGCAGCATACTCGCCGTAGGAGGCGACGATGGGCTTCTCGGCCTGCAGGCGGTCAAGTTCGGACTTGATCTTTTCGGAAGCGAGGACGCTGCCGCCGGGGGAGTTGACGCGCAGCACCACGGCCTTGACGCCGCTGTCCTCGCGTATGCCTTCAATTATGGATGCGAAGCGGTCGCCGGCTACATTCTCGGTCTGGCTGCCGTCGATGATTTCGCCGTCGGCGTAGATGACCGCTATCTTGCGGGCGCCCTTGCCGGGAGTCACCTTTTTGCTGACATAATCGGCGAAGTTTATCATCTGGACATCTTTGAATTTGTCGGCAACGGCCAGCACTGCAAGCTGGTCCTCGAGGGCTTTACGGTCAAGCAGGGCGTCGGCCAGTCCGCATTCGATGAAGTCCTGGGGCAGGCAGAGGCGCAGGCCGTGGGAAAGCAGACGGCGGTAATGGCCTGATTCGGGTTCTCGGCATTCTCGATATTCTTTCTCAGACCGTGAGGTCCGTCGGAGACCATAACGGACGGTATATCCAGTCTCTCGTTAGGCTTGGTGTGCCAGAAATCGAGGCCGGAGCAGAGCGCCGCTTTTTCTTCGACTGTCAGCTCCTGAAGAATTTTTTCAATATTCATAAAAATGCTCCTTCGATAAAAAAAATGCAATCGAAAACCGCCATAAAATAAAAGCCGTGGACCGCCCGCAAGAGCAGCGGCAACACGCCCCTACTCCTTTTTGGCAAAAATGGCTCTGAGACTGTCGCGCAGAGATTCGCGGTGTGTTTTGAACGCAAAAAAGAAATGCCGTTTTTCCCGCAATTTTTCGTTTCGCACTCGGATTGCGTCTTTGAGCGACTCGTAATGAACGGCGATTTTGTTTTCTTTGGCAACTTCGCGAATTTTTGCGGAAATGTTGAACGTGTAGCACAAATCCAGCGTGAAAACGCCGTAAAAATACCCGATGACAAAACAAAACGCCAGATGATTCGTGAACCAATACAACCATTCAAGGATTTTCGGGTGAATCAAAAAATAATACACCGCGCTCAAAATATACCAATAAAACGTGTATTCAGGGCAAACAAGCCCCTTAATATTTCCCCATTTCTCCGAATAATCCCACAGTTTTATTCTCATTCCCTTAATAAAAATCAATCCGCCGATGTATTCCATCACCGTAATTGAAAGCGCCATCAGCACAAACAGCACGATTTTTTGCGCGATTGCCCCTTTGATTGCCGCCACGTTGATAAACGAAAGCAAAAACAGAACGCACAGACTCAAACCATAAATGGGCAAATACGGACCTGCCAAAAATCCCGGATTTATCCACCGTTTTTCTTTGCCAGTGAACCGCCGCCACAAAACTTCAATGCCCCACCCAATAAGACTGCCTGCAAAAAATAAAAAAGTCAGAACCAAGAATAAACTCATTTTTCAACCTCATTTTTAAGCGTTTTCAGCATAGATGATTTCAGAAATACCGTCAAGTTTTTGCCGAAAATGCCACAAACCGCCGATATTTTGAATATGGATAAAGAAGCAATAAAAAAAGCACACGTTTTTAGAATGAGCATTCTGCTTGTGGGAAAAGATGCCGAGCGCGCCAAAAAACGCCTCATTGCAGAATACGGCGGGCTGACGCTCCGAGAGATTTTTGGAAAAATCAAAAAGCATTTGCCAGAACCTGTCCGCGTCGATATGCCCGAAAAGCTCAAGGCTGAGATTTTGGAAGGCAAAAACACGCTCAAAAGCGAAGCGGAACTGTTTGCCGAAAAAAATCTGAATCCCGCAGTCAAAAACGACGTTCGGCGTTTACCGCGGATTATGTACAAAAAAGGCGCGTATATGCTCAAAATCGACGGCAAAACATATTATTGGGTCGATAAAGACGAACTTCGCACATTCGAGGAAGCCGACAAAGAAAACCGCTTTTTAACGCCGGCGCATTTGTCCGACAAAGTACATTCCGAGCACCTTTATTTTCTTGCCAAACTCAAAATCGACCGAGAATTCCCCGTTTCCCGCTGATTTTGTGCCATTTTTTTTATTTTTTCTTGCTTTTCTAACAAAAAGACATTCCAAACACGTTTTCGGAATGTCTTTTTTTGTGTGCGTTTTGCCGATTTTGCTCCAAAACAAAAAAGAAATCCCGCACTATAAATGCGCCTCAGAAAAAACGGGGATATCCGTATGCAAAACAAACGAGAATCGATTTTTATTATTCATTTGCTCTAAAAATTATATTGCAATATATATTTTTATATCGTTTGCTCTGAAAATAGATACAAAAAATATATTTTTATCCTTTTTACTTTGCAAATCAGATAAAAATAATTATTTTAGATACTTTTTCATCACAAATAAACGAGAAAAATATACTGCCGTATTATTTGCATTCGGACAGCGGAAAAGGAGCGAAAAAGCAAACCGAATTATTTGCAGAAACGCTGATTTTAAAGTAAAATGAAACGTATAGGAAAGAAATATGCTGCATCACAAACGTCGAATTGCCCTTTTTTCTGTTATTACGCTGTTTTTTTCGCTTGTTTTTGTGTTTTTTCTGCTGTTTTTGTTCCTGAAAGACGCGATTTTTCCGCAAAAAAAGCCCGTCGTGTTCGGCTCAACGTATATGACGATGGACAATCAGTATTTTGAGGTTCTTAACAGCTACATTGAAAGCCTTGTAGAAGCGAACGGCGACGTTTTAATCACCCGCGACGGAGCAAACAGCCAGCAAAAGCAGAACGAGCAAATCCTTGATATGCTGAATATGGGCGTGGATTTTATTTTTATCAATCCGGTGGACGCAAAGCTGGCAATGACTTCGCTTTCTGAATGTGAGCGCCGAAAAGTGCCGTATATTGCGGTGGATTCGTCGCTGGAGGGGCGAGGAAACACGATGCAGGTGGGCACGGTGGTGTCGGACAACTACGCGGCAGGGGCGCTGGTGGCTCAGGATTTGATGCGCAATCGAAAGAGTGCGAAAATCGTGGTGTTCTACGACAAAAACATCGAATCGACGTGCACGCGCTTTCAGGGCTTTTTGGATACGCTCAATGCACAATCGTTTGATTACCACATTTTGTTTACGGCATTCGGCACGACGCTTTTGCACGAAACGATGATTGAAGCGCAGAAATTCTTGAATCTGCAATTAGATTTCGACACGATTTTTGGCTCGAACGACCCCGCAGCACTCGGTTCTTTGGCGGCAATCCAGCATAATAATATGTGGCACTCTCAATTAGTGTACGGGATTGACGGCTCGCCTGCAAGTAAGATGATGATTAGCCAAGGATTTATGCAAGCATCGGCGGCGCAGTTTCCCTCCGCGATTGCAAAAACGGCGGTGAACGCGGCGTATCGGTATGTGAAAAGCGGCGAGCGGCTCGGGCTGTGCAAGGTGGGCGTGCAGTTGGTTACCAAGGAAAACGTGAGCGATTTCAATATAATGGGGTGGCAGTGATGAGCGAGAAAATGCTGAAAAACAAGCTCGATTTGACGCTGTTGCGCTACATTATGCTGGGAATCAACATCACGGCGTGTCTTTTTATTGCGATTTTGTTTTACGCGACATCAAATTTGGCATGCGTAAAGACCGATGCGGACGTTTTTTTGTCGTCGCTGAATCGTGTGCCAAAAAATCCGCGAACGCTGTTGATTTTTACGGCGCTGTTTTCGGCGCTCTTTTTTGCGGCATTTGCCGTGCGAGAGATTTCCGTCCGCCACACGCGCACGGTTACGGCGATTTCGCTGTATGCAGATGCGGTTTTGACGATACTGCTGCTGGTGGTTTTGCGGTTTAACTACAATGGATTTATTTTGTATCTTTTGGCAAACATCATTTATTACATCAAAAGCAGCCGCAAATTCACGGTAATTGCGTTCGGTTCGTTTTTGTATATGATTTGCAGTTACGACGTTATCAGCGTGTATTTTCCGCTGTTTTCGGTAAAAGATTATTTTTTGTTTTATGACCGTGCCGTGCAACACCGTCT
This sequence comes from uncultured Treponema sp., assembly GCA_937893155.1. GTDB lineage: Bacteria > Spirochaetota > Spirochaetia > Treponematales > Treponemataceae > Treponema_D. The sequence goes on along the minus strand of CALBGU010000217.1, from coordinate 4,728 downwards.
TTTTTTCATTTTTTATGTGCTTTGCAATCTCAATTTTGTGTGTTTTATTATTTTTTCGGCGGAAATTTCGCGGCGACAAAAAAGCACGATTGACAAAATCCGTCTGCTATACGCCAAGCTGCGCGACGCAAACACGGCGCTCAAGGAATACGCGGATATTAAGGAGCGAATGGGCGAAACCCGCGAGCGAAACAGGCTTGCGATGGAAATCCACGACACGATTGGGCACACGCTCACGGGGATTTCGGTGGGCGTGGACACCTGCCTTGCGATTATGGACGTGAATCCTCAAGCGGCAAAAAAGCAGCTCTCCGTGATTTCGTCGGTGGCAAAACAGGGGATTTCGGACGTGCGGCGGTCAGTGCGCGCATTGCACGGCGAGGACGAGCAAACGTCGCTGAACGCAGAAATCCGCGAGATGCTGGACAAAACGCGGAGCGCGGCGGGGATTGCAATCAAATATATTTCGGACGTGCCGTTGGATTTTCAAGGCGACGAGCGCAAAACGGTCTTTCGCGTGATTCAGGAAAGCGTTACGAACGCGATTCGCCACGGAAAAGCCACGGAAATCACCATTCGCATTTCAATGGAAGGCACAAATCTGCTGATTATCGTGCAGGATAACGGCAGCGGGTGCGCGGATTTTGCCTGCGGCTTCGGCACGACGCACATACGCGAGCGGCTGTCGATGCTTGGCGGTACGGCGGATTTTTATTCTGCGGCAGGCGAGGGATTTACGGTGCGGGCGATTATGCCGGTGCGGATCGAAAAAAACGGAACAAAGAGCGAAAACGGAGACGAAAAATGATAAAAGTGTTTATTGCGGACGACCAGCAACTGATTCGGGAAAGCCTCAAATTGTATCTGGAAAGCACGGGAGAATTCACCGTCACGGGCACGGCGGAAAACGGGCAAGAAGTGCTTTCGGCAATCGAGGAAAATGCGCCTGATATTATTTTGATGGACATCAGAATGCCGTTTTTGGACGGCGTGGAATGTACCAAACTGGTCAAACAGAAATATCCCGAGACTAAAATCATTATTCTCACCACGTTTGACGACGACGAATATGTTTACAACGCGCTCAAACACGGCGCGAGCGGGTATTTGCTCAAAGGCATTGCGCTCACCGAGCTTTCAAGCGCAATCAAAACGGTGTACAGCGGGCAAGCGATGATTAACCCCGACATTGCGAGCAAGGTGCTGTCGTTGTTTTACAAAATGGCAAACGAGGGCACTGCGATTCCGCCGAACGCAAAAAAAGGCGACAATCTGACCGAAAGCGAATGGAAAATTGTGCGTCAGGTGGCAAAAGGGCTGTCGAATAAAGAAATTGCCGATACGCTTTGCTTGTCGGAGGGCACCGTCCGCAACTATATGAGTACCATTTTGGACAAATTGGAACTGCGCGACCGCACACAACTGGCGATTTGGGCGGTGCAGATGTCGCTCAGCGTGTGAAAATTACTGGAGCGCAGGACTTAAAACGAGGTCGCTTTTTTTGCAGCACCACAAATCAAAAAGGTTGAGTTCTTTCACGATATTTTTCGTTAAAAGGCGGTTGCGCGCGTTTAATGCTTCTTTCGCGGTGTAAAAATAATCAGAATAAATCACCCGAAACAGCGTTTCGTCTTCATTTTTTTTATGTTCCGCAATAAAAACGGGAATATCCGCCTCTGAAAGCAAATGAAGCCGCTCCAGCGCGTTGTCGTAACTTTTGAACGACCCCATGCAAACCACCCAATCATCTGAAAATGCCGGCACACACATCAAAAACAACACTGCGACTGCAATTTTTTTAAGCATAAAAAATCTCCTTTTGATTTTATTGTAGCGCAGAAAAAAATTTCTGTCGAGATTTTCGCCGTTTTGTCATTTTTGCACATATAAAGGGAAGCAATCGGCGGCTTTTTTCAAAGATGCTGATAAATGACTGTATCACAAAAAAATAATTATCCTTTTGCACCACTCAATTATGCAGAGAAACTGTCCGACCATAATAAAAAGCGGAATTCAATAAAAAATCATAGCATAAAACGGAATTTTGTGTTATCATTTTTAATAGCGAGGACGAATTTTTATGCCTAAAATTATGCAATATGCTCCGGGATCAATCATCTATTTTACAGGCGACCACGATGCCCGCATTTTTATTTTAAAAAGCGGCACAATTTCGATGAAAGAAGTTGATATTGAAACAGGAGAAACCTTTCAATCAGTAATCTCGAGCGGTGAGTTTTTTGGCGTGAAATCCGCGCTGGGTGGCTCTCCGCGTGAAGAAACCGTAACGGCAACATCTCCATGCGTTGCGATTGCAATGACAGTGCCAGAATTTGAGAATATGTTCCAGAATAATCAAAATCTTATTCTCAAAATGCTTCGCGTTTTCTCGAACCAGCTTCGACTTATGCATAGAAAGGCAGAAGCCATATTAAAGCAAGATAGCGAAACGGTGGACCAAGAGGCAGGAATGCAAAGCATTATGAAATGCTTTTACGAAACTGGGGCGTTTACCAGTGCGGCAGATGTGTGCAAAAAATTTGTGATGCGTTTCCCGACTTCGCCTAAAGTTGCAGAAATGAACAAAGTCTTAAAAGTTGCGAGCAAAAAAGCGGAAGTTATGGAAAAAAATAATGCGTTTGCTCCTTCAAAATCTGCAAGCGGGCTTTTGGCGCAATTTGAATTGCCGATTTTTAAGCGATTTTCTAAAACATATACAGACGGGCAAGTCATTATTTCTGAGTTTGAGCCGGGCGACACATTTTATTTTATTCAGCGCGGAGAAGTTCAGATTTCAAAATATATCAATGGTTCGCTCAAAAAATTGGACGTTTTGTGCGCAGGCGATTTTTTTGGCGAAATGGCGATTATCGACAACACGCCACGTTCTGCTACGATTTTTGCCAGCGGGTCGGTTACGGTGCTTGAATTCAACAAGGCGAATTTCGGCGCGTTGATTACGGGAAATCCGCAAGTTGCTATCGTTTTGATGAAAATGTTCTGCAAGCGCATTTTTGACCAAAAGCAGCGTCTGCGCATTTTGATGATTTCCGAGCCGAGAGTGCGTGTGGCGGCGGTTTTTGTTATGCTCGATGATATGAGCGAACCAAATCCGCTTATTACAGGCAAATCGCGCGAATTCCGCGTTACTCCAGCCGATATTGCGCAGTGGGCAGGTTTGCCGACGAGCGCAATCAAAGACGAACTGGAAATTTATGAGGCAAAGCACCAAATTGTCGTAAAAACAAGCGAAATCGAGGTTGTTGATATTGACGAAATGCGGCGTACAACCGAAGTGTACAACAAATTGCACCAAAACGGCGCGCGCTAAAAACTCAAGACAAACTCAAAACGGGCTTTTCTTTTGGAATTGCCCGTTTTTTTATTTTTGAAACCGCTTTGCTGGCACAAAAAAACAGCTCGCCCAAACTGAGCGAGCTGCCAAGGAGGTTTTATAAGTGCGCTTTCGGAAACGCGACTTAATTCTTTGCTAATCGTGCATCTGCGTTGTTTTCATAGAACGCAAGCACGTCGTCTTCAAAAAGGCGGTCAATGCCTTTTCGGTACGAATCAATTTTGGAAACGTAATTCAACGTGGTCTGAGGCGTACTGTTGCTTCGGACTTTGCCAGTGCCAGCATTATACATTGCGAGCGCGGCAATTTCGTTTCCTGCGGTATCTAGGCAATATCGCAAATGCGACATTCCGTATTTTGCCGAAATCTCTGGATTAAAAAAATCGGCTTCTGTCAAATCGGGGAACGATTTATTGTTGAGCTGAAACAGCCCGCGGTCAATCGACCCGTTTTTATTTGTATTCACCGCTTTTGCTTTAAATTCGCTCTCTGTATGAGCCAGCGCGAAAGCAAGCGAGAGCGGAATATCATTTTTATCCGCTTCTTTCATAATTGCCAGTGCAACATCGCGGTCTTCAGTCAAATGAATGTAAAACCATTCAACCGCCGCTTTTGAATACGGCTGGCGATAAAGCGAAAGCCCCTCATCTATCTTCTTTCTGAAGTCTTGCGCTTTTGCACTGTAAGATACTTCAAGCAACTCCTCGTCTTCAATCTCCGCTTCATAAGGCACATCTTCTTCGAGCGCCACAGCTTCAACCTCAAACTGCGGTAGCGTTTGGACGGGAGCTTTGGTCTGAATCGGCACAAGCGCTACAATAAGAGCGCACGGAATTAAAAACAAAAGACTGAACAAAATTGTACCGAGCAGAAGCCTGAACGAATGATTTTTTTCTGATGAAAACTCATTCATAAAAATGCTCCTTAAAAATATCCCTTTTCTCTAAAAAAGAAAACAAATTAGATATATTGGAGATATTTTTACATAAATTGAGATTTTATGCAAGCGTTTTCAAAAAAAATCTAAAAAAAATCCTAAAGTTTTTACAAAAACTATAAAAGAATTGTTTGTAGTCCTTCGATTTTCGCTTTTGAAAAAAACACATACTGTGCGTGTTTTTGCGAAAGTTCTTTCACGAAATGCGCGGCATTTTCGGCAACAAAAGTATCGGGAATTGCAAATCCTGCGATTGCCGTGCAATCTTTTAAGCGGCGCGCGGCGTGCTTCATCGCGGCGGTCAGCTCTTCTGCGGCGGCGTTTTTGTCGGCAACAGGGCTGATGTACACAAATTGGCTCGTGCCTTCGAGCGCTTTTAGTTCAAGGCGGAGGGCGGCGAGTTTTTCCTCGTTGTATGCGCCTTCTTCATCTGGCT
>CALBGU010000216.1 GCA_937893155.1 uncultured Treponema sp. | reverse complement strand
CTTTTTCAAAAACCCAACGCCCACAACAGCGCACGCAGAGCGTGTTTTGTAAAAATGCCTGAGGCACAAAAATCCCGCGGATTTCACGAACGAAGTGCGGGATTTTTTTGTGTCAAAACACACAAGGAAAGAGATGCGGAAACGAGTTCAGCATACCACCGTTTACGTTGAAAATCAAAAATTACTGGCGTGTATATTCAATTTCTGGAGATTCCAGCTCGTCTTCGTCAAAATTGAAACTGAATTTTCCGTCTGTAATCTCAAGGGGAAATGTTCCGTCATTTCCTGTATAATCAACAAGTTGCTCGCTGTCATCGTCATACGCTTTTTTGATTGTCATAGAAAGTATACCGTCGGCGGCAGGATTTCCGCTGTATGTGCCTGTTAACGCTGGTATACTTATATTACCAACAGTAAGCCCCCACGAAAATGTGCCATCACTTAAAAACGTTACAGTACCAGTTACATCTCCAGCTGAGTTTGTTGCTGTTCCTTTATACACCGCAACTGTTGTTGTCGTGTTATTTGTTGTTGTACTGTCGTCGTCATCGTCGCTGTCGCTGGAACAACCTGCGAAGCCGAAAACCAATGTTGCCGCCAAAATCAGCGCAATAAACCAATGTGTCTTTGAGGAAAAAATCTTTCTCATAGAAGACCTCCGAAAAATGTCCGCTAAAACTGTCAGTTTTAAACGAAGGTTTAATAATGACACATTGAAATTTTCAGAAATCGTGTTAATATAAAGACATACACTTTGTAGAAAGTGTCAACTTTAATCGTTGGTTTAAAAGTGACACTTTTTTTGTCATTCCGTCATTGGCGAACGTGTTTCGGAATCTCATTTCGTAGGCGATGATGAAAGTGATTCTGCATCACGGTCTATATGACAATCATCTGCTGTAATTTTTTGTGTCCAACGAGTTGGAGAGCGAAAAACGGCGGTATTGTTTGACTCCAAAGGCTTGGAGGGCAAAAATATCTGTCTATTTTTGGATTCCAAAGGCTTGGAGAGCAAAAATAGACGGCAATTTTTGATTCCAAAGACTTGGAGAGCAAACATATCTGTCTATTTTTTGTTTTCAAAGGTTTGGAGGGCAAAAATAGATTGCAATTTTTTGCTTCCAAAGAGTTGGCGGGCAAAAAGGTGCGGCTTACACGGCTTGCTCCTTTTTTTGTCGCCGTTCCTACTTGCTTTTCGTGTTATTTTCCTTTATTGTATACACACTTTTGAAATCTAGGGAGACATAAATGACTATTTCTAAGAATTCGTATGTCGCTATCGACTACACACTGACCGATGATTCCGGAAAAGAACTTGATACATCTCGCGGCGGTTCTCCGCTTGAGTATATTCACGGCAACGGGCAACTGATTGCGGGAATGGAAAAGGCGCTTGAGGGAAAAAGCGAGGGCGATGCGTTTTCGGTGGTCATCGAGCCAAAAGACGCATACGGCGAATATGATGAATCGCTGGTAACCGACGTGAAGCGCGACCAATTCGACACCGATGTCAAAATCGAAGTCGGTATGCAGTTTCAGGCGATGACGGCGTATGGTCCGCAGATTGTAACCGTCAAAAAAGTAACCGATGACACTATCACGGTTGACGCAAATCACGAAATGGCGGGTATTACGCTGCATTTTGATGTGAAAGTTGTATCAGTGCGCGATGCAACAGCAGACGAGATTTCTGCGCTCTCACAGGGCGGCTGCGGAGGCTCTTGCTCTGGGTGCGGCGGAGATTGCGGCGACGGCGGTTGCGGAGAGGGCTGCTCGTGCGGCGGGTGCGGCAACTGATGATACAAAAAAGTTCGGAGACGCTCATAAAATGCAGTTTCCGAACTTTTTTTTGATGATTTACAAAAAGAGAATGCCGAGAATCGCGGCGGGGACAAGATAGAACGCAAACCATTCGAGTTTGCCGCGCCGAATAATGCGCATTAAAAACGCAAGCGCAAAAAATCCCGTGACGAATGCGGCAATAAAGCCAGCGATTGCAGGCAGTGCGCCGATTTCGCCCGTTGCGGCAATTTCGCCGATGTCTTTTGCTTCCAAAACGAACGCGCCCAAAATCGCGGGAATGGATACGATGAACGAATATTCGCCCGCAGTTTGTCTGTCCACGCCCGCAAACACCGCGCCCGCGATGGTTGAGCCGCTGCGGCTGATGCCCGGAAGCGTTCCCACGCCTTGCATAAAGCCGATGAACGCCGCTTGAGAAAGCGAAGGGGATTTTTCAGCCGCGTCAATTTTTGGGGATTTGCGCTCAAAAAGGGCAGACAAAACCAAAAGCAACGCCGTTACCAAGAACCCAAGACACACGATTTTTGCGCTCATTTCGGGAATGAGTTTGCTCGTTAAAACGCCCAAAACGCCCGTTATCAGCGTGCTTACAATGACAGCAAGAATAAAAGCGCGGTTGTTTTTTTCGGCATCATCAGCGCATTTTTTGAGCGTTATCCAGCGAAAAAACACGACCAGCAATGCGCCGATTTTTTGCCGAAAGTAAATAAAAACAGCAAAAAGTGTGGCAAGGTGCAAAAAAATATCGAATAAAAGCGGAACATTCGGCAAATGCAAAAGCGTTTGTGCAATTTTGAGATGCCCTGAACTCGAAATTGGTAAAAATTCCGCCACGCCCTGAATAAATCCAAGAATGATTCCTTGAAAAACCGTCATTTTTCGCTCCGTTCTTTGAGCAAATCGCGGATTTCCAAAAGAATTTTGGCTTCTTCGCTCTGTTTTGGTGCGGGAGCAGGAGGATTTTCCTTTTTCTTGAATCGCTCAAAAATCCGCACGACACAAAAAATACAAAACGCAACGATGAAAAAATCCACGACGGTTTGAATGAAATTGCCGTACGCAATCGTCGAATCCTTGATTTTGAGGCTCAAGCCCTTAAAATCGAGTCCGCCCAAAATAATGCCAATCAGCGGCATAACGATGTCGTTCACAAAGCTCGTAACGATTTTTCCAAACGCGCCGCCCACGATGACACCAACTGCCATATCGACCACATTGCCGCGCGATACAAATTTTTTGAATGCACCCATTTCTTTTTTTGTGCCTTCTTTTAAGTCTACCATTGCTTTTTCCTCCAGCAACTATTTTTGAAAAAGTATAACAAAATCCCGCATTTTTCGCCATAACGCGCACAAAAAAAGCCCCTCGTTTTGAGAGGCTTTGCATTACGAGCGCGCATTAGTCATCATCGTCGTCAAAAGAAATCGTGATTGCCAGAGAACCGCTCGTAAAGGTGGATTGCGAAGGCGTATTGGACGCAACCGCAGACACATTTGAGGTCGAAACACTTTCTCGGCTTGCGAGCGTTTCGGTATTTCCGCCAACCGATTTGGAACGTTTTGCAACGGCTTTTTGCGGCGAGGTGGCTTGCCCCGTAAGAGAATCAGTGTCGCTTTCCTGACCGGCGTACACGGGGATTCCCTCGGCAAACGGCGCGGTAAATACACCCGCCTTTTTTACGTCCGCCACATCTGCACTGTCTTCGTTGTCGGGCGCAACTGCCGCTTTTTTGGAAACCGAAGGACCTTTTGTAACCAAGCCTGAGTGTGTGGCAAGTTTGCCGTCAGAACCGAACGTAAACGACGTGCCGCGAACCGAAGCGGTTGCAACAGGCGAACTAACGCGGAAATTTTCGCGCTTGCCCGCCGTTTTGTTGACTTCTACGTTTACTTTTCCCGAGTCAATAAACAGGGACGTTTTATTCTCCGAAGAACTTTGTACGAGCTGTTCCACCGTCATTCTGGTGAGCGCGCCCAACTTGACATTCGATTCATTCACCTTTAGCAAGAGTTCGCTTTTAAAACCGGTCGAAATAACCGCGCCTTTCGGAACAAAATCGCCCACGCTCAACGCAACCCACGCATTATCGCGCAGGATTTCGGCTTTGCCCACGATTGCCATCACTTTTGCGTCTTCCGTAAAAATCGGCAACGCAAAAAAACTCAGTACAGAAAAAGCGAGCATTTTCAAAACAGTTTTCTTCATAAAGTGCCTCCTCAAAAAAATCTCAAAATCACTAAAATCGCAAAAAATCTACCAAAAGCCCAGAAATCAGAGCGCAACCGTCAAGCTAACCGCGCCGAGAATTTTGTTGTACCCGTCTTTATTCCCGATAAAATCGCTAAAAAACAGCGTTGCTTTCATATCCGTAAAAATCTGGTACACCGCATTCGCGTATATCTGAAATCCGTGATAGCCCAAATCGCCCGATGGCGTTGCCCTCTTTTCTTCGTCCAGATACGCAAAAACCACGTCGCCGCCCACGCGCGTCAACAAAGTATCAACAGGTTTTATAGAAGCAGACGCGCCCATTTTCATCATTGCAGAATATTGCGGCTCGTCGTAAGCAAACGTGGCGGTTTGGCTCGTAATGCCCTTGAATGCGCTTTTGCCGTCCTTTGTCGGCGTAGCATACACAAAATTAATGCCTAAATCCATATTTTTGTAATTCGGATAAAAATCCACATACACCGCAGAAAGATTCATCATATCCTGCTCTGCTTCGGTTGCAAATGTGGTGTGCGCCGTGTAAAACAAATTCGAAGCAAGCGAGCCATTGAGCGCAAAGGTGCCGTACACGCGCCACGTTTCTGAATTATCGCCGTTAATGCCGTTTGTGCCGAACAGCGTTATGCACTCGGCAGAAGCAGTCTGGTTAAAAAACACATACGGCAGAGAAAGCGAAATAGAACCGACAAAATACGACGACTGAAAATCGTAGGCGGCATCGTGGTCAAACGCAAAATCACTCGAACGTGCGGGCAATATTGTTGTGGTCTGCGCGTTCAAAAGCCCCGTCCAGCCGCCGTAAACGCTTGCTTGCACTGTGTTTGCAAAATACTGAAACATAACGCCGTCGTTTTGTTGCGCAAAAATTAAGCCCGTAAAATCCGAAACAAAAAAGCGCCCGAGATTTATAACATTTTTTGCACCGTTATAATCATACGCCGCCGTGTACTTAAAAAGCGTTACATCTGCAAAAATTTTGTCGTCGCCATTGCCAAGCGCATCATTCGTGTATTTGTATTGAACATTGCCCTCCACAGCCAAATAGCGGCTTCCGCTTTCGTTAAGCGATTGCTTTGCGTTGAGCGTAAACGTTTCTTTTGTTTCCAGTTCCGCATCTTTTGCTTTTTCAACCTTGCCCCAATCATTTGACCACGCGCGAACGCTCCCCTCGATAAGCGCGCCAGTTTCCAGCGCAAAAACGGGGATTGCAGAAAAAAGAAATGCCCCAAAAAGAAAACCAACTGATTTTTTCATAATTACTCTCCGTATTTATCAAGGCAGGAACTAAACATATTCAAAAACTCGTGCCCTGAAATCTTTTTTGCAGGGTCTGCATTTTCGTCAACAATTTTATCCGCTTTGAGCATATTAAAAGCGTAGCGCGGCGTTTTGAAAATGCAATACATAAAACTTGATTTTACATTCCACGTTTGCGCAAGCAAATACGCCGCATCGCACAATTTTATGGAATCGTCTGCGTTGTGCTTTACCGAGCCGAACAGGTCTTTTTCCAAAGCCTGATACGCCTCCTCAAACGAAGCGTCCTCGCTTGCGACTCCTTTTTGCACGGCGCATAAATAAGAGGCTTGAGCGTAAGAAAGGTTTTCGGCATCTATTATCTGCGTTACAAAATCTGCATTTTGAGCGCACAGAGAAGCAAACGAAAAAGCGGCAATAACAAACAAAAATATTTTTTTCATAAATCTACCTCGCCCTTTAAAAAAGTATAACCGTGGTTATAATAAATTTCTATGAAAATCTTTCAGAAAACGCCATTTTTAAGGAAAAATTTGGATTACATTTTGCTCGGCGCAACAGTGCTTTTGATTTCGTTGTGTTGCGCTTTCGATGTGTTTCATCGCCTTGACCTCAAAGCCTACGATTTTATGCTGCACGCGCAAAAAAATATACAGACCGAAAAAAAGCTCGTTTTCGTCGAAATCGACAACGAATCTATCAGCGAAATCGGTGACTGGCCGTGGACACGCGACATTTTGGGCGATGCGCTTTTGAGAATGAAAGAACTCGGCGCAAAAACGGCAGTGTTCGATATTGAGTACATTTCGCCCTCGTCCGCGTCTATCAATTCAGCGGCACAAAAACAAACCGACGAGATTTTTCAAGCCGAATCGCAAGCAATCACCGATGTTGTCTCCGAGATGACCGCAGCCGTTGCAGAAGGCTATTATGCGCCGTCTGAGCTTCCTGAATTGTCAGAGATGATGATTGATGAATATATCAAGCCGTCCATTTCAAATATGCAGAACGCCGCCCGTTCAATCGTGCGCGACAACGATGATTATTTTGCGCGCTGTCTGGAATTTTTCGGCAATGCGTGGCTCACGATAAATATGCGCGATATGGGCATCAGCCGCACGCAAGAAGAGCAGTCGTATGCCGCCGACCGTTTTTTGCTCGGCTCTGATTTTGTCAGCGATAAAAATGCGCTCATCAAAAAGGGAAATCACGCCACGCTTCTTGAAGAAATCGCGACAGGCAGCGATGCTTCCCGCGAAGGATTTACCACCGCGCTCGATGTCCTTATGCGGCACGCGCACGGTGCGGGCTTTACCAATGCGTTCATCGACGCAGACGGCACGCGGCGCAGAGTGGAGCTTTTGATAGAAAAAAACGGCAAATTCACCGAACAACTTGCGCTTTCGCCCCTTTTGGAATATCTGGACGTGCAAAGCATTGAGCGAAAAGGCTCGGCACTCATTTTGAAAGGCGCAAAAAAAATCGGCGCAGACGGCACATTGCGCGATGAGCGCACCGACATCAAAATCCCGCTCGATAAAAACGGGCGAATGTTGGTCAACTGGTTTCACAGCGTTTACAAAAACAGTTTCAGCGGTCAGCACGAATCTATCCAATTCTTGCACAAACTCGACGAAATGGAAGAAAATATCGCCGCGGCAATTTCGGTGATTGCGGGAATGCGCGTGCCGAACGAAAACGGCGACGATATGGCGTATTACACCGACGCAAACGATATTTTGCGCTACAGCCAGTATCTTGAGCGCCGCAAAGCCGATTTGCTTTCACGATGCTTTGGCTTGAACGAATACGGCACGAGTGTCCGCGAAGACAACACCAGCGAGAACGAAATCAGCGCGTATTTTGCCGAAAAACAAGAATATTTCGGCTACGTTTCCCGTTTTATCAGCGCGCAGTATCTTAACGACATTCTTTCAATGCTTGACTTGTACAACGACGGCACAAACAGCGATTACATCGAAGATTGGAAAAGCCGTCTTTCTCATATCTTCGACGTGCTTGAAAGCGAATATTCAGAATACACCACCGATTTTGCCGAGATGAAAGAAATCTACGGCGGTTCGCTGTGTTTTTTGGGATTTACCGCGAGCGCGTCAACCGATTTCGGCGTTATGCCGTTCGACAAAACGTATGCAAACTTGGGCACGCACATCAACGTGGCAAACACGATTTTGCAGCAAGATTTTATCCGTCCCGTCTACGAATGGCACGGAGCGTCTGCGCTGTTTTTGTGTGCCGTTGTGCTTTCCGCCATCGTTATCCTCCTTTCGCACCATCTGCCGCCCGCCAAACGAAACAACACGGGGCTTATATATGCCGTTCTTCCCACGCTTTTAGGCTTTGTGCTGATGGTGTGTTTCAAGGTGTATGTGCCAGTGGTGCTGCCGCTCGCGTATTGCATGGCACTGTACGCGGCGGAATTGGTATACAATTTTGCTTCCGTTGAGGGCGACAAAAAGTTTTTGCAGACCACATTCAGTGCGTACGTTGCGCCCGCCGTCGTTGACCAGATTGTAAAAAATCCCAGCCTTGCGCGCTTGGGCGGCAAAAGCGAAAACCTTACCGCGCTCTTCAGCGATGTCGCCACGTTCTCGGGCTTTACCGAAACGATTAACAACGAAGAGCTTGAGCGCACCAAAAACGAAAACGCCGCCTTGCCGCCCGAAGAGCAAAAAAGCGCAGAAGAAGTCGCCGCACTCGGAGCTTCGCGCGGAGCGGAACGGCTTGTTGCAGTGCTCAACGATTATCTGGGCGTGTTGAGCGACGCGATTATGGACGCAGGCGGCACAATCGACAAATATGTGGGAGATGAAATCGTGTCGTTCTTCGGCGCGCCGATTCCCGATAAAAACAACGCATTCAACGCCTGTGTTGCAGCAATCCGAATGATTCAAGCAGAAGCGAAATTCAACGAGGAGCATAAAGACCGTCTGCCCACGATAAAAGAAAACGGCGCGGATACGGGAAAGCCATTCTTTTTGCACTCGCGCGTCGGATTAAATACGGGAAGTATGGTCGTGGGCAATATGGGCACGGACAAAAAGCTCAATTACACGATTATGGGCAACAACGTCAACCTTGCCAGCCGCTTGGAAGGCACAAACAAAGTCTACGGCTCATGGATTATGGTGAGCGAAAGCACGTGGCAGACGGCAGACGCGGGCGAAAACAAAGGCAAACTCGTTGCACGCGCGTTCGATGCCGTGCGCGTTATCAACGTAAAAAAACCCGTGCGCATTTACAACATCATCGGACTTAGGAGCGAATTGAGCGAAACGCAAATCAAAGCGACCGACCTTTTCAATCAGGGAATGGAATGGTATATGAAAGGCGCAGACACGCCGAACACCCCGAAAGACCCCAGCGACTTGAAAAAAGCGTATGATTTATACAAACAAGCCGCCGAACTCTACCCCGCCGACAAAAGCAGCGCGTATTTTATGAGCCGCTGCGAAGATTTTTTGCGCGATGGATTGCCCGAAGTGTGGGACGGCGTTTTTACGATGAAAACAAAATAAAGAATGCACAGATTCCCGCCGTCGCCGCGGGAATTTTTTTGCCTCACTGCCCCACGCGAAACGGTTTTGGCTTTTAAAAACATTTTTTTTCAATGCGCTTTTAAGAATCGGGCTTCAAAAACATTTTTGAACCTTGCGCGAAATGGTTTTGACCTTCGTAAACATTTTTTTTCAATACGCTTTTAAGAATCAGGCTTTGTAAATGTTCATTTTCAATGCGCCTTTAAGAATTGACGTTCGTAAATATTTATTTTGCTTGCGCGAAATGGTTTTGGCTTTCAAAAATGTTTTTTTGCTTGCGGAAATAGATTTCCGTGTCAAGCACGAGAATGACAGAACGGAGGGCGAATCGGTTGCACTACGATAATCGCTGTAAACGCGAAAAAATCTTTGTCAAGCGCCTAAAATCTTTATTGAGAAAAAGGCACGGCTAATTTTTGAGAAAATTCATCGACAAAAAACCGCAAATTACGCTATAATAGCCGCATACCGATTTTTTGGGGGACTTTTATGACTATTTCTAAGCTTGGTTGCTTTGCTATTGGCTGCGCGGTTGGTGTTACCACATTGGCTATCGTTCGTACAGCTGGATTCAAGAAATGCTGCGCAAAAGTCGTGGGAGCAGGTCTTGCTCTCAAAGACGAGGCTCAGGCATTCGTTGAAACTGTCAAAGAAGATGCTCAGGACATCGTTGCTGAAGCAAAACACAACAACGAAAAAGCACAGGCATAACTTGATTAGATTCAAGAAAAACGGAGGTTTCTATAACAGAGCCTCCGTTTATTTTCTCAATTCCGAAAACTTCGGGAAAAATACCTTTAGAGAGTTCAACACATGACATTCAATATAGTACACAGTTTAGCTGGCAGAGTTCGCGTCCGCTACCCGCGCTATTTGCTCGACGGAAAGCAAGCGGCGTTAGTGCAGATGCTCATTTCGCTTCAAGAAGGCATAAAAAACATTGAAGTCAACATCATTTCGGGCAGCGTTTTAATAGAATACGAAGGAATCAGCGAGGCGGTTGCGCTTTCGTATCTGAAAGCTATCGACGACAAATATCTTAAAAACGACGAGCTTTTGAAAAGCGTCGCTACCCCCGTTGCGCAAGAAAGCCTTTTGTATGTGCTTTTGGAAATGGTCGCAACGCATTACATCAAAAAGTTTTTGATTCCGTTCCCGATTCGCCGCGTATTGTCGATTTTCGGCATTATGCCGCGCGCAAAAAAGGCGTTAAAATCCATTGCAAAAGGCAAAATCTTCTGCGCGGACACCCTCGACGCGACGGCTCTCACGCTCTCTCTTGCAACGGGCGACGTGAATACATCAAGTTCTATCCGCCTTTTGCTCAACATCGGCGACACGCTCGAAGATTACACGAAGCGCAAAAGCTACGACAGTCTTGCCTCTTCGCTCCTTTCGGCGAACGACAGCGTGCAGATTTTGGAAAACGGCGAGGAAAAGACGATTACCGCCAATTTGCTCAAGACGGGCGACATCGTGATTTGCCGCGCGGGAAGCGTTATCCCTGTGGACGGCACGGTCGTGGAGGGAGAAGCGATGGTGAATCAGGCTTCGATGACGGGCGAGAGCTTGCCTGTGCATAAAAAAGACGGCAGTTCTGTCTTTGCGTCCACAATCATCGAGGAGGGCGAGATTCAAATCGCGGTGAAGAGCGCAGGCGGTGAAACGAAGGTGAACAAAATCGTTGCGCTCATCGACAAATCGCAAGACCTCAAAGCCGCCTCGCAGGTGCGCGCTGAGCGTATCGCCGACAGCCTTGTGGGATACAATTTCTTGCTTGCAGGCTTGACGTATCTTTTCACGCGCAATTTCACCAAAGCCGCGTCTACGCTGCTTGTGGATTATTCGTGCGCAATGAAGCTCTCTGCTCCGATTTGCGTTTTGTCTGCAATGCGGGACAGCGCGAACTGCGGCATTATGACCAAGGGCGGAAAATACATCGAAGACCTCGCCAAAGCCGATACGTTCGTGTTCGACAAAACGGGCACGCTCACGGAGTCCACGCCGAAAGTTACCGACGTTATTCCGTTCGGCAATCGCGAGGAGCGGGAAGTTTTGAAGCTCGCCGCGTGTCTTGAAGAGCACTTCCCTCATTCGCTCGCTCGCGCAGTTGTGAAAGAAGCCGCCGACCGCGGAATTGACCACAGCGAAGAGCATGCAAAGGTGGAATACGTTTTGGCGCACGGCATTGCGTCGAGCTTGAACGGCGAAAAGCTCCGTATCGGTAGCGCGCATTTCATCTTTGACGATGAAAAAATCCCGATGACCAAAGAAGCCGAAGACACAATCGCGCGCTTTGCCGAAACGGGCGCGTCGCTGTTGTATTTTTCTATCGGTGCGGAATTGGCGGGCATTATCGCGATTCAAGACCCGATTCGAGAAGAAAGCGTCGCGGCACTCAAGAGCCTTCGAGAACTGGGCGTGAAAAACATCGTGATGATTACGGGCGACGGCGAAAATACGGCGCGCATTATCGCGAAAAAAGCGGGCGTGGACACCTATTTTTCGCAGGCTCTGCCCGATACGAAAGTGGAATACATCAAGAAAATGCAAAGCGAGGGGCATAAAGTCGTGATGATTGGCGACGGCATAAACGATGCACCTGCGCTCTCGACTGCCGATGTGGGCATTGCGATGGGCGCGGCGAGCCAGATTGCAAGCCAGACCGCCGATATTTTGCTTCCCGATGACGGATTGGAGTCGCTGCCAGCCCTGCGCATTATCGGCAAGCGGCTTATGGAGCGAATCGAGCGCAACAACAGTGCGATTGTGGGCATTAACACGGCTCTTATCGGCTTGAGTTTGTCGGGAACGCTGAGCGCGTCAACGGCGGCTCTGCTGCACAATTCTTCGACGGTGGCAATCAGTATGAGCGCGATGCGTCCGCTGATTGAGGAGGCGCAGAAATGACGATTTCGAGTTTTTTCCCCGGTCGAATCCGATTGCGCGACAAGGTGCTGAAAGACGAGGCGATTTCGTCGGCATTGCGCGCGGCTATCGAGTGGCACGAGTCGGTTACGAACATCGAGCACAATTTGCAGACGGGCAGCGTTTTAATCGAGTACACGCCCGAAAAGCTCCCGATGGCGCAGCTGACGGCACTCACGAGCGAGCTGCTTTCGCTCAAAAAGCTGGTACAGAGGTGCTTTACTTCCAGAATTACTTCGGACATTTCGGTATCTCCATTCTTTGCCCTGCTGACAGCGGATTTTGTGCTTTTTTTACAAACCGGTACGCGTTCCGGGAATCAGCGCCCGAAGGGTCCGGACAGATACTATTTGTGTTTTGTCACATTTTGGCACATTTTTCTATCGGCAGTCTATCATCGGCCTTTGGGAAGCTCAACTTCATCCAAGCACAGAAACAGCTCCGGCTTTTGTAAGATTCCTACAAAAACCGGAGCCGGCACACAGGCGCATATCGGCTCAGGAGGATACCGGTTTTTCCGGCTGTCTGCCCGTCCTGTCCTCGCGGCGCATATAATCCAGGATCCGGAAGGAGAGCTCCAGGTGGAAGGAGTACTCGTCCCGGGTGAAATCGTAGTCCAGGATATCCTCGATCTGCCGCATCCGGTAGATGACGGAATTTCGGTGCATATGCAGCTGTTCCGCTGCTTTTGTGAAGCTTCCCCTCGTCTCGATATAGGCGCGGAGGGTTTCGATATAATCCCGTCCGGCGCTCTTGTCATATTCGAGCAATCGCCGCACCAGGGGGTGGCAGTAATCCATCAGCCTGTATTTCAGTCCCGCCTGGGCGATCAGAAGCTCGATGGAGCTCGACTCCGCCAGCAGGAAGCGGCTCTCGCGATCGAGCCGGCGATTCAGATCCAGGATGTCCCGTGTCTGTCGGTAACGGTAGGCCGTATCTGTGACCTCCTCAAAGGGAAGGGACAGCACACCCCTCTGATTGGCGTTCTCCACCTGCCGAAGCACCTGCTCAAGCTCCGGACTGAGGATGTTCAGCTCCTTTTCCGTGCTGA
>CALBGU010000215.1 GCA_937893155.1 uncultured Treponema sp. | reverse complement strand
TTTGCCGCCGCGTCCTGCGCCAATTTGTCGCGCTGTGTCTTTAAGGCAATCGAACGCTCGGCTTCCAGTTTTGCGTCCTCTGCGGCTCGCTTTTTCTGCGCGGTCAGTTCTTCCTGCCGCTTCTGTTCGGCTTTTTGCTTTTCCGCTAAAAGTGCCTTTTCTGCTTCAATCTTCTTGATATTCTCTACCGCATTCACATCGCTTGAACGGCTCAAACTCGCAATCTCCGCATCATACTGCGCCACCTGTTTTTTATACTGCGCCTCGTTCTCTTTTGCCAACGCCAACTGCTCATCAATGCTGAATCCGCTCGCACCGTTTGCCAGCACGTTTTTATTCAACGCCGAAATCGTGATGTTGAGTTTGTCCGCCAGCGTCAGCGTAATCTCATCGACCGCCCCCGTCGCGCCGTACAGATATTCAACCTCGCTATATTCTTTCGATGTCGCACTCGCCAACTGCTCGCCCGTCGTCAAATCCGTGAAATCAGCGGTAACGATGTAGCCTTTGTTCGTCTTTCGGATTTTCGCAAACAGCGCAAACTTTGCCGTCGTGATTTTGCCCAGTTCAATCGCCGTGCTTTCGTCGCGTGTGCTGCTTTCGCTCTCTTTTTGCACTTTGACCAACGCCGCCTCGCTCCTCGCGTCCACGAGCGTTTTCATTCCGAGATAATCCTGCAAGTTCGATTTGAGCTTGTCCTGCACCTGTCCGCCGATATAGCTCTTTTCGCTTCCCGTAACGTTTTCCAACTCTGGCATAACCACCTGCACAGGAAGCCGCGTCAACTTCGCCAGCCGCTCCTCCGCCGCTCGTTTCTCTGCGGCAATGCGCTCTTCTTCGGCTTTTTTCTCTGCGGAGACTCGTTCCCTCTCTTTTCGCGCTTTATATTCTACAACGCTTTCAATGCCGTCAATCGCCGTGATTGCGTAGAGCTTATTTTTCGCGTCTTTCGCTTCAAAAGTAACACTATACGTTTTCTGCTTTTTGTATGCCACGCGCTCAGTTAATCCCGTCGTGTCCACTCCTGCCGTGAGCTTTATCGCGCTTCCTGCAAACAGCGAAAGCGTTATCTCGCCGTTTGCGCTGACCTTGAGACCGTTAAGACTTATTTCGCTCGTGAACTCTGCGCCGTCTTTTTTGTTTTTCTCCAATGTCTGCACAAGCTTTTTCTCCGCCACCTTTTTCGGTGCTGCAAAAACTGCCGCAGAGACAAACAGCGCGCAAAACACAATACACAGTTTTTTTATGCTAGAAAACTTCATTCTTTCTCCTCCTTTTCAATCTGCAAGCCATACCGTTCCAGCATTTCTTTTGCAACAATGTCCATATCAGGATATACCGTCGCATTTGTGATATTTGTATACTCAAGTTCTTCTATCAAACTGTCTTTCGCGCTCGGCGGAACAATCGCATACATTGGCACTCGCTCGTTTTCATTCTCCGAATCATTATACTGATAGCGGTACAAATCGAATGAATCCACAAACGGAGAATCATTCGGCTTTTCTTTTTCAAACCACAAATCCCATGGCGACAGCTCTGAAAAATCTGCGTTTAGCGTATGCTTGCCCTCTCGCAATCGCGCTATATTCGGCTTTTGATACTCTTCGCCTCGTCCTTTGTTCTTCTCTTTTGCGTTTAAGATATACTCCGAAAACTGTTCCGCCGAAATGCCGAATTTGCGCTGAAAGTTTCCCTCGTAATCAACCAATTTATTCAAGTTCATCACCGCAAAGCAATTCAGTTGATGTGTAAAATGCACATTATTGTATTTCGCTCGCGCTACAACAGTACGGCGCAGAACGTCTTTGAGATAGATAAAATTCTGCATTTCCGTCGGGTGTTCCTTGTGATATTCCATTGCAAGATTTCCCAGCGAAAAATATCGCTCGCATTTCGCCGTATTCACAATAACCGAAACAGTCGAACTGTCATACGCCTTCAAATCTTCGTTTTCATAATCCAAACACCAAACGCTCACTTCTCCGTAAGTGTTTTTGAAATCACCGTTAGATTTCGTTTCACACGCCGCCCACAGCGCCATAAGCGGACTTTCCAGCAAATCAAGACATCGAGAGCCGACTCCGTAATGCTGCATAAGCACTTCTTCGTCAAACATCGTTTTGTAGCTGTCCATAGTTTCAAAAAATCGCCTGTGAAATTCTCTGCACAAGAGATGTTCGCGCTTGATGTTCTTTTCAGAACGCAATATTGAAGGAGAATAATCAAAAGCCACATTGCCCTGCCCGCGATATAAAAACAAACTCCCGAACTCTTTTTTCTGTCGTTTCAATCTGTCAGCATTTTTATCGTGGATTTCTTTCAGAAAACTGAAATAATCAGCAAGCGTTCTTATCTCGCAGATTTTCGGAGAAACGCGCACATTCTTCGCTGTAGTGTCGCCCTCCGTATAAAACGGCTGTGTTTTCACATAGCCGCCCTCGTCCTTTAAGCCCTTTTGCTGCAATGAATCAAAACCATTTCCATTCATAGCGTATTTCCTAGAAGTTCACGATTCTAAACCCGTGTTCCCGCGCATATCGCTCTGCTGCAGAATCAGAAGCACATACAAACGTAACTTTTGCGCACCCAATAAACGCCTCTTCGCTTATATCAATCTCGTTTGATTCGCCGAAAACAACCGTTCGCAATTCGCTGCAGCCAGCGAATGCCTCTTTTTCAATCGTGATTTTTCCGTTTACTTTTGGCAAAACCACCGCCTGCAATTTTGCGCAATTCTTGAACGCCGCGTGCTGAATAGAGAGTTTATCAACCGCCGCAACAGTAAGCCCTATTAGACTTTTTGTCTTGCTGTCTTTTCTCCCAAAAAGAACCGTTTGCAACTCTTTGCAGCTTTCAAAAGCGGACTTTTCAATCCGATGACATTCATCAAGCAAAACGGATTCAATACAATTCACATTCTTGCAAGACTCGCCAGCGACAACATCTGCATCTATCTCGATACATTTTTTGTCCTTCTCATCTGGTGCCGTACAAACAAAATACTCAAAATGACCGCCATTCTTTTCCACATAAACCGCAGTAGCCATAACAAAAACTCCTTATGACAAAAATATAAAAATATCTACAAACGCTTGCTTTCGAGATTTTTTTTGTTAAAATCCTAAAATACGTCAGCAACTTTATTTAATATTTTAACAATACAGAATAAAGAATTCAAGTATTTAACATTTTAAAAGCAAGAAATTCAAGATTTTAATACACTACATATATGTCATTCTGGCAAAACGTAGAAAGCGAACTTCAATTCAAAAATATAAGTCGAAAGGAGCTTGCAGAAAAGGCTTCTTTTGCAGTAAGTGGGATTTCACTCGGCATATCAAAAAACAGCACGCCGAGTGCAGATGTTGCGGTTCGCATTGCGAAAGTTTTAGGGGTATCTGTAGAGTATTTGGTTACAGGCGGAGAAGAACATAACCAAACAAATAATAAAACGCTTTATCACATCATTTCAGAACTCAAAAATCTTGATAATTATTCACTCGAAACAATTCTGCTTTTATCAAAACGTCTAAATGCTTCTTTAAAAAATAATCTTTGAAAAAGGGAATGAGCTACATCAACAAAATCGAAAGCCGTATGAGTTTTCCGACGATACAGGTCGTGGAACTTATCGCCGAGTAACTGGGCATAAAAGCGTATCAGCTTTTTGAAGAGGAACGCACGCCCCGCAATATCATTTTGTCCGATAGAAACAAGTTTGTTTCAGACGTTACCGAAACACTCTACGACAAACTTTCCGCCGATATGAAAAGTATTTTGGAAAAATTATGATTTTTTTTGCGTTGAAGCACTGCAAAACTCTGCCGCATTTTGTTTTGGCTCGTTGAAGTGCTGCAAAACCCCGCCGCATTTTGTTTTGGCTCGTTGAAGTGGCATAAAAATCCCCTCGCCAAAAAGGAGAGGGGCAGTCAAGGACTGTTTTGAAAATCAAAATCTTTATAAAATCCGTCTATGGCGGTTAGTTAATACACGTCGCGGTCATATCTTTGAGGTCGGCGCAGTGCCCTTTTTCGTCGGTTCTGGCGCAGCTTTTCGGCGGAACTTGTGCAATGCCGCGCATTTCGTCAAGATTTTTGTATCCGTGGCTCTTCATAAACGCAATCAAGCCGTTCTGAATATCAAGCGCAACATTTGGGTTCGTAAACTTCGCCTGTCCGATTTCGACCGCCGCGGCACCTGCCATAATGAACTCTACCGCGTCTTGCCACGTGCAAATACCGCCGATTCCCACGACAGGAACGCGCTGCTCCTCTGGCAATTTGTTGATTTCCTGCACCACATCGTAAACCATACGCAATGCGACAGGTTTCAAGCCAGGTCCTGAATATCCTGCGTGAACATTGTTGAAAAACGGCTTTCCCTTGTCAATATCGATAGCAACTCCGTGAATCATATTGATTAAACTGATTGCGTCCGCCCCTGCACGAATACAAGCAAGCGCAATCGGGCGATTGTCTGGCGCATTCGGCGAGAGTTTCACCATCAGCGGCTTTTTCGTCGCCGCGCGCACCGCAGAAACGCAGTAATACGCCGTGTCCGCGCTCATTCCCCACGCAAGCCCTGCAGCTTTCACGTTCGGACAAGAAATATTGAGCTCAATCATATCCACATCGGTTTTATCGAGCAGCTTTGCGCCCTCAACATAGCTTTCCACGTCGCTTCCTGCGAGGTTCGCGATGACGACAGGTCCCATTCCCAGCATATTCGGCAGCAATTTTTCGATGAAATACGGCACGCCGGGATTCTGCAAGCCGATTGAGTTCATATTTCCGCCAGCCACTTCCAAACTTCGCTCGCCGTGGTTGCCTTCTCGCGCTTCAAACGTTACGCCCTTAGAACAAATGCCGCCCCATTGGCGAACATCGCTCACGCCGCGGAAGTTTTGCCCGAAAGCGAACGTGCCTGCGCTTGCGATAATCGGATTTTTGAACGCAACACCCGCAATTTTCACGCTCAAATCAGGCGTTTCGTCTTCATTCAAGCGCGGTCTATGAGCAGGAGGCTTTGGAAACGACAAAATCTTTGAGTCAAAAACGGGTCCGTCCTTGCAACATCGCTTCAACCCCTCGCTCGTTTCAATCGTACAGCCCAAACACGCGCCGAGTCCGCACAGCATACGGTGTTCCATACTGATGTAGCACTTAATTCCCAGCTCATCAGCCAAATTCTTCACATACGCGAGCGCAGGTGTCGGACCACAAATATACATCTCCTTATATTGCGCGGCAATTTCCTTAGTCAAAGCCGCAGGCAGCATACCGTGCACGCCGACCGAGCCGTCGTCCGTGGTAATCACCAGATTTTTCGCGTGAACGTGCTCAAGTCCATACGAGCCGCTTTTGAAACTCGCATAAAAATCATAAGACCCGTCAGGGAGCGTAGAAGCTAGGTTCGCAACAGGCGCGACTCCGATTCCTGCCCCGATGATACAGATTTTCTTTTCGCTAAGCGCGTCCGCATCTGGCTCAGCCCACGGCGTTCCGAGCGGTCCGATAACCGTCATCGCGTCCCCCGCTTTCAATTCGCACAGTTCGCCCGTTCCCCTGCCCTTTTTCAGCATCAAAAACTGCACAACCACGTCTTTAGAGCCGTCAGCATTGCGCGTTGTTTCGGAGTGATACACGCTAATCGGGCGATTATAGTTGACCGCCGTCTTTTTTGCGCGAATAAGATAAAATTGTCCAGCTTTCGGCTCTTTCTGCGCCTCGCGTTCCAAGTGTACGCTTGTTTCCAGCAAAAACACATTCGGCTGCCCGTCAATTTTGACGCATTTATTCACCATCGTATCGCCGAAAAACAGCAAGCCTCTGCCTTCTTCATCAATCTC
>CALBGU010000214.1 GCA_937893155.1 uncultured Treponema sp. | reverse complement strand
CGGTGTATAATGAAATCAAAGTGAAAAAAGGAGGTGTTTCGATGTGCGATGTCGTAGAAAGAATTATGAACAAAGGCATTTCGCAGGGGATTTTGCAGGGCAAAGCAGAGGGAAAAACTGAGGGCAAGGCGGAAGTTATCAGAACAATGCTCGACGCAAAGGCATTGACCGCGGAACAGATTGCGACGGTTTTGCACCTTCCTGTTTCCGCCGTATTGAGCCTTGCAGAGAGCGCGCCTGCGATGAACTAACCGAGTTCCAGCCGCATATAAATCAGCTCTTGCCACCCTGACAGGCGAGAGCAAAATCCGCGCGGATTCCTGCCGAACTCCACAAAGCCCGTGCGCTCATACAAACGCAGTGCGGCAGTGTTTTCCGCGACAACGTCAAGCTCAAGCTGCTTGTATCCCGCCTTTTTTGCGCATTGCACGCACGCCCTCACCAGCGCACTGCCAATACCAAGCCGCCAATATTCCCGCGCAATACAAATGCCCAAAGTCGCCCGCTGCCGCACTTTGAACGCAGAGCCGACCTTTTCAAATCCCGCCATTCCAGCGATTTTGCCGCCGACTTCTGCGATGATTTCAATTTCGTCCGCGCTCTCTTTTTTTTCCTGCAAAAATTTTTTTTCTGCGTCGCTGTCCAATCTGTTTTCATCGGGATAACTCAAAAGAAAATCTGTTTCCTCGTGCGCCAGCTTGAAGCACTCTAACGCCGCCTCTCCGTCTTTTTCCTCGCCGTTTCTCAATATACACTTTCTGCCGTCGCGCAACAAAATCTCTTCACAATACATCATTTCTAAACCCCTCTGTATTTTTTCGACCGAAATACGCACTGCGAAAACAAAAAAGGGCGATACACACATGCACCGCCCTTAGTATTTTTTGGAGTTACGTTAAAAAAATGCTAATACATCGCGTAAGAGGACTGAACTTTCACGTTTTCTGCGCCCGCTTCCGTTTCGCCGTCCTTTTGAAAATCAGGAGAGTATTTTCCCGCTGGCAACGAGCCCGGGATAACCTGATAATTGCACGTTTTTGCAACATTAAAAGTTTCTGTCAAAGCCGTATCAAGCATATTCACCGCTGTTTGCACAGCAAGCGCAATCAAAGAACCACCACTGCCAGAACTCGGCTTATAGGTGAACTCGCCATTTCTGTTCCAAACGATTTCGCCCGTTTCTGTTGAGCGCAAAACATATTCAATCCCAATCTGGATTTTCGTGCCGATAACCGATTTTTTCCACTTTTTAATCGTGGTAAAAAAGCACAAATCCGCGCCGAAAAGACGCTTGAATGAAGAAATGTCGCCATCTATAAACAATTCTGAATCATACGCGCTTTCTTCTTGCAACGTGTTCATCGTCAATAAAGACGGATAGACGTAATAGCCTTCATCTCCGATAACCTGATTGAGCGAATAGAAAAAGAAATCCTTTGCGTCCACGTTGTCCGACTGATTTATCGGCGGCATAACAAGCACCGAAACGGGCGGATTCTCTTCGTAAAACACAGGAAATGCGTCCTTTTTCATTCCGCGGTTTGAAGCGCAAGAAGCAAACAGCAACACCAAAAGCATAATCGGTAAAAATTGAATTTTCGTCTTCATACGTTACTCCTCGCTCACCGTTTCTGTTTCCGCAGTTTCAGCCTCAGCGTTTTCTCCCGTTGCGTCCGTCGCATCGTCTGTTTCGTCCACGCCGAATTTCTTGAGAATACCATTGATAAACGGCGTGCTTTCGGGATAAAACGCCTTTTCCTTTTTGAACATCTCAATCGCCTTATCGTTCTCGCCCGATTTTGCAAGCAAATAGCCATAATCCGCGCACAACCCCGGCGGTGGCACTTGGCGCGCAGATTTCGGAGCGTCTTCGTTGATAGCGGTATCCAATCTGCTCATAAGCTCTGCCATATCCTCATCGTTTCCGCCCTTGATATACTGATATGTGCTGTTTGTGTAGTAGCCCCAATAATACAGCGGCGGCTGACTACTTGCGCACGACATAAAAAACGCAGCTCCTGCGCCTATCAACGCACTGTAAAAAAACTTCTTCATTGTACCTCCACGACTTTTACTTCTCCGCTCGAAGCAAAAATCTTCTTGCTGAAAATAACCTCGCCGTCGGCTTTTATCACAACATCGTGCGCACCGACTGCGATTTTGTAAGTATGCTCGTACGTCGTTGCACGCTTTGCGCTGTCGTTTGTTTTTGCCACAAAGCCCTCGCCGCCGTCCAAAATCACCTCGACTTTGCTGTATTGAGATGAAGCAATCTGCAAATACGCGATGTTTTCCGCGCCGTGCGATTCCGTGTTTGCGTTCGTCATACAAGACGAGAGCAGCACGCACAAAACAAGCGCAAAACAGCCGAAAACCGCTTTGAAAGAGCCGCGCATTTTTTGCATAAACTGATGAAAAAAAATCATTTCACCTCCTGAATAAAATACTCATTAAGATTCGCCGCATCGATTTCGCCCGAAACCGTAACAAGCGACCATTCATTGTTTTTGTCCTCTCCGCCCGTCTGCACCACGCTCACCGTGCCGACTTTCTGCCCGGGCAATTCCATCATCATTCCCGTCTGCGGATTTTTCACCGATTTTCCGCGCTTTATCACATCAAACGTGTTGCCTGCGCGCACACCCTGCGACTCACCGCCCGAAATAATCACCGCACCGTCTTCATACGAAAGAAAATACGACTTCCACGGACGGTCAAGACAATTATTGATGATATTCTCCACCAGCTGCCCAATCGCCGCCGAAATCGCCTTATCGCTCAGCGTCGCGTCGAATCCCGCTTGGCTTCCCATACCGAACGTCGTCTTGCTCTCGGTTTCCGCCACGCCCTCGGCTTCCTCGCTGTAGATAATCTGCCCAGTCGACACGTCTACCAAGCGAATACTTACGCCCGCTTCCACGGTCTGCCGCGTCTTTCGGGAGGCAATGCCCGCCTCGCCCGTGTTTTTGCGCCCGTATTTCGTGAGCGAGCCAATGATAAGATAATCTGCGCCGATTGTCTGAAAACCGCCGCCCTGCAATTCCCTCTCCGCCGTAATCGCGT
>CALBGU010000213.1 GCA_937893155.1 uncultured Treponema sp. | reverse complement strand
CGATATGGCTCGTCGGGAAACATCTTTGTCAAATAATAATCCGAAAGCCACGAAGACGGGTCAGCCGCTCCGCCCTCGATTTCTGCCAAAACGACCTTCTTTTCGTTCTCAAACTCCCGCTCGTCCAACAACGGAGAGCGAATCGCCGCATTCCAAAACGCCAAGCCTTTTTCCAGCTGGTCTGACGGAATCGTGAAAAAATAATTCACATGGTCGCTGCTCGTCGTGCCGTTCCAATTCGACACGCCCATATCGCTCAATGCGCGCTTCACCGCCGCCGCGTTCGGATACAGCGCATTGCCCTTGAACATCATATGCTCATACAGATGAAACAGCCCCGCGTTTTCGGGCGTTTGCGTAATAGCGCCCGCTTTCACCGCGATTTCCACATACGCAAGCGGCACGGTGTGATTTTCCGCAATAAACACGGTCAGCCCGTTGTCGAGCGTGAACTCAGAAAGATTTTCAATCGGCGTTTTTTCTGCAAAAACTGCCTGCACAAACAAAATTGATACCGCACAAACGGCAGTGAACAATTTTCTCATACCCATTCTGTCCCTCCAAAAGTATGCAAAATGAATTTGGTACAACGTAGCACACATATTTTTTTTGTACAATGATTTTTTTTGATTTTGCGCAATAGCATCGCTGTGTTTTTTCCTTTGTCATTCTGAGTGCTTGACACGGGAATCTATCTTTTGTAGCCATTTTGGAAAAAATTATCAGGTCAAGATGAGAAAAGACGAAAAGCACCTTTTTTGCCTGCTCTTTTTTTCGAGAAGACTGTTTCTGCAAAAAAATGGCTTCTCGAGTTTTCGAGTTGGTCAATTTTTTTCCGCGCAAGCAACTCTTTTTTTCGAGAAGACCGTTTCTGAAGAAAAATGAGCTTCTCGAGTTTTCGAGTTTGTCAATTTTTCTCCGCGCAAGCAACTCTTTTTTTTGAGAAGACCGTTTCTGAGCAAAAATGAACTTCTCGAGTTTTCGAGAAATGTGCGCGGAATTTTTACAGACGAAAATCACTAAAACTGTCGACTATTTAACTAAAAAAATGTATATTAAGATATACCTGTTTGCAAAAAATAAGGAAAATGAGGTTTTTTTAATGAATAATAATGAAAATCCAGACGACCGCGACCCGTATAACTTTTTCAAACTTTCGACAGAGCCTGAAGAGGGCGGCAATGGAGATAAAAACGGGAAAATGCGACCGCGTTTGCCGTTTTGGGGACTAATTTTAATTGTGCTCGGTGTTGTTGCTATCCTCAATATTTTTTTGGAGCAAAAGCCTGAAAATCTCATTGATTTTTCGGAATTTACAAACAAAATTGAGACAGGCGACATCGTTGAAGTGGAATTGGGCGAGAATTATTATATCGGCTACGGTCCAAAACTTGCCACGATTGTGCGAAAAGACCCGTCTTGGCGCGAGCTTTTGCAGGGAACAGCGCAGTCAAATCGCACCGTGTACCGCACGAGTTCGGGAAACGTGATTTTGACCAGTTTTATGGATTTGCTTGCCGAAAAAGAAGTTACGTTCCGTTTTGCATCAAAACAAAATAATTATCTGATTCAGCTTCTCATCAATCTTATTTTGCCGTTCGGTTTTATTTTCTTGATGTATTATTTTATTTTCCGCAAAATCGGAGGCGGATTGGGCGGTATGGGCTCGATTTTTGGGGCTGGCTCAAACCGCGCCAAAGCTGTGGACGAAGGCAAAGTGAAAACCCGATTTTCCGATGTTGCCGGCGTGGACGAAGCGAAAGAAGAATTGATGGAAGTGGTGGATTTTTTGAAATCGCCGCAGAAATACACCGAAATTGGCGGACGCATTCCAAAGGGTGTGCTCCTTGTGGGACCGCCGGGAACGGGTAAGACGCTTTTGGCGCGCGCTGTTGCGGGCGAGGCGGGCGTTCCGTTCTTCCGCATTTCTGGCTCGGATTTCGTGGAAATGTTCGTGGGTGTGGGTGCAAGCCGTGTACGCGATTTGTTTAAGCAGGCGCACGAAAAAACCCCGTGCATTATCTTTATCGATGAACTTGATGCCATCGGAAAAAGCCGCGTGAACAACCTCGGCGGCAACGATGAGCGCGAACAGACGCTGAACCAGCTGCTTGTGGAAATGGACGGTTTTGACAACGAAAAAGGTTTGATTATTCTTGCCGCAACGAACCGCCCGGATATTCTTGACCCCGCGTTGCTTCGACCGGGACGTTTTGACCGTCAAGTTGTGGTTGACCGCCCTGATGTTACGGGGCGCGAGGCGATTTTGAAAATCCACGCAAAGAACGTAAAGCTCGATTCTGGCGTGAATTTCAACACGATTGCGCACGAAACGGCGGGATTTGCAGGCGCGGATTTGGCAAACATCGTGAACGAGGCGGCTTTGCTGGCGGTGCGCGGTGGACGAAAATTGGTTTCGATGCAGGATTTTGACGAGGCGATTGAAAAAACTATCGTCGGTTTGCAGAAAAAAACGCACGTTGTTAAAGAAGTTGAGCGAAAAATTACGGCGTATCACGAAACGGGACACGCGCTTGTGGCGGCGTTTACGGAAGATAGCGACCCTGTGCACAAAATCACGATTATCCCGCGCGGAATGGGCGTGGGGGGCTTTACGATGCAGTTGCCGCAAGAAGATACATATCTTAAGACCGAAAAGCAGCTTTTGGGCGAAGTTGATGTGCTTTTGGGCGGACGCGCGAGCGAGCAAATTGTGTTCAGCGAAATCAGCACGGGTGCGTCAAACGATATTCAGCGTGCAACCGATATTATCCGCTCGATGATTAGCGATTACGGTATGAGCGAAAAATTCCGCAATATGACGCTCGGCAAGCACGGCAAAGGCTACGATTCTGGAGAGCCATCGCTGGTGCGCGAATACAGCGAAGATACGCAAAAATACATTGATACCGAAATTGCGCGCATTATGGAAGAGCGCTACAATTATGTTTTGGGTTTATTGTCGTCAAAACGCGATTTGCTGGAATATGTTGCAAAACTGCTTTTGGACAAAGAAACCGTGGACGGCAAGGAATTCAACGAAATTATCAAGGCGCACAATCACGCTGCGGAGCTGCAAATTGCGGCGGTAACGGGCGGCGGTAATGCCGACAGCGCAGGCTCAAGCGAGGCTCAGGGCACGGAGGCGGCGGAATGAAAAAGGCGTTTTTGTTTTTGTGCACGGCATTTTTCTCGGCGGCACTTTTTGCGCAGTCATCGATTTTGACGGTGGCGGAGTTTTTTAAGAGCGTTTCTGAAAATTACGGCAGAATTTCGGATTTTGAAGTAAACACCGAAATCACGGTCGGCAAGCAAACGATGAACGGCAAGGTTTCGTTCAAGCGCCCTAATTTGCTCCGAATCGATTTTTCATCGCCTGCCAATCAGGTTATCGTGTTTAACGGCGATGACCTCACAATTTATCTTCCCGGTGCATCGGCAGTGCTTCAGCAGCACGTTGAAAGCGATGCAAACGGGGCTGCTCTTGCGACTCCGCAGGGGCTTTCGCTTATGAGTCGCTATTACTATATGGCGTATGAGTCTAGCCCGTCTGCGGTGCCGCTCGAAGATGGTTCTGAAGAAAAGGTTGTGCGCCTTGTTTTGAGTCGCAAAAACAGCACGGAATCGTTCCGTCAAATCAGGCTTTCAATTTTGCCCGATTCAAAGTTGATTCGGCGTGTGGAAGCCACAACACCGCAGGGGCAGACGTTTACATTCGATTTTTACGATTACAATTTGAATACGGGAATGGCAGAACAACGTTTTATTTACGACGCACCGTCCTCGGCAAACAATTACAATAATTTCTTGTATTGATTAGGAGTTAAAAATGGAAAGCTACGGTTCTTTGCTGAAAACGGCTCGCGAAAATAAAGAAATGACGATTCTTGATGTCGAGCGCGATACTGCGATAACGCGGCAATACATCGAGGCGATGGAGGAAGAAGATACTGCCGTTTTTCCGGGCGAGGCATATTTAATCGGTTTTTTGCATAATTACGCGGAATTTTTGGGACTCAACGGCGATATGATTGTATCGCTGTACAAAAACAAAAAATTGCAAGAATCGCCGATTCCAGACGGTCTTGTGCCCAAACATCGCCCTGTGTGGATAATTCCGCTGGTGAGTTTGCTGATTTTGGCGGGTTTGGGCGGTATTGTGTTCGGCACGGTCAAACTCGTGGGATTTATCACGATGTTGCAGGCGCAAAAAGCCGAAGCTGCGGAAGAAACGCAGCGTTTTCACACCTACACGCTGAGCGAAAAGCCGCTTCAGAGACGCATCTACAAGGGCGACCATATTTTGGTGCCGCAGAGCGAGGGAAATATTGACCTTGCGGTTGCAAATACGCTCGGGCTGCTTCAGCTTGAAACACCGGCAGGCTTGCAGGTCATCGATTTGAGCGACGAAGTGGAATTGGACATCGACAACGACGGCGTTCCCGATATGATTGTGTATGTTTCCGATGTGTCGAATACGGATTCTGACCGTGGTGCAGAGGTGCGAATGTTGCTCAAAACGGGCAGTGCGGTGGGAATCACAAATCTTGACGAAATCCAGTCAGCCGATGAATTGCCGACGAACGCAACTCAGTTTGAAATCCTTACGGATAATCGCGCGTATCCGTTTACTATCAATGCGTCTTTCCGTGCAAATTGTCTTTTCCGCTACCGAATTGACCGCAAAGAGCCGATTGAGGACTATTATTCGAGCGGTCAGGTCGTTACCATTACATCGCAAAACGGTACGCGGCTTTGGATGTCGAACGGCAACGTGGTAAAATTGCAGGTGATTGCAAACGGACGTTCGTATGAACTGGAGTCTGTGAAGGCTGGTCAGGTGCAGACAGAAGACGTAAAGTGGGTGAAGATGTCTGACGGGCGATACAGATTGGTGGTGGTTGAAATTGACTAAATTTTTTCTTGACCAGCACGGTTGTGCAAAAAATCAGGTGGACGGCGAGCTTTTGATACACAGGCTTGTTTCTCGTGGAATGACGCAGGTTTTCGACGCGGGCGAGGCTGATTTAATCGTGGTGAATTCGTGCGGTTTTATTGAGTCTGCCAAAACGGAATCGCTAGAAGCTGTGCTTGGCGCAAAAAAAGCGTATCCGAATGCGAAAGTATTGCTCTCGGGCTGTCTTGCTGAGCGGTATGCGGAGGTTTTTCGCACTGAATTGCCGGAAGTGGACGGTATTTTAGGCAATGGCGATTTATCTGCGATTGACGGCGTTATCGACGATATGGAAAAAAATGAGCGCCCCGTGGTAAAAAAGGCGCAAGTCGGCGTGTGTTGCGGCGAGCGAAATATGCTGCTGTCGTTTCGTGGCTCGGCGTATGTAAAAATCACGGAAGGCTGCAACAACAACTGCTCGTATTGTGCGATTCCGATTATCCGCGGCGAACTGAGAAGCCGAAAAGCAAGCGAAATTGTTGATGAAATCAAAGAACTGCTTGCGAAGGGGATTTTTGAGTTCAATCTTGTTGGTCAAGACTTGGCGGCATACGGCACGGGGCGGCTGGACAATGTTTTTGGCGAAGGAAAATCGCCGTTGAATTGCCGAGACGGCAAGCCTTCTCCGCTTTCTCGGCTTTTGCGTGAAATCAGTGCGATTGCGGGCGATTTTTGGATTCGCCTTTTGTATATCCACCCCGACCATTTTACCGAGGATATTTTGCCCGTGATTGCCGCCGACAAGCGCATTTTGCCGTATTTTGACATTCCGTTCCAGACTGGCGACAATGCGATGATTCGCGCGATGAACCGCACGGGAACGGCGGCGCAGTATGTGGAGATTGCAAAAAAAATCCGCAGTGTGCTGCCGAATGCGGCGTTACGCACGACGTTTCTCACGGGATTTGCGGGTGAAACCGACGAGGCGCAGGCGAACACCGAGCAGTTTTTGCGCGAAATTGCGTTTGATTGGTCGGGCTGTTTTCCGTACAGCCGCGAAGACGACACGCCGGGCGCGAAATTCAAAAATCAGGTTTCGCACAAAATTGCAGTTGCTCGGGCGCATCGGCTGGAAAAATTGCAGGCAGAAATCACGCGGGAACGGCTTTCGCTTCGCACGGGGCAGGAATACGACGTGCTGGTTGAAGAAATTGTGGACGGCGAGGACGCACTTGCGATTGCGCGGGCTTGGTTTCAAGCGCCGGAGGTCGACGGCAATGTGGTCATCAGCTATGACAGAGACAATCCCGACGAAAATGCGGCGGTGCAATGCGGGCGGCTGGTGCGCGTGAAAATTACGTCGAGCGGTGCTGTTGACCTCAACGGCGAGTTCATTTGCGATTCTCCGTTGAATGCGAATCGTGCGCCGTCTCTGCTGGATTTTGCCGAAGCCAGAATCAACGAAAATGCGCGCGGGGAATCAGCCGCAACTGCCGAAAAAAATCTTTAGCACGATACACGAACAGAATGGAAGAAAATCACATTTCAGACGAAGACTCAGGCTGGGCGGACGATGATTTTGCCGCGTTTAATGCGATTCAGAATCAATCAAGCGGTAACACCGAAGAATATCTTTCTGTGCTGAACGCAGAACAGCGCGAAGCCGTGGAACATTCCGGCTCTCCCCTTTTGATTTTGGCGGGCGCGGGAAGCGGAAAAACCCGCGTCATCACCACGAAAATTGCGTATCTTATTGCACGGTGCGGATTAAGACCGGAATCGATTCTTGCCGTAACGTTCACCAAAAAAGCGGCGAATGAGATGAAAGAGCGCGCGGTGGCTCTTGAACCGCGAGCACAATCTGCGCAAATCCGCACGTTCCATTCATTCGGTGCGTGGTTCTTGCGGCTGTATGCCGAAGAAGCGGGCGTTGACCCCAATTTTACCGTGTACGACGATGATGATATGGTAACGCTCCTACGCGCCGCCGTCCCCGACCTTTCCAAAAAAGACGCGCCGCACATTGCTCATTCCATTTCGCTGGCAAAGGATTACTGCTTGAGCGAGCACGATGAGGAATCGCTTTTTTCCATCAGCGATTTTCCTGATTTCCCAGAATATTACAAAGCCTACGAAGCGCGCAAGCGGCAAACAGGCAACGTGGATTTTGGCGATTTGATTATGCTTCCGACTCTCATTTTGCAAAAAAATCCCGAG
Source organism: uncultured Treponema sp. (assembly GCA_937893155.1). Lineage (GTDB taxonomy): Bacteria > Spirochaetota > Spirochaetia > Treponematales > Treponemataceae > Treponema_D. Next base: position 18,395 of record CALBGU010000213.1, on the reverse strand, counting down.
TTGCGCGCCCACATTCAGCGGCGCTTCCGCGTGGTGATGGTCGATGAGTATCAGGATTCCAACGTGGCGCAGTTTCAGCTGCTCAAGGCGCTTTCGGGCGACGGCGTTTACACGTGCGTTGTTGGCGACGATGACCAGTCGATTTACCGATTTCGCGGGGCGGAAGTGCAAAATATTTTGACGTTCAGCGATGTGTTTTCGAACACCAAAATCATCAGACTCGAAAAAAATTACCGCTCGACTGCGCAGATTTTGGCGGCGGCGGATTCGGTGGTAAAAAACAACGGCGCGCGCTTGGGAAAAACGCTGTCGGCGGAGCGCGGAAACGGCAAGAAGCCCACGCTGATTTTTTTGGACAATCGCACGAATTTTGATATGGAAAGCCAATTTTGTGCCGAACTCATCGAAAATGCGCACAAAAAAGGCGGCGCATACAGCGATTGGGCGATTTTGTACCGCACAAATGCGCAATCGCTGGCGTTTGAAACGGAATTTTTGCACCGACGCATTCCCTATCGCGTGTTAGGCTCTCTGAAATTTTACGAGCGCGAAGAAATCAAAGACTCGCTTGCGCTGCTTGCGCTTTCGGCAAACGGGCGCGATGAAGTATCGTTTCGCCGCATTGTGAACAAGCCTGCGCGCGCGCTCGGCGAGGTTACGCAGAAAAAAATCATCGAGTTTTCCATTTCGCGCGGCTGTTCTCTGCTTGAGTGCGCTGACGTGAAATTGTCCAAAAAAGCGGCGGACGGCTACGCGGAATTTTGTGCGATGATGAAAGATTCTGCGCGTCTTTTGGGCGACAAATCGGCGCAGCTTTCGGATTTTGTGCGCGAAATCATCGAAAAATCAGGAATTGCGGCGTATCACAAAGACGTGGACGAGATTTCGGGCACGCAAAAATCGCTGAACCTGCAGGAGCTTGAAAACAGCGCGGCGACGTATCCGTGCACGGTTGACGGGCTGTTGCAGTTCTTGGACGCAATCAATCTTGACCGCTCGCTTGCAGACGACGGCGAAAATGCGTCCGACGATTTCGTTACGCTCATCACGATTCACAACACGAAGGGCTTGGAGTTCCCCAAAGTGATTATGACGGGTATGGAAGCGGGGCTTTTTCCGCGCGACGACAAAATGGGCGCGGATTTGGAAGAAGAGCGCCGTTTGTGCTACGTCGGCATTACGCGCGCCCGCGACGAGTTGTATTTCACCTGTTGCGCGGCGCGGCGGCTGTACGGCAGAATTGCGCATTTCCCGCCGAGCATTTTTTTGAGCGAACTCGATAAATCCCAGATTCGCATTTTGGGAACGCCTCCGTATGCGTTCTCTGCGCCGCAAAAATCATTCGAACAAGACCGATTTGCCGAGTGGCGTGTCGGCACGGCGGTGCATCACAACGATTACGGCAACGGCAAAATCGTTTCGGCAAAAATGACGGCGGACGGCGAGTTCGTGGTTATCGCGCAATTCAAAGACGGCTTTCAAAAACAGTTTTTGCCCGCATACCAAAGCTGTTCGCTCAAAATCGCCGAAGATTTCGCAGCTGATTTTTCCGAAAGCGATTTCTCCTCCGACGATTACTCCGATGAAGTTCCGTTTTAATGTGCCGCAGTGGTGAAATCGGCGTTTTGAAAAGAAAACGAGCCGTTTCATCAGTGCAAAACCGTTTTTTGAAACCAAATTTGGACAATACCGTTGTGAAGTGGCAATTTTGAAATCAAATTTGGATTTTACAGTCATAATCTCCCTGTTTTGAAATGAAAATTGCGCATTGCAGCCGTGAAATCAACGTTTTGAAACCAAAATCCTGCTTTGCACGACTGCGCTCGCTTTTTTGAATCCAAAATCACCTTTTGCAGTGGTGCGGCGGCTTTTTTGAATCCATCATTCTGCATTTCGCTCGTGCGCGAACAAAATCGGCGCGAAAAATTGCGCGCTCAGAAATGCGGCGTTTGCCTTGAAAGCGTTGCGCAATCCGTGTATCATAGCGAAAAGGATTTTTTGAAATGATACACAGAAAAAAAACACCGCTTTTCGTTTATGTAATTTCTTTTCTTTCTGCCGCCGTGGTCGCGGTCTGTGCGGCAATCGTGCTTGCCGTTCTTGCCCGAAAGCCAAAATCGCCGACTGCCGCTCCGCGCACGATGACGTATTTCGGCACGGCGTGCACGCTCAATTTGTTTGAGGACGGCACGACGGAGCTGTACAACGCGCTTTTTCATCGCATTGAAGAAATCAATGCCGAATTTGACACCAATCTTGCCACGAGCGACATCAGCCAAATCAACGCGGCGGCGGGCGACCACGCGGTTCCCGTTCATAGCGACGTGGTGTCGGTTTTGCGCCGCGCGCTCTCGTATGCCGAGCTTTCAGGCGGTTTGTTTGACCCCACGGTCGGTCCGATTGTGAAATTGTGGGCAATCGGTACGGACGAAGCGCACATTCCGAACCAGCGCTACATTCGAGCCGCGCTGCCGCTTGTGGATTGGCGGTCGGTCGTGATTGACGGCGAGACGGTTTTTTTGGAAAAAGAGGGAATGTCGCTTGACCTCGGCGCAATCGTCAAGGGATTTGCGGCGGACGAACTCAAGGCGATGCTTTCGGCGCACGGCGTGTCCAAGGCGATTATTGACCTCGGCGGAAACATTTATGTGTACGGCAAAAAATTGGACGACGAGCCGTGGTATGTGGGCATAAAAAATCCCGAAAACGAATCGGGCGACCCTGCGCTGGTTATTCAGCTTTCGGAATGTGGCGTGGTTACCAGCGGAGTGTACGAGCGCTTTTTTGTGCAGAACGGCAAGCGTTATCATCACCTCATCGACACCAAAACGGGCTATCCGCTCGAAACCAGTCTGTTGAGCGCAACCGTGATTTGCCAATCCTGCATCGACGCGGACGCATTGAGCACGCTGGTGTTCTTGCTCGGCGTTGATGCAGGCATCGAGTTGATTTCGCGAATGAACGGCGTTGCGGCGGTCTTCATCGACGATAATCTTGAAGTTACCGCGTCGGAATCGCTCAAAGGCTTAATCGAATCCCCGATTTACAAATACAAGGTTTTCCATTTCCGCTAGCGCCCGCGTTCAATCGTGATTGACTGGTCGGCGGTAAAGCTCTTGCCCGCCTCGAGCGAAATCAAGTCGCCTTTTTCGCTCCATTCGTGGTTTGTGTTGAGCGCGTCGGCTGTTCCGTACCACGGTTCAATGCAGTTAAAACACGGCGCGCCCGCATTTTGCCACAGCATAACATACGGATAGCCTTTTGTGTTCACCTTGATGAGCGAGCCGTCTTTTTTATTGCGAAGCCCCACCCAATCCGACGTAATGCGCGTAAAAAAGTGCCCTGCGCCGAATCCGTCCGCGTTTATCGGCACGATTCCCGCATTTTTCTCGCCGTATGCGCGGGTTTGGGGCGCACTGCCGTCGCCAGCAGGGAGCAAATATCCCGATTCGTCGGTGAGAACCTGCACGAGCGGTTCTTTTTTCTCAAACTCATACTGATAATCGCTGTTCGTCGTGCCTGCGGGGTCTGTGTTGCGCGGACAGCAAAACGCCGTGTGGCTTCCAAGACTAAAAAGCATCGTCGTGCAATCGGTGTTGGTTACCGTCGTTTTGAACGTTAAACCGTCGTTTCGCAATTCGTAGAACGTCTTGAGCGAAAACCTCCACGGGAATTTCTCGGCGGTTTGTGCGCTTTGAGTCAGCTCAAACGTTGCTGAAATCGGTGTGCTTTCAAGCAGCGTGTGCTCAAGGTCGCGGCTCATTCCGTTGTTCACGAGCGAATATTCTTTGCCGCCGTAGCGCATAAACCCGCCAAGGATTTTCCCGACGTGCGGAAACAAAATCGGCGCGTGAAACTTCCACACCGAATCAGGACCTTCAAACACATAGCGCGTGCCGTCTTTTACGGAGCGGAACGAATTGATTTCCGCGCCGTGTGTGTTGAGAACAACTTCGTAGTTGTCATTTTTCAAAGTGATTTTCATAACTCAATTATATGTATTCTCGTTTTGCCCGTAAAATGATTTTAGTGCGGACTTGCTAGACAAAAAAGATGTTTTGACAGGAAAAAAGTGTCAAGTTTAAACGAACGATTAAAGTTGACACTTTTTACAAAGTGTATTTCTTTATTTTAACACGACTTCTCAAAAAATCAATGTGTCATTATTAAACCTTCGTTTAAAACTGACAGTTAAACGGACGCTTTTCGGAGGTCTTCTATGATTTTTTCCTCAAAGACACGTTGGTTTGTTGCGTTGCTTTTATCGGCGGCATTGGTTTTCGGCGGTTGCTCCAGCGACAGCGATGATGATGACGATGATTCTTCATCTAGCTCTAGTTCGTCTGCGCCTTCCGCAAGCGCGTTGGCAGGAAAGATGTTCACCACGATTGAAAATGCGTCAAGTTATGCTGAAGTCGCAGCAAATGATGATATTATTCTTGCTTTTAATTCATCTGGCACTGGTGGTACTCATTACGAATATGATAGTGAAACTTCGGCTTGGAAGAGCTACAGTTTTTCTTACAACAACTCAACTGGTGAAGTTTCTTTTGGAAATACAGTTGAAATAGCACTCGTTTCGCTTTCTGATGGCTACTATTTTTTCATCATAGATTCGCCACTTGGCAGTGACTTGAGCACTGCTTTAACAAAGTTGTTGGAAAGAACTATTGTAGCTTCGGGTGGAAAAATAACTTACAATGGCGTTCAAGTTGGCTCTTATACGGAATCAGGAAATGTTGTTTCTGTTACTTTCACTGGCGTTTCTGGAACAGGGTATTTAGCAAAATATTCGGGGCAGTATTATGAATTGGATATGCAGCTTTACTCATACTCTGGTTCTTTGCCGTCGGTAAATTAAACTGATAATCTTTTCAGGCAATGACACAAAAAAACACCCGCAGATTTTCCCAAAAAGGTCTGCGGGTGTTTTTGGTTGAGAATCCGCCTGTGGCGGTTATCGAATCTTAAAGAAAATACCGAGAAGTGCAAGGCTCACGAGCAACTGGAGCATTAGGAACTTAATCTGAATCTGTGCGGGCGACCAGCCGTACTTTTTGCGCATTTCATCGTGAAGCGGAAAACGGGTGTTCTTGAAAATAGAGATGTGCAGGAACCTCTTGAGCGCAACCTTGAGCAATCCTAAACCGCCGTTGATAAAAATCACCGTTGAAGTAACGAAAATCAAGAACGGATTGCCCGTCACCATACAGCACACGCCGATATAAAACCCGAGCGCGCGGCTGCCTGCGTCTCCCATCAGCACTTTGCTCGGGTGCGCGTTATGCCACAAATAGCCCATCAACACGCCTGCCAAACAGAACGTCATCACCGCCCAGCTTGCGCCTGTCTTCAAATGCGGCACGAGCAAATACGCCGAAATGTCTTTGTGCCCGAGCACGATATAGAAAATCGCGCCCATCGTAATCAGCGCCGCAAGCACCAGCGTTGACGAAAGCCCGTCCACGCCGTCCGTGCAATTCGTCGTGTTCACGCTTGCCCAGAGCAACACCGTGCCCGCCGCAATGTAAAGCCACATCGGGATTTCGATTGTGCCCGAAATAAACGGCAGCCACAAAAACAGCGCGCCGCCATTTTCCCGCGCGGTAAAAAACGCCAACAGCACACTTGCCGAGAGCGAAATAAAAAAATCGAGCAGGGCTTTGCGGTATTCGCCCCAGCTTTTTACACTCGAATCGTCAAGATAGCCCGTGAGCATCATCAGCCACGTGAGCGAAAGAAGCGAGAGCTGCAAACCGTCGAGCGGCGCAAAAACGAGCGTCAAGCACACAAAAAACGTGATGAACACCACGCCCGCGCCCGTAGGCTTTCCCTTTGCCGCCTCTGCCGTCAGCGTGAACTCTCTGCCGCGGTCAGACGGCAAGAACTTGAAGAACAGCGGAAGGAGCTTGAGCGTCACAAAAAATCCCGCATACAGCGCGAGCACAATTAACACCGCATACGACTGCAACAGCCGCGCGGGACCGAATATCTCTTTGAATGAATTTGCAAGATAGTAAAGCATAGTTTTGACACTGTATCACAAATCCATTTTTTATAAAAGGCATTGCGGCACTGTTTTGCGACCTCAAAAACCTCTCCCTTTACCCCTCTCCTAGAAGGCGAGGGAAACTCAAGCGTGGCAAAAAAACACCCCCTCTCTTACTAGGAGAGGGGGCTTGGGGGTGAGGTTGACAAACGCCGAACGCTTGCCATACTATAAAAGAGAGAGGATTACATATGGAAGCAAAAAAAATGCAATCGCAATGATGGAATCTTTGATGAGCAGTGCGGCTCTTCAAAAAGCGAATGAACTGTACGAAGCCGATAAGCGCGAGATAGAGCGAAATTGCGCGAATTTTTCAGCGCAACACACTGCGGAATCTGCCTTTTTGCCGCCGAAAGCAAAAAGTGCTTTTCCCGTTTCCCGTGTGTAGCATTTTTTAGCTAAAAACGGCTTTTATTTTTTCGTAGAAACGTACGAATGTTAAAAAACGATTTTTTTGCTCGCTTAGATGTATACGAAAGCTGAAAAACAATTTTTTGAGGAAAATATATTTATACGAACACCGAAAAATGATTTTTTGAGGCTCGTAGATGTATACGAATGTCGCGAAATGATTTTTTGAAGAAAATATGTTTGTACGAAAGACGAAAAACGATTTTTTGCCTTTCGTAGATATATACGAATGTCAGAAAACTGTTTTTCAGAAAAAATATTTTTATACGAACGAAGAGCGGCACTAATTATTTTCGAGTTGGTATAAGGTATAGTGATACGATATATCTTTTATTACAAAGCAAAATTTTTTTTAGAGAGGTTTTTGAAAATGATACAAAAATTGAATTATGCGATTCAGGTAGGCGAGTTGGGGACGCTGGCGATGGCGATTGGGGAGCGGCACGATGAGTTCGCAGCGAATTTTGCGGGCGACAAAGTGATGGATTCGGTGATATCGGGCGAAAAAAAGGAAACCGACGCGATTATTACGGCGATTAAGCGCACCAAAAATGCTTCGCGCGTCGATGAATTGGACGCTGCTCGCGACAATGCGTTTACTGCGCTCGGCGACACCGCAAAGGCGTATCTGCTGCTCGGTGCGGCGGCGGAAAAAGAAACGGCGCGGGAAATCTTGACCGTCTTGGAAAAATACCGCGGCATTGCGCACCTCAACAACGCAAACGAAAGCGCACAGTTGGCGTCGCTGTTCAAAGACGCGGACGCTCCTGCGCTCAAGACAAAGATTGAAGCCCTGCCGAATTTGGAGGCGGCGTTTGCGGCGCTGCGTGCGGCGGAAAGCGCATTTCTTGCAGAGACAAAGGCGCAGAATGACCAAAAAATCGGCGCGGGAGAAAACGCTTCTTCGGTGAAAAAGCGGCTCGTTTCGCTCTTGAACGACCAGCTCATTCCGTATCTCAATGTTGCGTCAGTCGCGGTGCCTGCCGATTACGGCGCATTTGCCGATGCGGTTGCCGTTTTGGTGCAAAAAGCGAACGCCGTCGTTGTGCAGCGTTCAAAAAAATAATTTTATATATATATGCAGGGAACCTTTTGTACCTGCATATATTCTCAATTCTTCTTGAGGCTTTTATGACAGAAAAACAACGTGCTAAAAATAACAGAACGCTTACATTATGCGAGAATGATGTAGAGCGGCTTCGCTCTCGTTTATTGACTGCGGAAAATATTGCAGGTGCGAATATTGAAAACAAGACTATAAACGGTGATATATTTGAGATGCTCAAATATATTCCTGACGGTTCGGCTGATTTAATTATCATAGACCCTCCATACAATCTTTCCAAAAACTTCGGCGGATTAAAATTCAATGCACGCTCTGCTGACAGTTATGATGAGTATTTGTCGTCGTGGTTTCCAACTGTGTGCGCAAAGTTAAAACAAAATGGAAGCCTTTATATGTGCGGAGATTGGAAATGCACATCGTCATTGCAGCGTGCGATTGAAAAGGAATTAACGATTCTCAACCGCATAACGTGGCAAAGAGAAAAAGGGCGCGGTGCGAAATCGAATTGGAAAAATGGCATGGAAGATATTTGGTTTGCGGTGAAAAATCCGAATGATTATTATTTCAATGTAGATGCAGTGATGATGAAACGTCGCGTGATTGCGCCGTATAAAGTCAACGGCAAGCCGAAAGACTGGCAAGAAAGCGAGAATGGCAATTTTCGCTTGACATATCCAAGTAATTTTTGGGACGACATATCGATTCCGTTTTGGTCTATGCCTGAAAACACCGACCACCCCACGCAAAAGGCTGAAAAACTATATGCAAAGTTGATTCTTGCTTCGAGCAAAGAGGGAGATTTTGTGTTTGACCCGTTTTTGGGTAGCGGAACAAGCAGTGTTGTTGCAAAAAAACTCGGACGGAAATATTGCGGGATTGAAATCAACGAAGAATATTGTTTGTGGGCAGAAAAACGTCTTGAAATGGCTGATGATGATAAAATGATTCAAGGTTATGCGGACGGCGTTTTTTGGGAACGAAATTCTCTTACTGAGCAGAGTAAGCAGTCAAAAAAATTTGAGTCCACAATTTCGGAACAAGATAATTCTTTTTCTTCTCAATTTTTGTTTGCGTAAAGAGGATTTATGAACCAAGTTGTAAAAGAGTTTGTTGATTTTGTCGTTTCAGATGTATGTCCGCAACACGACAAAGCAAAAGTAAAATCTGCAGTGCAGGAAAAATTTTCATTGGTAGCTGACAGAAGTGTTTTTTATTGCGATTATTTTGCGGTAAGAATAAGTTATACAAAAACAAAGTCATTCAGCAACACTGTTTTGTCATTATCGAGTTTGCAGAAATATGACAGTATACCGTTTTTTGTAGTGCTTGTTTCGGCAGTTGATGGAAACAAAGTCTTTCTTGCTAATACAACATTTCTTTCAAAGATAAGCCATAGTTCACAGCAACTTGCAATGACAAACATAAAGGGCAGTTTCAACGGGAGCGATATTATCCGTGTTTATCAGGGAATTGAAAATAATGCACACAATTTCCAAAAACTGTATGCATATCATCAAGCATTTTCTTGGAATGATAATTTGAAACGCCTTGTTGAATCAACTTCAGGAATTGTGCCTACGGGAAAAAGATTAGATATAAATGCAGAAATGAGGAAAAAAATATACCAGTCGATTGAGCGGGCAAAATCTTTTATAGCTTCAACGCATTTTTCGGAGTTGGAATTTGATTTGAATACAAGAGTAAAAAAATGTGCAAATTCCATTCTTGTGGCTTCTCATATTGAAAATGTAAATATTCGTGGCAGACTTATCGAAGCTCTGATTACCTCTGGTGATGCAGAACGAAAAATGCTAATGCAAGTTCTTGCAAAAGAAGAAAGTAATTTGCCGATTTACGATACGAAGAATGGCTTGGGAGATTACAGAGTTACTTTTGATAACGGAGATACATATACTGATATAAAAACGAAAATAGTGTATCTTGGGTCAAATCCAAAAGCCTATAATATTGATAAGTTCCTTGAAACTATGGCAGAAGAAAAATCTGTGTTTTTTTTGTATTTTATTGGTATAGCGGAAACGGGGATTTTGAATACAATACTCTGTTCTGTTTACCATAAAGACTTAATAGCAGCAACTATAAAGCAGTTTCAGTGGGCAGGCAGAAATTCTCGCGGTGTAACACAATTTAAGGGCGAAACGCTTGATAAATTGCTGAAAAATGAAAATTTCAAGAATGAAATTGATATAATGCAAGCACGAAAATTCATTGATACTTTGATTGATTAAAAGCGAACGCCGTCGTTGTGCAGCGTTCAAAACGGTAAAACGCGGATTTTATCTGTCTGCGCCTTTCGTTTTTCAAGGTAGAATGACTTGACAGAAAAAGGCGCAGACAATACTATTGAAACACTATGACTGCTAACGAATTACGTTCAAAATACATTGAGTTCTTCAAAAGCAAGAACCACGCAGAGATTTCAGGACAGTCATTGATTCCTGAAAATGACCCTTCCGTTTTGTTCACGATGGCGGGAATGCACCCGCTCGTGCCTTACCTTTTGGGACAGCCGCACCCGAGCGGAACTCGCCTCACCGATTATCAAAAATGTATCCGCACGGGCGACATCGAAGAAGTTGGCGACCCAAGCCACTTGACCTGCTTTGAGATGCTCGGAAACTGGTCATTAGGCGACTATTTCAAGAAAGAATCAATCGCATTTTCGTATGAGTTCTTGACGAGCGAAAAATGGCTCGGACTTGACCCGCGAAAGCTCTCGGTTACCGTGTTTGCAGGCGATGAGAGCGCACCGCGCGACGAAGAAGCGGCAGGCTATTGGAAAGAAAACGGAATGCCTGAGGATAAAATCGCGTATCTTCCTGCCAGCGACAACTGGTGGGCGGCAGGACCGACGGGACCGTGCGGACCTGATACCGAGATTTTCTACTGGGTGGGCGAAGGATTGCCGCCCGTGGGAAGCAACAAAGGCACGGACAGCGCGAACTGGATGGAAATCTGGAACAACGTGTTTATGCAGTACAACCGCATTGACGAAAAAACGCTTGAGCCGCTGCCAAAGAAAAATGTTGATACGGGAATGGGCTTGGAGCGCACGAACTGCATTTTGCAGGGCAAGACGAGCGTGTATCTCACCGAGGTATTCCAGCCGATTATCGCAAAAATCGAAGAGTTGTCTTCATATAAATACGGCGACAGCGAAGAAAAAGACCGAAGCGTTCGCATTATTGCCGACCACACACGAGCCGCGGTGTTTATCCTCGGCGACCAGAAAGGTGTGTCTCCAGACCGCGTGGGCGCAGGCTATGTGCTTCGCCGCATTATCCGCCGCGCTGTTCGCCACGGAATGAAGCTCGGTATCGACAAGGATTTCTTGGCGACGGTCGCTTCTGTTGTTGTCGCGAACTTCAAAAACGCGTATCCAGAACTCGAAGCCAACGAAGAGAAAGTATACAAGGAATTGACGGCTGAGGAAGAAAAGTTCCGCCAGACGCTCACGAAAGGCGAGGCTGAATTCCAGAAATTGCTGCTGAACTTGATGAAAAATCCAAAGAAAGAGATTTCGGGCAAGGTCGCGTTCCGCTTGTACGACACATTCGGCTATCCGCTTGAGCTTACGCAGGAACTTGGCGCAGAGAACGGATTTACGGTCGATGTGGAAGGCTTCAAAGAGGCAGAGAAAAAGCATCAGGAAGCGTCAAAATCGCTCGACGCGGGCAAAGCAAAGGGCGGTTTGGCAGAGCAGAGCGATGTTACCACGAAATACCACACGGCAACGCACTTGCTGCAGCAGGCGCTGACCGATGTTTTGGGCGACCAAGTTGCGCAGAAAGGTTCTAACATCACAAACGAGCGTATGCGTTTCGACTTCACGTTTGAGCGTGCAATGACAAAGGAAGAAATCCAGAAAGTTGAAGACATCGTGAACGAGAAAATCAAGGAAGATTTGCCCGTTACGATGGAAGTAATGACGCTTGAAGATGCGAAAGCCGCTGGTGCGCGCGCGCTTTTCTCTAACAAGTACGGCGAGAGCGTCAAGGTGTATACCATCGGGCGCGACGCAAAGAACGACTGGTTCAGCAAAGAAGTGTGCGGTGGACCTCATGTGCAGCACACGGCGCAAATCGGGGAGTTCAAGATTCAGAAAGAGCAATCGTCGTCTGCGGGTGTGCGCCGTATTCGCGCGGTGATTTCTGGCGGACTTCCGCTTGAAGCATAATAGCAAAAAATGTAACGGAAACCGCTTTTTATTGTTTATTTCAATAGCGGTTTTCCGCACAACGATATTTCAATAAAAGGGGTCATCATAATATGAAGGTTCTAGCACTCGGTGTTTTCTTTTTTGCAGTCATGCTTCCGTGCGTTTTTGCACAGTCGGCGGATATGCAGCCTCTTGTCAGGATAAAACTAAATGCCTCAAAACCCGAAACGATTTTTTTGAAGGAACTCAAGAATCGCGTAGAAACGTACCAACGGCAGATGAATACCACGGTGTCGAGCGTGGACGACAGAAAACAGATTTTGGAAGCGCTGATTGACGAAAAGCTGGTCGTGCAGGCTGCCATCAAAGAGGGAATGAACATCACGGGTTCTCAGGTTGACCAAATTTATCAGCAGACGATTTCGCAAATGGTCGGGAAAAATGTAACGGAAGCCGAATTTGCGGAACTGGTCAAGGCAAATTACAAAATGACGGTTGAAGAGCTTTTTAGAAGCCAAGCTGGTATGGGCGTTGCTGAGTATAAGGTGTATCTGAAAAATCAGGTTTTGGCGCGCAATTATGTGCTTTCAAAAAAGCAGGCTGAAATTGCAAAAAAGTCAGAGCCGACCGATAGCGAAATCCGTTCGTATTATGAGTTGAAAGAATCTGAGCTGGTGCAGCCGGAAACGCTGAAAATTTTTATTGCAATCGTACAGAAAGGCAAGGATTCTGCTGCGGCGAAGAATCAGATTGTGAGTCTTTGCAATGATTACAAAGCAAAAAAAATTACCGCAGATAAGATGAAGACCGAGTCGCAGAAAAAGGATTCTGCGTATAAAGTGGGCGATATGTTTATTGGCAAAACCGAGATGGCGGCACAGCAGCTTGGAATGACGTTGCAAAATTTGCTCGGGCTTTTTAAGGAAAAAGAAGGGTATGTTTCCGATATTATCGAAAACAATAATGAGTGGTATTTTTTTGTGATTACCAAAAAATATGACAAAAAGTCGCTTTCTCTTTCGGATTCCGTTCAGCCAGAATCAACGACAACGGTGTATGATTATATAAAAAATCTTATCGGGTCGCAAAAGCAACAGGCTGCTTTTATGCAGGCAATTCAAGACGTAACGCGCGAACTGAACACGCCTGAAAATGTGGACCGAATGAAGAAAGATAAAGAACTTGAAAAACTTTTGAGTTGGTAATTTTTATAACAGATGAAAGGAATGTAACGTGTCAAGACGAAAGGGCAGAATTCTCGCATTTCAGGCATTGTATTCTTGGGATGTGGGAGAAACTTCGGAAGACGAGTTGTTATCGTTTTCTTGGGCAGATGGTAGCGAGGAACAAATCGCGCAGAATGGCGGAGATGCGGATTTCGCGCGTCTTTTGGTTCGCGGAACGCTGGACAAAATCAGTGAAATTGATGCTCTTATTGCATCTCACCTTTCACCGTCTTGGACAATGGAGCGGCTTAACAAGGTTACGCTTGCCGTCTTGAGAATGAGTGTGTATTCGCTCTTGTATCAAAACGATTTGCATCCGACAATCATAATAGACGAAGCGATTGCGATTGTTAAGGATTACGGGCAAGATGAATCTTTTAAGTTTATCAATGCAATTCTTGATAAAATAAGCAAGGACGTGTCGAATACAAGAAATAATTCCGATAATTGATATATCGTCAAATTCAAGGAGCACTATATGAAACTGCCACGCATAAGAAGAAATCAAAATCAATGGATTTTTACGCCACTTCTTATAATGATGGCAGTTTTTCTTTTTTCGTGCACAAAAAAAGTTGATGATGCTAATTTTAGTGCATTGATAACAGAAATCGATTCTTACATTTCGGCTGGACGGACGGCGGACGCGCTGGCTTCTCTGAATTCGGTATCGAAAAAAGCCTACAGCTATTCGGCGCGGTTGAGCGTTTACAAGCGATATGTTTTGTTGGGCGATGAAGCTAAAGCGGGCAGGGTTCTTGCATCTGCGGTAAAAGTTCTAAAGGGGAATCCTGAGCTGGCGGCGGTTTATACGCACTATTTGCTGAGACACGGCAAAATAAAAGATGCGGTGAAAGTTTCGGCGGCACTTCAGGGAACGACGTATGGTTCTTTGAATGCAGAGGCAATGCTTCGCTCTTCGGTGGACAGTTCGTCTTATCATAATCCGCGATATATTCAAACCTATATAGATTCATATACTCGTACAAAAAGTGCGTATTGGCTGAGAAATGCGGCGGCTCTTTTTATGGGCAATGACAAGAAAAATGAGGCTGCAGCTTTGTTTCCTCATACCGTGGAATCGCGCGAGGACGCACTTTTCTGGGCTTCTGTGTTTTATGATAAACGGGATTACGGAAGTGCGTTGGAGGTGCTCGAAGAAGCAAAATCGCTGTCGAAGTTTGAAAAGTCGTCTGAAATAATGGATACGTCAATTACATCGCTGGAATCTGACGCATATATCCTTTTTGGCGATGAAAAAAAGGCGTATGAAATCAGAACTGCATTTTTGAATGCACATTCGCTATCGATTTCGGAAGCGGATTCGTCTTACGCCTTTTTGCCGTCCTTGTTGGTGAATAATGCGTATTGGGATAAAAAACACGGCGATTATGTGAGCCGTTATACCACGCTGAACAAATTGATTTCGCAATGGCCGACTTTTGTTCCGGGATTGATTGCATATAGCAATTATGCTCTTGAAACTTCTGCAATGGTTGAAAAAGACCCGCTGACAATCGCAGTTCGTCAAACGGGATTAAAATCAATTGATATGATAGAGTTTGACAGAATTCAAAAGATTCCTGTTGAAGATGCGTTGTATCAAATGCGGGATTTGCGCTCTCCTGAGCTTGTAGCGGTGCGTCAGCGGCTTCTTGATTCGTCGAAAACAACTCGCTCTCTGAATGAGAAAATTGCCAGTGTGTACGATGTTATCGAGGGCACGGAGTCTGAGCGCAATTTGTATCCGCCGATGCTTGCGGAATATGCTGTTGAGCGGCTATTGGAGCTTGGGCAATATGCAGAGGCGAAGACGCTGTTTTCCAATTATATCAAGGCGCGTTATGGGGATTCTGCAATTTGGGAAACGCCAGAAAAATTGGACTATTGGGAATGTGAATGCAAAGCATATTTTGATTGCGCTGATGGCGATATTGAAAGTGCGCAGGCGCTTTTTGAATACATCGTGTACAATGGACAGCGAAAATCGGTTAATTTTGTGTCGTCGGCAACAGGAAACGATTACGCGGTTGAGCCAATGGTGAATCTTGCGGTGATTTACGATGTTCAAGGCAGGGCGCAAGATGCGCTGAAACTGTATCGTGATGCATCGATTTCTACGAGCGATGATTATGTAAAAGCGGAGATTTTGTTCCGCATTGCAACGATACATCGCGCTTTGGGCGACCCAGAAAATGCGTTGAGCGTGTTGCAATTCTGCCTTGATTTGAATCCGGGGCACGAAAAAGCGCGGCAAATGTATAGAACGCTATCGCGTTAAGTTTGAAAATCCAAAAAAAGTGTGCAAACTGCTTGACCTTTTTGGATAAATTTGTATACTTAAAACATCTTACATCAAAGGCGATGTGAGAAGATGTTTTCAGCAGAAGACACTTTCTCACATCGCCTTTTTTATTTTTAAAAACAGCCTTTGGCTGTTCGGAGGAAAAAATGCCAAACGTACCAGAACTTTTCGGCAGTATGGTCTTTAACCAAAGCGTAATGAAAGAACGCCTTCCAAAAGAAACGTTCAAAGCCTTGAAAAAGACACTCGACAATGGAGAGCCGCTGCAGCTCGACATCGCAAACCAAGTCGCTCACGCAATGAAAGAATGGGCGATTGAAAAAGGTGCAACGCACTTTACACACTGGTTTCAGCCATTGACGGGCATTACAGCGGAAAAACACGACAGCTTCATCACACCGCAAGACGACGGTACGGTGATTATGTCGTTCAGCGGAAAAGAGTTGGTCAAAGGCGAGCCAGACGCTTCTTCTTTCCCGTCAGGCGGCAGACGAGCGACATTCGAGGCGCGCGGTTACACGGTATGGGACCCGACAGCGTATCCGTTCGTAAAAGAGCACACGCTTTGTATTCCGACCGCGTTCTGTTCGTACACGGGCGAGGCTCTCGACAAGAAAACCCCGCTTTTGCGCTCGATGGAAGCATTGAACGAGCAGGCATTGCGCATTTTGAAGCTGTTTGGCAAAACCGACGTGAAGCACGTTGCAACGACGGTCGGACCAGAGCAGGAATATTTCATCGTTGACCGCAAATTGTGGGAACAGCGAAAAGATTTGCGCTTGACAGGGCGAACGCTTTTCGGCGCAAAGCCAGCAAAAGGGCAGGAGATGGACGACCAGTATTTTGCGGCTCTCAATCCGAGAATCGTGGAATATATGGAAGACCTCAACGACACACTGTGGAAATACGGCATTTTGTCAAAGACAGAGCATAACGAAGTCGCGCCTGCACAGCACGAAATGGCTCCGATTTTCTCCACGACGAACCTTTCTTCAGACCAAAACCAGCTGACAATGGAAGTGATGAAAAAGGTCGCGCGTCGGCACGGGCTTGTGTGTCTTTTGCACGAAAAGCCGTTTGCTGGCGTGAACGGAAGCGGCAAGCACAACAACTGGTCAATGAGTACAGACAAGGGCGAAAACCTTTTGGAGCCGGGCAAAACGCCGGAGAGCAACGCGCAGTTTATCCTGTTCCTCACTGCAATTATCAAGGCTGTTGACGAAAATCAGGATTTGCTTCGCATTTCTGTTGCAACAGCAGGAAACGACCACCGACTTGGTGCAAATGAAGCGCCGCCAGCGATTATCTCTGTGTATTTGGGCGACGAGTTGCACGGCATTTTGGAATCTATCAAAGACGGAAAGCCGTATAGCGTGAACAAAGACAATAAACTGACAATCGGCGTTGACGCATTGCCGCCAATCCCGAAAGACTCGACCGACCGAAACCGCACATCTCCGTTTGCGTTCACGGGCAATAAGTTCGAGTTCCGTTCGTGCGGTTCATCGCTTTCAATTTCAGGACCGAACACGACTCTTGACGCAATCGTGGCATACACGCTCAAGGGCTTTGCAGACGAGCTTGAAAACGCAGAGGATTTCAACAAGGCATTAGGCGCGCTCATCAAGCGAGAGATTACGGCGCACTGGCGAATTGTGTTCAACGGCAACGGCTACGACGCAAGCTGGGTGCAGGAAGCAGAGAAGCGCGGGCTGTTGAACCTCAAGACGACTCCCGACGCGGTGGCGCACTATTTGGACGAAAAGAACATCAAGCTCTTTACCGAAATGGGCGTGTACACAAAGACCGAAATGGAAAGCCACTACGAGATTAAGCTCGAAAAGTATGCGCAGGTGCTGAACATCGAAGTCGAAACGATGCTTGAGATGATAAATAAAGACATCTTGCCAGCCGCATTCCGCTATATCCGCCGCGTGTCAAAGACGGTCATCGACCTCAAAAACGTCGTGCCGAGCGCAAAGGCAAGCGCAGAAGTTGCATTGCTCACAAAGCTGGATTGCTTGACGAGCGAGCTTGCCGAAAAAGCGGAGGAGCTTTCAAAGAAGCACCTTGCGGCAAAGGGCGAGAGCGACGTTATGGCGATTGCGAGGGCGTATGTGGACAGCGTTATTCCTGCGATGGCAGAAACGCGCGCAGTTGCGGACGAAATCGAGCCATTGATTGGCGAAAACTACAAGCCGTATCCAAGTTACGAAGATTTGCTCTTCAAGGTGTGATGTGTAAGCAAAAGCAAGGGTGTATGCGCCCTTGTAAAAAATGAAAACTGATTTTATCGGGAACTACTGCAACGTGGTTCCCACAAGGTACAAAGGCGTACAGATTCAATGCGAAGATTTCGCGGCGAATGTGTACGCCTTTTTTTATCAATCTATATCAAATATCCGCAACGGGAGGAAATGAAAATGGACGAAGCGGTGAAAATTGCGCTGGACGCTGTGAAAGGCGAGATTTACGGCGTATGGTTCTTGGCGGGCGCGGCGCTCGTGTTCTGGATGCAGGCGGGGTTCGCGATGGTGGAGGCGGGCTTTACGCGCGCAAAAAACACGGGCAACATCATTATGA
The DNA here is from genome assembly GCA_937893155.1 of uncultured Treponema sp. GTDB lineage: Bacteria > Spirochaetota > Spirochaetia > Treponematales > Treponemataceae > Treponema_D. The sequence goes on along the minus strand of CALBGU010000213.1, from coordinate 575 downwards.
AAAACCTGATGGATTTTTGCATTGGCACGGTGATGTGGTTTTTAATCGGCGCGAGTTTTATGCTCTCGTACACCGACCCCGCAACCGGCGAAGTGTCGCGCGGGATTTGGTCATTCATCGGAAAGCCGAACTTTAGCGTATTCAGCGAATATGCGTCGTTTGACTTCTCGAGTTTTGTGTTCAACCTCGTGTTCTGTGCCACGACCGCAACAATCGTGTCGGGGGCAATGGCAGAGCGCACCAAGTTTTCCACCTACTGCCTGTATTCCGCGATAATCTCGGGGCTGATTTATCCGATTGAAGCGCACTGGGTGTGGGGCGGCGGCTTTTTGGCGCAATGGGGCTTTCACGATTACGCGGGCTCAAACTGCATTCATATGGTCGGCGGAATCTGCGCGCTCATCGGGGCGGCGATGCTCGGACCGCGCTTGGGCAAGTTCACCAAAGACAAAAGCGGCGCAGTAAAAAAAGTCAATGCCTTCCCCGGACACAACCTCACCATCGGTGCTCTCGGCGTGTTTATCCTGTGGCTCGGCTGGTACGGCTTCAACGGTGCGGCGGCGACTGATTTGCAT
>CALBGU010000212.1 GCA_937893155.1 uncultured Treponema sp. | reverse complement strand
TGTAGAAGTCGAAGAAATCGGGGTCTGAATCTGCGCTGTAGCTTTTGACAAGGTAAGAATCCCCGACCGCAATGCCCGATGACGGCGCGGCGGGTGCAATCATTGTGGTGGCTGCTCCAACGGCGGCGCAGAGCGTGTGAAACCGCCCGATATATCGCGATGTGTCGGTATCCGCGGCTTTTGTGGTAGAAGCAATAAGCGTCCAGTTATTATTGCTGTAGCACAACTGCACAAAGTAGTCCTTGCCCGCGTCTGTAACCTGCTCTGTTAAGTCAAATGTAGTATCTTCGGACGGCATAAAATAATGCGTTCCGACTTTTACGATTGTGTTCTTTTTAATAACCAGTGCTTTTTTATTTGTCGAAGAAAAACGTAGCCAGCGCGGTGTTGCGGAAAGTACCCCATTTTGCATATCGAGATTTCCAAGCGTAGATACACCGATGATTGCGCTATTGAGTGCCTGTATTGCACTTTCAACGGTAATTCTGTTTTCACCGTCAATGTAAATAGGACTTGTAAGCTGTTTTGGCTGTTTTAAGTTCCCGTCGATTGCTCTTGCCGCAAGTGCTTGCAAGGCTGTTTCAACGGTGGTCGTTGATTGACCAACAACGGAAATTGACTGCGCAAGCTGTTTCGGCTGTTTATTAGCCGAAAGTGCCTGTAATGCTGTTTCAATAGTATTGCTGTTTTCGATTGCCGCAGAAAGTGTTTTATCCTGTTTTTGCGCATTGAGCGTATTTTGCAATTCTGTTTCAGCTGTTGTTGCTCTTTCAGTTTCTGCAGTAATTGCCGCGTCGACAATATCGCTGTTTTCGTTCCAATGGTCAATGTTGAACTGTTCCGCTCTTTCGGGTTTGTTCAAATTCAGATTGTCTGTGTGTGTCATATATTCTCCTATGCTTCATCAAGATTAGCATATTGCGACAGTTCGCCGTATGTCAACGATTCCATTTTTTCGTATGTGTAATTTCTGCCTAGATACAAGTGCGTATACTGGATTGACAGAATCAAATAGATATTTGCAGGAACAACATCTCGCACCTGCTGGCTGAATTGCAGATAAATCGTCGGATTGTTTGTGTCGATGTCGATTATCATTCGGTAATCGTCTGGATACAACTCAAAAATAAACTTGCCTTTGCCCCAGATATTTTCAAGAAGCTGCTGCAGGTTTTGGCGCGTAAACGGCGGACGATAAAGGATTTTATTCAGCAAAATCATTTTGCGCTCTTCAAGTGTCTGAAAAGCGTTAGGCTTTATATTAAAAAACTGCTCTTGCTTTGCAACGCCTTTAACGTCCATTGTCAGAATAAATAGGTTATCAATGATTTTTTGCATTGTTTCGTGCAATTTTGCAATCTCATCACCCATTACGCCATACAGCGCGTCGGTAGTTTCGTTGCCGTCAAGGATTTTCGGCGCATATCGTTTTACATAATTCATTCGCCTGCCCCCAGCGTATCATCTACAATCAAAGTGTTTTCACCGATTGTAACACTGCGCACATACGGCAGATTCTGCCCGCCTATTTCGGCGATGTCGGTATACACAATATTTTGGCTCAAGCCGTTTAGCGTAACGTCTGTAACGTCAATTACGCCTGAAACATTGTTTCTTATGTCCTGTACGATTTTCGATGTATATATTGCAAGCCGCACATTTTGCGCATATTTTTTGCGTTCCTCTTCAAATATAGTTTCTATGACATCAACGACGCTTTCTGCGACTTCGCCGTCGTCAACATCAACCTCTGTTACGAGATTCAGCGCAATATCAACAGCCCTTTTGGACGGCGTTGTAACGGTAACAAAATGCCCAATCGGAGCAAATCCAACGCCCTGCCCTGTATCTTCTTCTGGGTCAATCTGCTCTTTGAGACTTCGTGCAAATTCGTTGCTAATCGGGTCAAAAGTCGGAGACACAATCGACAAAAGCACACTTCCATTGTATTGCCACGCAGGAAACACTTTTGTTTGTCCAACTCCGTCAAGTGCATTTACCCGCTCAATGTAATCAGATATATTGCCGCCGTAAGTCATATAGTTCAAATGCTTTTTTGCGCGCGCTCTTAAATCTTCGTCGGTCTCTGCGTCCTCTGCGGGTGTATAGGTGCTTGTAATACGCGCTTCAATCAAATTTGCTACGGGCGACAACGGCAAAACCTGTCCTAAATGAGTATTGCCTTTTGTGCCTAGCTGCTCACATTGCAGGATATTGTATCCGTCGGTTTTTCCGACATACTTATATGTTATTGTTGTATCGTTCGGAACTGCAAAACGGGTATCTTCGGGAATATCCATATCAACAAGGATTTTATTCCCGCTTTCATCAGTTTCATAATTTCCGCTTGAATCTTTTTTATATTTCTTGAATGTTGCAATACGTTTTGCATACGTCGCAGGAGTTCGTGCCATTCCGTAATCATACACACGTTTATCAAGGCTCGTACCTTTTGCTGTCATTAAATAAGTCAAACTCTCCAAAATATCCATTTGGATATACGCTTCCGCAAGTTCCAAGGCAAACGGTGCAAGCGTATCGTAGATTATCGACCCTGCCCGCTTGTCCATATTTTTTAGCCTTTCATTTTCAAGACAGCGGCTTAAAATCTCTTCGTAGGAATTATTTTCGCTATAGCTCATTTTCGCTCCTATTGCGCAACAGAAAGGCTTTCTTCAATATTGCCGTAAATCGTAAACACCGTAAAATCAATTACACACGCTCCTAATTGTTCTTTTGTTTTCTCAACGCTATTGACTTGCACATCTGTTATGCGGTCGTCCTGCGTCAATGCGTCGCGCAATGTATTTTCGATGTCAGCCGTTACCATTCCGATGTCCTGCCCGATGTATTGCTCCAGCTCTACACCGTAATCATCATCGTAAATAGGGTTTGAATATCGCTCTGTACTCAAAATGTGATAAATCGCTTGCTTTACCGCTTCCAGATTATCAACTTTGCCAGCAACCGTTTTTTCGCCTAAGCGATATGTCAAATTAGGCTGTCGATATTCAATCATTTCCGCTGTTTCTGCCATAAATCCTCGCAAAACAAAAAAGGTCGATAGCAAAAAAAACTATCGACCTTAAAGGTTCTCTTAAACTGTAAATGCAAGAAGAAATTATATCAATCCATCAATCCTACGTTGCTTATATCAAGCCCCTGCATTGAGTACGGCATAAAGCGAGCGCATATTTCACGCGCTTTTGATACGTTGAAATAGACGCTTTTATAATTGCCGTTTTTGTTTTCTTCGTAACACGCCGCTAAATCCTGCGTCAAATCGTGATACGCTTTCTGAAAAAAACAAAACTCATCATACGCCGTCAATGGCATTGATACATTAAAATCAGATTTCTTCATACTCTCTATTATAGCATATCGCAAAATATTTTGCTATAGTATAATCACTTAACTTTTCAGGGAGTAATGAAATGGATTCAAACGCCGCAATCAGTCTGTATAAAACGATAAAGGATATTGCAAGACAGCCGCAACGCGATAACTGTATTATCGGCACGGTTAAAACTGTCAATCCGCTCAAAATTGACATCGGGAACAATGTCATTCTTGACGAAAATTTCTTATGGCTCGGTCAAATGTGCCGCCCTCATCGTGTTACTATCCCGCATACGCATATTATTGACACGCATTTCACGCAACCAAGCAAGGCTATCGGCAATCACGTTGCTGGCACTATGCCGCCGACAATTTCGGCGCAAGAACAGCAACTTGACACGCAAGCAAAAAGCACAATGATTTCATACACAACACTGAAAGACGAAACCAACGATGAAGTAGACGGGATTGAAGAACCCCAGCAGATTTCAGAAGCCGACCTCGGACGTGGTGCGATTCAAAAGCAACTCACGATTACAGGGCAAGCAACCGTTGCTCAAGACCAGCTCACTTTTACCGACAATGGACACAAGCATATAATCGACCGCCAAATTACAAAAGATGTGCATTTCGCAAAATCCGATTTTCAGTCAGGTGTTACGCTCTGTATTGAGCCGTCGCTATCTATCGGCGACCGTGTATTGATGTTTGCTTTTAACAACTGGCAAATGTACTACGTCGCAGAAAGAATAGAACATACTGAATAAAAAGGAAAGGCTAGGAATAAAACCTAGCCTTTCCTTTGGCTTACAAGTCAACTCTAGCACCTACATCTGTAGGGCTTAAATGAACCTTTATTCTTTCATACCTTGGATTATTTTCTGTTTGTTCGATGTTTATTATCCTGTTTTCGTTGTGCAAATGCACAATCTGAACAACATAACTTTCGCTAATCCTGCACTTTTCCAAGAAAAGAATAACGTCCAAAAGTTTTCCTTCGACGATTTTGTCATTATCACCAAACATCTATGTACAATGAATCAAATACATAGATACTCCTTATAGTTTTACTTGCCTTATCTTTCTAAAGCACAATCAACGATATATCGGCTCATAGTCTTACCACACGCCGCCGCCTTTTGCTTTATCAAAGCGATTTCGCTTTCAGAAACACGGATTGAGAGATTTTTCCCCAATCCCTCGCCGCTTCTTACCTTTGGTCTACCTGCGCCCGCCCTTGCTCCACCCTTTGCCATTACCACACTCCTTGTGTTGCGTAACGTTACATCATTTTTATTACATCACGTTACGCAACAGTTACGCTTTTATTTTATTACCAAAATTACAACAAAAATTACTAATGCAAGAAAACGACATATAACCGAAGCCGTATTCACTTGCTCTTTAGTCATCATTGACAAATCCCCTTGTATGTCTTAAACTAAGAAAAGCAAGCAAGGTTGTCAGCCTTGCCTGTTTTTCGGGTTACATTTGATTTATTTGAAAATCAAAGCCAAAACAGCTACAACCAATAAACCGAGATTGACTATAAAGTTTGCAATATCTAGCCAACTCGGTTTTTTGTTTTCATCTTCATTGTTTGACACTAGAAGCTCCTTGAAAAAAATAATCACTGGATTAACAATCCTGTATATTTAGTATTTTATCACACTTTCTTTCATTTGTCGATAACTTTTCAGTAAAAGCCTTGTATTGACTTCAAAAAAGAAAAATGTATAATTTCACACTTTTTCTTTTTCGCGCGCTCTAAGGTGTCAAATTTTTGCGGAAAACGGGTAATTTATTTTTATCTGAACAAAAAAATTGTGTAACACTTAAAAAAGTAAAAAAAATCGCTGTTTTTAAGCAATCTCGGAGATTTCATTTTCGCTCGTGCGCGGAAGAGACTCTCTATTCTCTTCTTCTCTATTCTTATCTATTCTATTCTCTTCTAGTACCGAACGTTCGCGTAACTGTTGCGTAACTGTTGCGTAACGGTAAGCATAAAAAAAAGACCTGCAAAAACTTTGCAAGCCTTAAAGGTGGTCTATATGTTTCAATCCACGCCCTTTCAAAGAGCGACTATGTAGATTGAAATGTAAAAGACATTTTTATTATATCACAATCTGAATAAATGTCAAACTTGTATTCCAAACTTCGATAAATCTTCCGTACCATAGCGCAACGCGTCGGGTATGTGCGAAAAATCGTGCTCGGGTTCATTGAGTATCTTGTCGGTTATCCTGTCTTTTTTCCACGCATAATTGCTTAATGCTTCTATCGTGTGTTGACATCTAGGGTGTACGATGATTTCATAATCCTGTAATTTCTGAATACCGCCGAGAACGCTTCCTGCTCCTTTTTTCGCTCCTCTTATGCCGCGCAATCCCAAAAGCCGCAATTCATTTATCGTTCTTGGGTCTTCGCTATCAGCTCTTATCACGCTCTCGCTAAATCCGTCTGCTATGAGTTTTTGCGCTATTTTGCGGTTTTCCATTTGCACTTCAAAGAACTCATAGTAAATATAGATTTTGTAATCAGCTTTATCTGCATACGCGCCTATAAATGCCGTCGGGTCGTTATAGCCGAAATCCATTCCGTTCACTGAAACAAACGCTTCTACCCCTCTCTTATCTCTCTTATTGCGGTTTTTCTCGACAAGTTCATTTATATCAAAATCCATTTCTCGCCAATTCTCATAGATTAAGCCTTCCGCAATACCCCACTCGCCTAATCCCTCTATGCGATAACGTTGAGGATACCGCTCTTTCATTATCTCATACAAACGCAAATCGCTTTCTGACAAAAACTCATTCATCATATAGTTTGTTGTCATTGCAAGCGTATTTTCGTCGGGATTGTCGAAAAAGCGGCGTTTTATCCAATGCTTATCGCTCCACGGATTGAACGTCAAAACTATTTGATGAAACAAGCCTGCTGGTAATTGACCACGGATTGACATATCAATTTTGTTGAAGTCGTCTTCACTCGTTACTTGAAACGCCTCTTCAATCCAAACCCACGTTAAATATCCTGTTGGTACTGTAATAGACGTAATACTTTGAGGGTCGTCCATACCTCTGAATAAAATCTGTTGCCCTGTCGGTATGTATGTCAATGTATTTTCGCCTTTTGGAATACGCCATAATTCACGCACGCCGAGTTTTTCAATCGCCCATATCAACTGCGCTCTTGTTGAGTTTCTATGCGTGTTGTAGTATTTGCGGATTACAAGCGTATTCGGCTTTAAGCGTTGATACTTCATCATAAAATAGATGATTTTTAATGCGGTCGTACAGCTCTTTTTACTTCCACGGCTTCCTTTGCATACAAGATAACGCTTTTTGCAATACAGAAAATCATCGTAATTAAGCCCTACAGCTTCACTTATATCAAGATTGAGATTCACCGAAATTTGCACCCTCTTTATCAATAAAGTTTAGCGTAATTGGTTCGCTTGTATTGCCTTTAAGCTCTAGTGCAGGATTATATCCACGCTTGCCGCCTAAACGTTCAAGAAGCCATATCGATGTTCGTAAATCGCCACTTCTTACTGCATTTGCAACAACGTATTCTGCTCCATCTACAAGCAATTCTCTCTCTTCCTCTAATAAGGATTGCGCTTTAGGGTATTCCTTTAGTGCTTTTGCAACTGTATGACGTTCACACCCCAGCCACTTTGTTACAATCATCAAATTTCCGTAACTACTTTTTATCGCTGCTATGAGCTTTGTTTCATTTATCTTTTTAGGTCGCCCGCGTGTCATAAAACTCCTTTTTCTAGGTAAAAAATGGTACTAAAAACATATTTTATTGTTTTTAGTATGTAATATTTGCTCTTTTTATGCAATATAATCTGTAAATAAATAAAAAAAAGGGCAAATATTATATAAGTATTCGCCCTTTTTCCTCTTAATTAAACAATACGGTATACAGATATTTACTTAATGTAAGATTCTTTTTTTCTGCTCGAACTTCCAGCTCCTGCTTTTCTTTTTCGGTTACACGAAAAGCAATCTGAACACTTCGGCGTTTTTCAGAATCTAACAGTTTTCTACCTGCACCTTTTCTTGCACCGCCTTTCATAATAACCCATTATTCAGACAAAAAAGTAATGCAGAAAAACAAAAGCCTGCAATCATACTGATAGCAAAACTAATTAACAATCTTTTTAAAGTCTTTGACATAAAAGCTCCTCTATGATAATATAGGGGAAGCCTAAATATTAGTTAGGATTTTATTTAGACTTCCTTTTTTTTCAACTTTTTACTTTACTTCAAAAAAGAAGTATAAGTACAGAATAAGTAGAACAGGTAAGCACCAATAAACCCACCTACAATATTCAAAAGAAGTTGAATCAATAAGCCCAGCACTTTTTGCCAAATTGTACTGGGCTTTTTTATTTCTGAATCTTCCAATATTGCCTCCTATAAGTAGTATAGTTCACTTTTTTTTCTTACCCTAACTACTAATATTATACAATAATATTAGAATAATGTCAAACACTTTTCTATAATTTTTATTATTTCTTTCCATTTGCAATTTTGTCAATCAATTCAACAACTTGTAAATCACCATTCAAAGCTCGACCAATAAGCATATCACAAATACCATCAAGGTTTGTAACCAACGTTCCATCTTCGAGCTTACATTCTTCTAAAGCTAAGTGTTCATTTAATTTTTCTTTGAGAGATATTCTCTTTTCGTCATCAAAAAAATCTGCCACTTTATTTTCCTTTTATAGTTAAAAACAATACTCACCTAAAAAGGTGAGTATTGTGCTACTTACTGATTGTTAAGTTCGCGGACGAGAAGGATTGGCACTACCTGCACCACGTCCTCTCGCACGATTAGCAATCCCACTAATGAAAGAACCTAAACGACCAAACATTCGGCTCACCTCCTTTATATTAAAAAGTTCTTTGCTTTTACAAAAAAACCTTCTTCAAGTTTTATATTATAAAACTTGTTAAAAAGTTTTATTAACAGGAGTGGTTTTTATGAAAAAGTTAGTTGCAGGAGCGGCTGTTGCTGCTCTTCTTGGCTCTGCGGCTTTCGCAGATGTGAATGTGGGCGCGGGCGGAAACAACGTCGCGGCAATCGGTAACAAAGTCAACAGTGCTAAAGACGGCACAGACGTTGGTATTTCAAACACGACAAACTGGCAGTCATACGGCACACGCTACGGCATTTCGTTCGACGGTTCAACAGACAACTTCGGTGCGCATGCACAGTTCAACTACAATGGCGACGGTGGCAGTGACTATTCCGATATGTTCGATGGCGCATACGTCTGGTACTCTCCGATTGAGCAGTTGAAGTTGTGGTTCGGACAGAGCGCAGGCGGAAATCCGCTTCGCGGCGATGCAATCTACGGCTTGTGGGACATCTACCGCATTGGTGTGGAAACAAGTGGTTACAAGGAAGGTTTGACATTCCAAGGACAGGAAGTCAACGGTGCTGTTTTGGAAGCACACCCGATTGAAGGGCTTTCGCTTTATGCGTCTTTGGGGTACAGAAATTCAAAAGCAACAGAGGCTACCGAAACCTACAGTGACGGAACACATTCACTGGAGAAAGTAGCTGGCATGTACGGTTATTACGATGATGACGGTGAATGGCAGTTTGTAGATGAAGAAGATGTTATCACAACGAAAGTTTATGCTGATAATTTGGCAGAGGTTTTCGGTCGTCAGTCAAAGTATGCAATTGCGTATGCTATCGGCGGAGAAGCCCCTCTTGCAACAATCAAAGTCGGATTTGATACAACTCCTGCCCGCGTTTTTGTGAAAGACGGCGACGAGGCAAAGGAAAAAGACCAGAACATCATCAATGCGGCTGTCGATGTTAAGCCAATGGAAAATTTGTTCTTCAGCGTGGGTGCGTTTATTCCGCTTGTGCAGAAGCAGTATGTGGAAATGGACGATGGCAAATACTATGAAGTTGCAGTTGACCAAGCAAACAAAATTGGATTGTATGCAAAATTCGGCGCAACAGAGTAGCTTAATTTGCATTTGCGCGGTGGCGTAAAAATCGGTGCTCGTGATGACAAAGAAGACACAAGTAATAAGTGGGGAACAAAGGCAAAAGACAGCTCGCTTGGTTTCCTTGTCGGCGGTGGTGTAGACTTCGCTCTTATGGAAGACTTGACACTTTATGCTGATGTTGGCTATGCAAACGGCATCTATTTGAACAACACTTCTGCTGACCACAGCGATTGCTTGGATTTCGGTATCGGTGTAACAAAGAGCTATGATGCTTGCTCTGTGTCTGCTGGTTTTGTTGGTGCAACAAACGGCTACGGTATGTATAATACAACATACACAGACAATGGCGATACAAAGTATCCATTCAGCTGGGGCATTCCGCTCCGCGTTAGCTACAGCTTCTAATCTAAC
>CALBGU010000211.1 GCA_937893155.1 uncultured Treponema sp. | reverse complement strand
AGCCGACTGTGTAGAACTGAATGATTCTGAAAGTCCGTCCATACTCAAAGAGCTGGAAGAAAAGCCCGACATAAGACCGTCGCCGATAATATTGAGAAGCGAAACAGCCGCCTGTTTTGCGATAATCTCTCTTAAATCGGCTGGCACGTCGTCGCTTGTTTCAAATCCTGCGTCGTAATCAATCGCATAAAAGAGATTTGCGCCTAATGTTTCACTGCCATACATACTAATTGCGGTAGATACTCCACGCGAAGTTTCGCTAGGTTTAGGCGGTCTCTCCAAAAACTTCAAAATGCCTTTTTGTTTGTCAATGATTGTTGTTTTCGTCAAATCACGCGCACCGATAAAACGGCTTAACAACTCTAATTTGTGCAATCGGATAATAGGCTTTTGCCTTGTTTTGATAAATCCGTAACGTGCAATGCGTGAATAGCGGAAATCATATACGCTTTCGTCTACGTCGTAATCTTTGCCCTTTTCAAGTTGTCTTTCACTTGCATTGTAGCGGATTTTGCGCTTCTTGATTGTAATATCAAGTTCTCTTTCAATTTCTGTCAATGCCGCGTCAATGAAATACTGTATCTGTTCATCGGTGTAGCTTTGACCGTTTGTAGCCTTAAAGTCCGTCCCCCAAAGATATGTATAGCGCAAATCGTCAGCCGTTACGACATCACCCCATTTTCCCGTCGGTACTGTATAATTGCCGAAGGTGTAACCCATTGCGTTTTGCGTTCCGTATTTAACCCAGTTGGAATATTGATAATCTTCAAAACCTGGATTTTCCGCGTCAAAAGCACAATAGCGATAAGAATAAAGCACATCGTCTTCAAGATTGAAATTGTCGAGAAAATCGGCTTTTACTCCTACAGGCAAAATGCCGTTTTCTTCATCAACAACACAAAAGCCGTGTTCCTCACCGCAATAGACAAGATAAGTATCATCTTTGTTGCTGTGGCGTTCAAGGCGAAAAAGATTGTTTGTTTTATCGTCGATTGTAACAACGATTCTTTTGTTTACAGTGCAAGCAATAATCATTTTTTTTCTGTCCTACAAATATAGGAAATGACTTTTTTTGAGAGAGTTTTTTTATTTCCTATATTTACAGAAAGACGCTGAAACAAAAGAAACAAGCGTTGAGTAAAAAAAATGTAAAAAAGTTACGGCGTATGTAAGACTTGTATCTCGCTTACATACGCCGTTTTTTTATTATGCACTTGCCTTTATGAGTGCCGCATACTGTTCATCTGTCAGATGTGGACTAGCACGGAAAAAGCCGCCTTTTTCATTTTTTTCTTGCACATACTTTTCTGCTTCGTCTTTTGACAGACACACGCGCCGCACAATAAACGCAAAATGCTTAGAACTCCATTCAGATACTTTGTAGTATCTTATTCTGTTTTCAGGCGTGGAGCGTCTAAAGTTTTTTTTTCCGGGCTATCACTTTCTCTCTCTCCTTCATCACGCGCCGCCTTTTCCGTATATTTGCGCTTTTCAGTCGGTTTTGACGCAGAAACGATATTTGAAACAGTCGAAATGCTGTTGTCAAAGAAAACTTCTTGCACAAAACGCTGCGCAAGCTCTGCATTGTCGGTTGCAACGGTATACATACCGTCTTTCGCATTAAAAGCAATGTTTACTCTAAAATCGTTCATTGTAGTATCTCCTATCAATATAGGAAATGCGCATTTTTCCTATATGTGTATGGAAGCAAAGAAAATACACTACAATCAAAATCTACACCCGACTATTATGTTTTTGCGGCTGCAAAATGCTTTTCTTATTACACGAGGGGGCTTTTCACACGCGGCGCAAGAGGTTTTGCAAAGTTGTGAATGGACACTTTCACGCGATAACATATCGGGGAGCTTTGCATTGTCGTTTTATCCAGAATGTGAAATGGGCGGTCAAAAAAAAAGTGTATTTGATAATATAAAAATCCTTGATATTGTGAAAATCTATGAACCGAGTGAAAATAATGTTCCTGTTTTTATCGGCGTGGTGAAAACAAAAAAGATTACAGGAAGCGCAAATGCGGAAGGCGGTTTTAGGCGCGTAAGTGTGCAAGGATATGCAATTACGGGCTTAGTAAACGATTATACAATCAATCTCGATACAACAGCGTTATCTATTACAAAACAGCTTGCAACAAATGAAGACTTGCAAAAAGAATTGACAGAGCAATTTTCAAATTCTTTTGACAATCCTGTAAAAACGGTTATAAAAGCTGTGTGGGAATACTTCCAGAAAACAACGGAAGAAGGGAAAGGACTTATAACTTCTGATGTAGGACTTATGATAAAATCTCTTTTGGGTGATAAAACCGCCTTTTTTGATGTTGATGATTCCACGATTCATTATCCGCTTGCAAATATGTTTCACGGTCAAACAACGCAGAATTTTTTTGACATAATCGACGGCTTAATTCCAGAGCCTTACTATGAAAAGTTTGCATATACCGACGAAAACGGGGAAATGAAAATAAAAATCCGCAAAGTGCCTTTTAGTCCTAGCGATTGGGTGCAGTTGAATGTCTTTAATTTAGATGATGATGATGACATTGCCAATCTTGTAAAGAGTTTTGCTTTAGAACAGTCTGACAGAGAAGTGTACACGGTATTTATGCCATATCTTGAGGGCTATCCCGTTTCAGAAGATAAGATGTTGAAAATTGCCGCTATGGAGTCAAATACAAGCGAAGTGGACGGCAGAATAAAGCTCGGCGAAAAGTTTGCTATTTATGGCTATCGACCGCTTTTAGTCCATTTTATCGGTTATACAAAACCTGACGGCAAAGACGATGGAAGCACAAAAAGTGCAATGCAAGATGTTGCAAATAACTTGAAAGAAATGTATGAGCATTTACCCGATATGGTCGGCGGTAATATCACGATGTCGTTTTATAACCGCGGAGAAAGTGCGCCGATTATGTGCGGTGATATTGTGCAGTTTATGGGCTTGCAGTTTTACGTTGACGGAGTAACTCACAGTTGGCAATATGGACAGAACGGCGAAATCAATTTAAGTGTTTCTCGCGGCGGCGTGTATAATTCAGGAACATTCGATGCAGAAACAACGGCTAAAGCACAAATTGGCAGTATGGCAAAACTGCTAAAATAGGCATAGGGAGGGTAAAAATATGTTAGTTGAAACAGAAGCGAAAGTAAGATTTACGGGCGATAACAGCGATATAATACAGAAACTTGCCGATGTAAAAAAGGCGCAGGATTCTTTGGAACAAGCAAGAGCTTTTAGCAATCCATACGCAGAGCAGGCTACGCAGATTCAGAGAAATGAAAATACACAGCTTGAAGAGTTTAAGCAAGTATTTAAGCAGGCTGCTTTGTCGTCAAAAGAACTAGGCGGTAAGGGATATAGCGAAATGCCTATAGCACAAAATAAGGATTTGACTAATCAGACTTTGCCTCTTTCTGCAACTGCGAAAACAGAAAAGCCCGTTGTTGCAGAAACGACTGAACCGCCAAAAATCTCTAGCAATCCATACGCAGAGCAGGCTACGCAGATTCAGAGAAATGAAAGCCAAAAGAATAATGGTATACTTGCAAAACTTGCCGACGCACTTTTTCACACGGAAAAGAAAAAGGAAATCGAAAAAATTGATGTTCGTCTTGAGATGTTGTCAAAGATAATGGACGAATTGAACGACCAACTTAAAAAGGCAACAGAACGCGGCGACGATAAAGGAAAAGTAGACACTTCTACCACAATCGCAAATACTCAACAAGAAATAGATTCTCTTCGCGCAAGGCGTAATGAATTGACCGCAAAAGACGACAACGACGCGGCGGAGGCTATACGGCAATATGGCTTAATGAAAGCGTTACAGCAGGGCTTAGGGCTTGCAACGCAGATTGACAATATCGGCTTTAACAAGCGAAAGGCATTTGCAAGTGGTGATTATCTCGGGGCAGAGGTACAGGAAAAACAAGGCTGGGCTGGTGTTTTTGGTTCTCTTGGTGATGTATCTTTAGGATTAACGCCTATTTTGACGGCAGCTTTAGGACCACTCGGAACGGCGGCGGG
>CALBGU010000210.1 GCA_937893155.1 uncultured Treponema sp. | reverse complement strand
CATTACAGTTGATTTGAATAAATTTTTTAAATATTTAATTCAAATAGATTTAAAATACAAAATATGGAATTAAAAGATGAAGAAAAAAAATTTGAAGAAAAATGTCAGGAAGTTCAAGATAAATTGATGAGACAAAATATTTTATTTATATTCAATAAAACCAATTCAAAAAAATATTCTGAATATACTATTAATATATCTATACCAAATAATGAATCTCCAAAATCAAAAGAAGATTATGAATTTATTTTATATATAAATCTCACAAGGAAAAAAATAATATTATTTTCAACAAACATAAATCCAATTTCAGATGGAAGAAATCTTCTTCCAATAATAAATTTAAATACAAGTAACAGAGTTAAATTAAATTTTATTTCAAATAAAGAAAAACTCTGCTCCCACATTGAGGTTTTCCAGCAGAAAATGGAAGAATTCAGAAGGGCCATTAAAGATGAGAATTCAGAAAAACTTAAGGCTTTGCTAGAAGATACAAGGCAAAAAAGAATGAGAATGGGGGCTATTTGCTCTGTAAAAAGTTGACAAGTGTTAAAAAGCGGTGTATCATGTAAAATACTTGAGGGAAGCGTTAAGCAGGAAACGTTTCCACTTTTTTAGTTAGGAGATTAAAATGAAAAAATCAATTCTTGCACTTTCTGCAGCAGTACTCTCTGTTGCTGCTTTGTCATCATGTTCTAAGGGTGGTAATGGCGCAAAAGTCATCCAGAATAAGGATAAGCCCTTTGTTTTCTTTAACAGACAGCCTTCAGATCCAGTTTCAGGTCAGATTGATATGTCTGCTTCTGCAATGAACTGGAACGACAAGACCTACTATGTAGGTTTCGATGCAGCAGGCGGCGGAGCTGTTCAGGGCAAGCTGATTACGGATTGGCTTGCAACTCAGGACGTGTCTATTGACCGCAACGGCGATGGAACTATCGGTTATGTTCTTTGTATCGGTGATGTCGGACACAACGACTCAAATGCTCGAACAGAGGGTATCCGAAAAGCACTCGGAACATGGAACGGAAGTACAGAGCCGACAAATGTAAAAGAAGGTTCTGTTACAATCGGCGGAAAAGAATTCAAGGTTGTTGAGCTTGAAGGAAAGCCGATGACAGGTTCTGATGGTTCAACATGGAATGCAAATGCCGCAACTGACGCTATGGGCGGTTGGGCAACAAAATACGGTACGGCTATTGATATGGTCGTTTCTAACAATGATGGTATGGCTATGGGCTGTTTGCAGGCTTCAAACTATCCTGCAGGTGTGCCGATTTTCGGTTATGATGCAAACGCAGACGCTATCGAGGCTATCGGTGCAGGAAAACTTACCGGAACTGTTTCTCAGAACGTCGATGCACAGGCTACTGCAACATTGCAGGTTATCCGCAATTTGCTTGATGGTGTTACTGGTGAAGATTCTGTAAAGAAGGGAATTTCTGAGGCTGACCAGTATGGTAATAAGATTTCTGCTGAAATCGAGTACATTCCAGCACAGCGCGCAGTTCTTGCAAAGAATGCTGGTGTAAATGCTTCTAACTGGCAGGATTACAAAGCGGGTAATCGCGATAAGGGTATCAAGCAGACAAATGCAGAGAAAAAGAAGGTTATGCTCACGATTTACAACGCGGCAGATAACTTCCTTTCATCATCTTATCTCCCTGCATTGCAGTATTATGCACCGCTCCTCAATCTCGATTTGCAGATTGTTCAGGGTGACGGTCAGAACGAGGCTTCTTGCTTGGATAAGTTTACAAACCTCAACAGCTTTGATGCTTACGCGATTAACATGGTTAAGACAAACTCTGGTCGCGATTATACAGACAAGCTCAAGTACTAAAAAAGCGTAAATCGCTTTTTGTACAAAGCCTGTAGAAACAAAATGAGGTTTTTACAGGCTTTTTTGTGCAGAGAAAATCTGCTTTTTACGGAGAATACAATGAACGAAGTGGTTTTGGAACTAAAAAATCTCTCAAAATCCTTTGCGAAAAACAAAGTTTTGAACGGCATAAATCTCACTGTTAGAAAGGGCAGTGTAATGGGGCTTATGGGCGAAAATGGTGCTGGAAAATCTACTATGATGAAGTGCCTTTTCGGAATTTATGCCAAAGACGAAGGACAAATATTTCTTGACGGTAAGCCGATTGACTTCAAAAATCCAAAAGAAGCCCTTGAAAACGGCGTGGCGATGGTTCATCAGGAATTGAATCAGTGTCTTGACCGTACTGTAACTGATAATCTTTTCCTTGGTCGCTATCCAAAGAAAATGGGTATGATTGACGAGCAGAAGATGTTCAAAGAGAGCAGCAAACTCTTTGCGTCGCTGAATATGAGCGTCAATCCGAATACGGTTATGCGAACGATGAGCGTTTCTCAGCGGCAAATGGTCGAAATTGCGAAAGCGGTGAGTTACAATGCGAAAATTATCGTGTTGGACGAGCCGACTTCTTCGCTGACTGAGCCAGAGGTGAATAAGCTCTTTTCGATTGTGCGCGACCTCAAGGCGAAAGGCGTTTCGTTTGTGTATATTTCGCACAAAATGGACGAAATTTTTCAGATTTGCGACGATATTTCAGTGCTTCGCGATGGTGCAATGGTTTTGTCTGCCAGTTCTAAAGATACTGATATGAATAAGCTCATTTCTGCGATGGTTGGGCGTTCTCTCGATAAGCGTTTCCCAGATGTTGACAATACACCCGGAAAGGACTATCTCGAAATTAAAAATCTTTCAACAAAATACGAGCCTCATCTTGAAGATATTTCGTTTAAGGTGCGAAAGGGCGAGATTTTTGGGCTTTATGGGTTGGTTGGCGCAGGACGCAGCGAGCTTTTGGAGTCGATTTTTGGAATCCGCACGATTGCCACGGGAGAAATCATTCTTGACGGGCACAAACTGCGCTTTAAGTCGAGCAAAGATGCGATGGAATACAATTTTGCGCTTGTTACCGAGGAGCGAAAACTCAACGGAATGTTCGGAAAGGATACAATCGAGTTTAACACGGTTATCACGAATCTTGAGCAGTACAAAACGATGGGGATTCTCTCCAACCGAAAGATGCGGGACGCGGCAAATCGCGAGATAAAGCGTATGCACACGAAATGTGTGAGCGCGGACGAGCTTATTACGGCGCTTTCGGGCGGAAATCAGCAGAAAGTCATCATCGGTAAGTGGATGGAGCGAGAACCTGATGTGTTTTTGCTCGATGAGCCTACGCGCGGAATTGATGTCGGTGCGAAATATGAGATTTATCAGCTCATTATCCAAATGGCGAAAGAGGGAAAAACGATTATCGTCGTTTCAAGCGAAATGCCTGAAATTTTGGGTATAACAAACCGTATCGCTGTGATGTCGAACCATAGGCTTGCTGGCATTGTGGATACAAAGACCACTGACCAAGAAGCTCTTTTGCGACTTTCTGCAAAGTATCTGTAATTTTAAGGAGAATTTTATGTCTTTTACCGACGACAAGAAACTTAATGAATATATCGAAAAACTTGACGCTCTTCGCGCAACGGGAGTGAATAAAGTTGCTGAGATGAAATTGGAAATCAGCAACATCAAACGCAATAAAATGCTTTCTGATGCGGAGAAATCTGAGGCTGTCGCGAAGTATTCGAGCGAAATGGAAAAGGCGCAACAAGTTGCTGTGCAGAATGGGGTGGCTGATGTGCAGCTGACCAAAGAGGCGGTAACGTATGCGAACTCTATCGCAAAAGAGTACATCGCAAATGTGAACGCAGAGCAGAATGCAAAAATTGCAGAACTGAAAAAACAGCTTGCGATGAAATGCGGCACGATAAAGGCTGAAGCGCAGGGACGAATTGCAGCGGCAAGCACGGAACATGACCGCGAAACTGCAAAGTATGAGCTCAAGAGCGCTCTTTTTGATGCACGCAATAAGATTCAGACCGAAATCGACCGCTGCAATGATGCGAAAAAGCAGGCATTTACTGACCACGTTCAGACAAATCGCACGCTGCGCAATGGAAAAACGAATTTCTGCGAAGATATTGAGCTTTCATGGAAAAATTATATCTATAATTTCAAAGCGTCAAAATTCTTCCTTGAAAACGGATTGTATTTGGCGATTTTGCTGTTCTTCATTGTGTGTATCATCGTGGCTCCGGCTATTGGTGCAGGAAATCTCTTGACGCTGCCTAATATTTTCACGATTCTTGAGCAGTCTTCAACTCGTATGTTCTACGCGCTTGGCGTTGCGGGCTTGATTTTGCTTGCTGGTACGGATTTGAGTGTTGGTCGAATGGTTGCGCTTGGTTCTGTTGTTACGGGCTTGATTTTGCACCCGGGTGTGAACATCGTCAAATTTTTTGGTATGGGTCCGTGGGATTTCACGACGCTCCCGATGGGCTGCCGCTTGTTTATGGCGCTGTTCCTGTCAATCTTCTTGTGTACGGCGTTCTGCTGTTTCGCAGGCTTCTTTACGGCAAAATTGAAAATCCACCCGTTTATTTCAACGCTTTCAACGCAGCTTATCATTTACGGACTTTTGTTCTTTGGCACGACGGGAACTCCTGTTGGTTCAATCGACGCAAAAGTAAAAGACTTGATTGGCGGTCGATGGATTATGGGTGTGGTCAACGGCGAATTGGTTACGTTCCCGAAACTCATCATTCCTGCAATCATCGCGATAATCGTTGCGTGGTTCATCTGGAATAAGACGACGTTCGGCAAAAATATGTACGCGGTCGGCGGCAACGCGGAGGCGGCGAGCGTTTCTGGTATTAGTGTGTTCTGGACGACGCTTGGCGTGTTTATTATGGCGGGTATTTTCTACGGTTGCGGTGCGTTCCTCGAAGCATTCCGCGCGAATGCGAGTGCAGGTACAGGTCAGGGCTATGAAATGGACGCAATCGCGGCGTGTGTTGTCGGTGGCATCTCGTTTAACGGCGGTATCGGAAAAATCGGCGGCGCGGCAATCGGTGTTATTATTTTCACTGGCTTGACGTACTGCTTGACGTTCTTGCACATCGACACAAACTTGCAGTTCGTGTTCAAAGGTTTGATTATCATTGCTGCTGTTGCGCTTGATTCTATCAAATATCTCAAGAGAAAGTAATTTTCTTTTTTGAAAAATGCCCCTGCGCACCTTATTCGCGGGGGCATTTTTATAAAAAAAACTTTTATGAAATGCCCAAAAGTAAAGATTTTGGATATTTTGTGGTGTGATGAAAAAATTTAAGTAGATTTTCTAAAAAACAATCGTAATTCTAAAAGACTAAAATCAAAGATTTTGATATACTTTTTGCAAAATGGCAGAAATTATTACGATAGAAACAGAGAAAATGATATATGGCGGCGATTGTATTGGGAAGCACAATGGAAAAAATGTTTTTGTGCCTTTTGCGCTTCCGAATGAAACGCTTGAAGTTGAGATAACGGACGACCGTGCGGATTTTTCGCGGGCAAAAATCGTCAACATAAAAAAGCCTTCGGAGCACCGAAGAGAGCCGAAATGCGCGCTGTACGGTGTGTGCGGCGGGTGCAATATGCAGCATATCGACGATGATTTTCAGATTGAGCTTCGCAAACAGATATTGCGCGATTCGTTTGAGCGCGCAGGGATAACCGTTCCTGAAATCATTGCAATTTCTGGAAATCCATTTGCGTATCGTTCTCGGTTTCAGTTTCACGACGGCTCGCTGATGGAAAAATCGAGTGCAAAAAGTGTTGCAGTGAAGCATTGTCCGATTGCAGTAAGTGAAATCAACGAGTGGCTTGAAAACGCCCAAAAATCAACTGGGCGGGTTCACGTTTTTGGCGACAAAAGAATTGTGGGCGAAAAAAAAGTAATCGAGGCGGTTGAAAATCGGCAGAAAAACGAAAAGCCTTCCATTATAGGCGGTGCAAAACGAAAAATAAAGCGCAAGGAAAACACCTATTTTTCGGGCACGCTCCAAAGCCCTGAAAATCGGTGCGAAATCGAACTTGCGGGAAAGAAAATCGCTTTTGATGCGCGGGGTTTTTTTCAATCAAATCTTGCTGTTCTTGAAAAATCTATCGAAAAAGTTACCGACAATCTTTTTGGTGAGCGAGTTTTGGATTTGTATGCTGGGTGCGGGACGTTTTCGGTGTTTTTAGCAGATAATTTTCGCGATGTTACGCTGGTGGAGCACAATCGAGATGCGTTGGTTTTTGCCGAGCAGAATCTGGCTGGAAAAACGCACACCAGTTACGGAATGAGCGGCGAACAGTTTTTGAAAACGCAATGGAGCGCGTTGAAAGCAAAATGCGGGCAATTCGATGCGGTGGTGGTTGACCCGCCGCGGAGTGGAATGGAAAAAGCGGTGGTAAAATGGCTTTCGGAGGAAAAAACGCACCAAATCCGCGCTGTTTCTTGCGACCCGGCAACGCAAGCCCGTGATGTTTCTGCGCTGGTAAAATCCGGTTACACGCTCACTCGGCTTTATTTGCTTGATTTTTATCCGCAGACAAGCCATATTGAAAGTCTTGCGTGTCTTGAAAATAGGGAATAATTGTAAGAGAATCGGTATGAAAAATAACGTTTATCTGCATATTTTTGTCTTTTTTTTGATTTCTCTTTTTGTATTGCCTGCATTTTCAGACGGAATTGATTTGGAAAATGAAGAACCGACGTGGCAGACGGTTTTGAGCGGCAATCCTGTGTCGTGTCCTTTGCGAACGACGTATGGATTTGCGGCGGTTACGGACGGTCATCAGATTGTGGCGTGCAGCAATAATGGAACGGTGCTGTGGCAGCAGCGTGTTCGCGGTTTTCCTACGCCGTATTTTTCGGTGGCGCGCGGAGATTTTTTGTATGTGGTTACGAGCGAAAACAAGCTCAACTTAATCAATCCGAGCGGAATGACGCTGTGGTCTGAATATGTGCCGTTCGATGAAATTATTGCGCCACCCACGGCGGGAGCGGACGGCAGAATGTTTGTGCAGGGAAAAACCGAAATTGCTTGTTATGCGCTGAATGGAAAACTAAAATGGACGCTCGATGCCGGCGAAATGGATTCGATACCGCTTTTTACGCTTAACGACGGCTCGATTGTGGCGTTTTTGAAAAAAAACGATGACGGAAAAACGACGGGAATTAGAATTTCTCCATTCGGGGAAAAAATCGAAGAGATTACGTTTGGCGGAAAAATTGCCAAGGCGTATGAGTGCAGCGAAGGGCTTTTTTTGGCGTTCACCGATGGAAGTGTAGGGCTTTGCAAAATCGAAGACAATACGGCAAAATCTGCGTGGCTTTTGGTTTCGAGCGAAACGGGGTTTTCGGCTCTTTCGCCGGAAAATACGGAATTGTGTGCTTCCGAAAATACGGTTGTTGTGGCAATTAAAAAAGGTTCTGGCTCGGAAATTACGGTTTTTAATGCCAAAAATCACGAGATTACTGCGCAATTTGCAATACATGAAACGTCTTTTGATGCCGCTGGATTTTTTACCACTGATGGCGAAAATATAACGCTTGCGGGGAATTCAAAAGCTGCGTCGTATTCGCTTTCTGGGGATTTTTTGTGGTCGGTTACTCTGCCGAATGCGAAAGGCTGGGAATATGCTTTTTTCCTTGACGATGGTCAAATTACGTTTAGCACAAAAAATTGGGTCGTGAAAAGTTATCGCGTTTTTCAGCACACAAAAGAAAAAAGTGCAAAAACGGACAACAACAAAAAAGAAAAGCCTCAAATATATCAGAGTTTTTTTTCTGAAACAAAAAATATTGACGGGTATTCTGTTCGCGCATTGGAAAAAAGCGATTACGAAGAGTTGGTTAAAAAACTGAACGAAGGGGAATACAGTTCGCTTGAGCAAAAATGGATTCAGGTTTTAAAGCATGAAGCAAAAGAAATGGCAGAATTTTATGAATCGGGAGATGATTCTGCAAGCCGCGATGTGCGTTCCAAGTTCCGAAGCGATATTGTGTATCAGCAAGAACTGTGTTCGTTGATGGCACTTTTTGGTTCAAGTATTTTTGCGGAGGAAATCGCGAGACTTTTGCACACTGTTACCGATAAGCAAATGCTTGTTTTTTTGCTAAACGCTGTGGGAAAAATTGGTTACGATGAGGACGGCTCTCTTTTGCGTGAGATTGAGTTTGTGGAAACACGCCGCGCATTGCCTTCTGATTCGGTATTGCTCAAAGCCTGCGCAGATGCGGCATATTCGGTCTGTCGCGTTATGGGGCGTCCTGCGCTTTATGCACGCGGAAAGGCGATTTTGGCGTATATGCTGTATCCGCAATACGATAAGAAAATCCGTGAATATGCTAGACGGCGGCTGCAGGATATAATCAAGCTAGGAATATGAAAACTCTGCTTTAAATTCAAAGCAGTTTGAGTTATAATCGAAATGAAAATGTATTTCGGAGGAAAGATGAAAAGGCATAGTACATTGCGGAAGATGTTGGTATCCGCGCTAGTATTGGCAGTATCGGTTGTTGCTGCGATGGCTCTAGAAGTCAGTCGAGGGGAACTTCAAAGCGTAAATTCGGACACAATCCGTTTTAACAATTACAATGGTCCTCACACGGTAATAGATTCTCTTGCGGCAATTCGGAACATCGGAACGGGGCTTGGACGGCAGATTGCGGGCAATTTGAACAATGAAAGCACTGCTGGTTCTGAAAACCGCTATTATGTGATTCACGCGGTTGATTCAACAACGGGCAAACTCGATGCAGATATTTTTGTGTTGGGCAAAAACGTTGGTGTTGACCATGTGCGCAATTTGCGGCATATCATTGCGGCGTATCTTGTGGAGGCGTATAAATATTCAAATGATGACGCATTTACGCTTGCTACGTTTATCACTGTTTACAACGCTGTTTATCGCGGGAATATCGATGTTTTCAACGCAAAATACAAGCCTGTTGTAACGAAATACTTGCACAAAGACAGCGTAGGTCTTTCGGTGAATTGGGAAGAATGGGCGGGAAAAACCGAAATGGTTATTCCTCTTGCAGACCTTGCAGGAGGGCTTTCTACGATTGATACGTCCGTGATTAGCGACCGCAATGTTATTGATTCTATGCGAGAAAGCGATGACCGCGGCATTGAGCAGCGCAAGGGTATGGTCGGCATTATGGACCGAGAGGCTGACACTGCGGAGGAAAAAGCTGAAACGGCTGCTCGTCAGGCTGTACAGGAAACGCGAAAATTGAGCGAAGAGCAGAAAAAACTCGCAGAAGAGCAATCAAAATCTGCTGAAGCGCAAAAATCTGCTGATGCGGCGCAAAAATCTGCTGATGCGGCGCAAAAAGCGGCTGATGCGGCACAAAAAGCCGCTGATGAAGCTCAATCTTCTGCGCAAAAAGCGGCTGAAGAAGCCCAAAAAGCGGCTGATGCGGCTGAAAAAGCGGCACAAAGTGCTTCGAGCGCACAGCAAAGTGCAAGTGATGCGCAAAAAGCGGCTGAAGATGCTCAGAAAGCGGCTGATGCGGCTCGTGCTGAGGCTGAGAAAAAGCAGAAAGAAGCTGATGAAGCCAAGGCAAAAGCTGATGAATTGCAGAAAAAAGCTGATGAGTTAGCAGAATATGCAAGACAGCACCCTGATGATGCAGAAGCACAGAAAGCGGCTGAGGAAGCGCAGAAAGCGGCTGATGCGGCTCGTGCTGAAGCAGATAAAAAAGAGGGCGAGGCGACCAAGGCTCAATCTGATGCTGAAAAAGCCGAGGAAAATGCTCAGCAGCAGCAAGAAAATGCTGATGAAAAGGCTGCAGAAGCGGCGAAACAACAGCAACAAGCTGATTCTAGCGCAAAAGAATCCGAGCAAAAGCAGTCTGAAGCAGATAAAAAAGCTGAAGAAGCTGAGCAAAAGCAATCTGCGGCAGATTCAAAGCAGTCTGAAGCTGATTCAAAGCAGT
Organism: uncultured Treponema sp.; assembly: GCA_937893155.1. Classification (GTDB taxonomy): domain Bacteria; phylum Spirochaetota; class Spirochaetia; order Treponematales; family Treponemataceae; genus Treponema_D. Next base: position 13,310 of record CALBGU010000210.1, on the reverse strand, counting down.
CTGAAGCAGACAAAAAAGCCGAAGAAGCTGAAAAACAAAAGCAGGCTGAGCAGGCTCAGAAAGATAAAACCGATGAGCAGGCTCAGAAAGCGGCAGACGCTTCAGAAGAAGCTCGTGAGCAGCAGGAAATTGCTGATAGAAAGCGTTCTGAGGCACAGAATGAGCGCAATCTTATTGCTCGAGACCAGCAGCAGCTTCTTAACGAGGGTTTGTTGGACGAAAAAGATGCGGCGTATGGCTTGCAGTTGACTGACAGCGCAAAAGAGCTTTCGTCTATGGTAAAGATGAATGCAAAAACGGGAATGGTGGTGAAAACATCTCCGGTAAGTGTCATTCGTCAGCGTGAGCTTGTTCCAGTTGAGGGCGGTTTTGTTGCGATTGCCGGCGAAGAGGGGGCAAATCACACTATTAGACTTGTGCTTCTTGATACTGCAGATTTGGAAATCCAGAAAGAAAGTGCTGATATTGTTGCGGCAAAATCGGTATTGGTATACAACGGAGGCAGTTTCTTTGTGGTTGTGCAAGACGGTGCAAATTATGTTGTGGCAAAATATTCCGCAAATATTGAACTTGAGCTCAAATCAAGCGTGGCGGTAGACCCTGCAACTCCAATCACTGTGGGCGCAAACGGCATTTGTGTAACAGCGAAAGATGGTTCTATGGTGGTGTTAAAAACGTCCGACTTATCCGTTGTGAGCGGTGAAGTTGGCTCATCACGAAGAAGATAAATCCTTATAGTGTAAAAAAAAGCGCACGGTTTTTGCTGTGCGCTTTTTTTGTGTTTAGCGGTGTATAAAACAAAGGAAAGGCGCAGAAAATATAGCGAAATTTATGTGTTTCGTAATTTTTTCCACGAAAAAACGGCGCGCAGTCGCAAAAGAGAGCCGTCAAGAGTGATTTTTATCTTGGATTTTTTGAGCGTATAGCCATTTTTCTCTTTGGCGCTGTCGTCATCGAATTCCACTGCGTCCCAGTTTACGTTTTGCATATTTGTATTGTCCGCATTTTCTTGCACGAATTCATCTTTTATGCAAAAAATGCCGTCAATTCGGTCACAAATAATTGCGGTCGAGCAACCATTTTGCGCATCTACAATACCGCGCGTATCCGAAGAAATCCAATATGCGATACCGCGGTGCACAAACGTGATGTCGATGCTTCCGTCTGTGTTTTTTTCGGCAGTTAGTGCATCGGTTTTGGCATTTTGGGGCGGAGATACCGCAAACAGCACGAGTTTTTTTATGGATTCTGGAAAATAAGAAGCCGCTACGATTTTGGTGGAAAACTGCACCGATGCGCCCGAAATGGCATCGCAGAAATCTTCGGTTTTGTGTTTATCCTCTGTCCATACGAGTGCATTTTTGCGGGCATTATTCGCTGTTGAAGACATATCAAAAATAAAATCCACCTTTACCGTGTCTGCAAAGGCGGATTTTACGCTACAAAAAATCAATACTAATGCAGCGATGAGATATTTCATTTTAGTCAGCGGTTGCCGTTTCCAGCGCGATTTTCATCATATTTGTGAAAGTCGTTTGGCGCTCTTCTGCGCTTGTTGCCTCGCCGGTCATCAAGTGGTCGCTAATCGTGAGAATGGCGAGCGCTTTGCGATGGAATTTCGCCGCGAGGGTATAAAGCTCTGCTGCTTCCATCTCGACCGCCTTCACGCCGTATTTTGCCCAGAGCTTCCAATTCTGGTTTTCATCATAGAACATATCGCTTGAAATGCACGAACCCACAGAATGTGCAATTCCGAGTTTTTCGGCAACTTGGTCAGCGGTCTTCAAAAGCTCCCAGTCCGCAGTCGGCGCAAAGTGGAGCATTCCGAATCGCTGGCTTTGAAGCGACGAATCGGTGCAGGCACTCATTGCAAGCAGTGTGTCGCGGATTTTGATGTCTTCTGAGCAACCGCCTGCGGTTCCGATACGAATAGCCTTTTTTACGCCGTAAAACTGAAACAGCTCATTGACGTAAATCGAAAGAGACGGCTGCCCCATACCAGTTCCCTGCACGCTGACGCGCTTTCCGTTGTAAGTGCCCGTAAAACCGAACATACCGCGTACTTCGTTGTAGCATTTTGCGTCTTTCAAGAATGTTTCCGCGATAAATTTTGCGCGGAGCGGGTCGCCGGGAAGCAAAACTGCTTCTGCAATGGCGCCCTCAGGAGCATTGATGTGTGTACTCATTGATTTCCTCCAAAAATAAATCTCAAAATGATTATATCAAAAAAATCGTTTTGTGTCATAGCCGCATTTAAAAAAGTCATAACACATAAAAACGGCTGCACGAACGAAGAAACCGTATCACTCGACTGTGCGGGATTGCTCTCGTCGTTCGTGCGGGATTGCTCTCAGCGAAACTACCAAACGAAGAAACTCAAGCGATACACGCCCGGGCGCACTCGGTATTGTTCCAGCGCGTCTGGACCGCACGCCGCAGTGCCCACGCCGCGTTGGAAGGCATCTATGCTTACCGTCCAGAATCCGTTTTCGCCCTCTGTTGTGTCTGTCAAATCCACCGTATGCTCGGCTTTCCATATATCTGCGTCTGTAAATGCAGAAACACAGAACGAGAACGGCTTTGCTGACTGAATGTGCAGGGCTTTTTTGCCGTCTGCGCTTAGGAATTCAAGATAGCGCGTGTCTGCTCGGTCGCCGTTTTGCTGCGGCACGATGTATGGCACGCCCAAATCTTTGAGAGCGCTTTCATACAGCCCCAGTTTTGCGCCAGCCTTGCGGTCACAGTAACATTCTTGCGGTCCAAGCCCGTAGTAGCGCACTGCTTGATACGATGCAGGCAATCTGAATTGCACGCCTGCGCGGAGGTATTCTTTGACGCTGTTGTTCAGCGAGATTTCAACTTCAATGTGCAATGCGTCTTGCCCGTTCGGTGCTTTTGCCTTTTTCACCGTGCGCACCGCGTTCCCAAAATGCACTGATTTTAGAGCGCCGTCGCAAGAATCCAGCGAAAATTCGCCGTTTTCTTCTTCGGTGATTTTTGCATTGACAAGCCCCGAATCAATCCATTGTGCCGCAGGCTTTTGGTTGAAACCTGTGATGTCGCCCAAAATGCTTCGATACGGCAGCATTTTTTTGATAACATCGTTTTCAAGAAGCGGGCGCGAAATCGCAGGAATGCAGTTCGTTGCCGCTTCAATCGCTTTTTCATCAACGAGCGCTGTATTTTTTTGCGCAAAAGTGCTCATCGATTCGGCTTCGTGAATCATAAATGCTTCTGTTGTGCAAAGCGTGCCTTTTTGCGCGAATGGCGTATCCTCGGCGTACACAACATCTGCGCGGAGTACGATTTCATCGCTTGAAGCGTATTTTACGGCAGAAATATCGGGAATGTGCAACACATTTTTTTCGTCTGGCAGCACTTTGCCGAGTCTAATGAAACCTTTTTTGACGGCTTTTCCGTTTTTGAGCACACTCCAGTTGAGCTTTAAGCCTGAAAGCGTCAAGAAATCATAGCGGTTTTCCACCTCAATCGTGCCGTTTTCCTTGTGAATCAAACGAAGCGCAACAGGTGCAAACAGATATCGGCACTCGTCCATTGCAGGTTTTGGAGTCATATCAGGGAAATTGATGCCGTTCAAGCAGAAATCTGCGTCGTGCGGGAACTCGCCGAAATCGCCGCCGTATTTCCAGTATTTCTTGCCGTCTTTTTCTGCGGCAATGCCTTGGTCAACCCAATCCCAAATAAATCCGCCCTGCAAACCGTGATTGCTTCTGATTGCCTGCCAATAATCGCTCAACGAACCGTTCGCGTTTCCCATCGCGTGCGAGTATTCACACATAATGAGCGGGCGATAATCGTCCCAGTTCTTTGCATAGTGCACGATGAGGTCAATATCGGGATACATCGGGCTGATGAGGTCGGTAATGCCCTTGCCGCGCGCGAGGTCGGCTTCGGTGTAATAGCCCTGATGGAACGGCGGACGCACCGCGCCTTCGTAATGCACGATTCTTGACGGGTCAACGCGGCGCACCCACGCACTCATTGCGCACTGATTTGCGCCGTCGCCTGATTCGTTGCCGAGAGACCAGCTGAAAATGCAGGCGTGGTTTTTATCGCGGCGCACCATTCGCTGAAATCGCTGCATATATGCCGCCGTCCACTCATCACTTCGCGCCATATAATCGTAATAGCAGTGATTTTCAATGTTCGCTTCGTCCATAATCAAAATGCCGTAGCGGTCGCAAAGGTCGTACCAGCGCTCGTCATCGGGATAATGGCACGTTCGCACTGCGTTAAAATTATACGACTTGAGGATTTTGATGTCGCGCACCATTTCCGCCGTTGTGAGCGTTTTCCCGTGATATTCTGAGTGCTCGTGGCGGTTTACGCCTTTGATGTAAACCATTTTGCCGTTAATCAACAGTTCGCGGTTCTTGATTTCCACGCTCTTAAAGCCTGTCGTGAGCGCAACGCTTTCAATAAACCGCCCCGCGTTCCCGTTTTCGTCCGCCTCAAAAAGCGACAGCGTAATCAAATACAAATGCGGAGTTTCGTGACTCCACAGCCGCACGTTCGGAATCGTCGCACAACCGCTGATGATATTCAAATTGCCCTTGATGTCGTAAGCGCCCGAAAATACGCCGTCTGCCACGAGCTTTCCGACGGTGCCGCAACTCGGCTTTCCCTGTAGCGTGTGTATGGTGTATTTTACGGCGCGATGGATTTTTTTCATCTCCTCGCTTGTCTTTCGCGTAACTTCTTGCCCCGCTTGTGCATAGCCGAGCGAAACATACATCGACAAAGTGCCGTTTGCGCGGATATTTTCTGTGTGCAGTTCTGGAACAAGGCGCACGTCCTCGATGAACGAATCTTCCGTGGAATACAAATACACACTGCGATTTATGCCGCCGAACCACCATTCATCTTGGTCTTCCACAAAAGAACCGTCGCTCCAGCGAATCACCTTGATTTTAAACTCATCGTTCTGCCAATTCAAATACGGCGTAACATCAAATTCGCACGGCAGACGGCAATCTTTGGAAAGCCCGATTTCCTTGCCGTTCACATACACAATCGTGCAGCTCTCCGCGCTTCCAATGTGAAGCACAACCCGCCGCCCGCGCCATTCCTGCGGCATTTGCACATTCAATTTGTAGATTCCCGTTGGATTTTGCTCTGGCACATTCGGCGGAAGCGTATCGAACGGCATTTGCACATTCGTGTACCACGGCGAGCTGTAGCCCTGCGTCGTCCACGTGCCCGGCACGGCAATTTTTGCCCATTGCGCACTGTTTTCGTCGCCTTCTGGATTATCTAAAAACGCGAAATCCCATTCGCCGTCCAAACTCTTAACATACGGGCTTTTTGTTTCTTCCAAGCCCTCTGCGCCTGCCGCTGCTTCCTCGCGCGCGCGGTTTTCATCTGCGTGGCGAATGAGCGGACTCGACATTTTCAAACGATTGATAGATTGGATTTCAGGATTTTCCCAAACCTTTTTCATACAAATTTTCCTCGAAAAACAAATGATATATCCATTATAAAGCATTTGTGCATTTCGTGCGAATATTTTTTTTGCGATACAGCAAAAGTGAAACCGAAAAGCGCATTTTGAAACCAAAATTAAGAGATGCAGTCGTGAAACGGCAATTTTGATTTCAAAACTGGATTTTACAGTCATTATTTTTTAATTTTGAAACCAAAATTGAGAGGTGCAGTCGTGAAACGGCAATTTTGATTTCAAATTTGGATTTTACAGACATTGTTTTTTAATTTTGAAGTCAAATTTGGATTATTCAGTCATAAAAAAGCAATTTTGATTTCAAAACGATACGGCGCATTTTGAGCGGCGGCATTTTGAAATCAAAATGCAAAAAAAGTGTATTGCGCCGATTTTGCAATACACTTTTTGATATTTTTGCATTTAGATTTTAGATAATCGTTAAAATGCCTACGGATTTGAGGAACAAAATGAACAGCAAAATCGGTGCGATGTAGCGAATCATCACCACATACAGCCGTTTTCTGCCAAAATGTTCGCCGTTGCGCTCGATTTCGTTGATTGTGTATGCGGGACCGACCACCCAGCCGATTAACACGCACGTTAAAATAGCGACAATCGGCATTAAGAAACTGTTGCTCACATAATCCATCACGTCGAGCACTTGACCGACCGAGCCGTTGGGCAGGGTGAGTTCAAAATAAAGCACGTTGTAGCCCAAGCAGACGATGATTGCGCCGATAACCGCCAAAAGTCCTTCGATGTTCACGGCTTTGGTGCGCGAAATGTGGAATTCATCGATGAAACTCGACACAACCGCCTCCATAACGCTTACCGCGCTCGACAATGCGGCAAAAAACACCATCAAAAAGAACGCCGCGCCCACGATATTGCCGATGAAGCCCATCGCCTTAAAGACTTTCGGAAGCGAAATGAACATCAAGCTCGGACCTGCCGTCATTCCGTCTTTTCCCATAAACGTAAAGACCGCGGGAATAATCATCACGCCCGCCAAGAACGCAACGAGGGTATCGAAAATCTCGATGCGGTTAATCGCTTTGACGAGATTGCTTTTTGGCTCAACGTATGAACCGTAGGCAATCATAATGCCCATCGCGATGCTCAGCGAGTAGAAGAGTTGCCCCATTGCGTCCATAACCACGGTAAAAAATCCCTTCACGCCGATTCCTTCAAGGCTCGGCACAACGTAGACTTTGAGCCCCTGCAAACCTGTGCGGGTCTCGCCGTTTGCGTCGGTGAATTGAATTGTGAGCGAAAAAAGGGAAATCGCGATGACCAAAAAAAGCAGAATGGGCATAACGATTTTCGATGATTTTTCAATGCCCTTGTTCACGCCCAAATACACGATGAGCGCGACTGCCACCAAAAATATCATCGTCATCACAATCGGGTCGATTTGCGCGGTGATAAATCCCGTAAAAAATCCGTCCTCCGCGGCTTGTGCGCCGTGCCCTGTGATGAACACCACAAAATATTTGAGCACCCAGCCGCCGATAACGCAGTAATAGGGCAAAATGATAAACGGAATGACGCAACTCAACACGCCAAGTGATTTCCAGCCGTTTTTTACCTTTGAATACGCGCTCAGCGGACCTAATTTTGTGCTTCGCCCGATTGCGACCTCGGTGGTCAAAAGCGCAAAGCCGAACGTGATTGCCAGTGCGATGTAAATCACCACGAAAAGCCCTCCGCCGTCTTTTGCCGCAAGGTAGGGGAAGCGCCAAATGTTTCCGAGACCGACTGCGCTTCCCGCCGCAGCCAGCACAAACCCGATAGAACCGTTAAATGTGTTACGATTGTTTTGATTTTTCATACTTGTACTCTCGCTGTGTATTCTATCACAAAACGCACGAGAAAATAAATATGATTTAAGAAAATTATTCACATTAAAACCATTTTTTCATTCTTTTCTGTTAATTTTTTGCGCACTATATGGTTGCGGCATTTTTATATTTTTTTTCTATGCGATTGACACAAAACAAAAGTGTATTTATTCTTTCTATTGATATGTGTAAAACTTTTTATCAAATTTTTTATAGTGTATGTATTCTTTTTTGTGCGCTGGCATCTGTTTCTTGCTCAAATACAAAATCATCGTCAGTTGCAGAAGACCAGCTTTTTTCGCTTAAATACGGCAGTTTTGACAATGAATTGACGCTGTTCAGTTTGAATAAAGTGGGGGAAATCAATACGAGCATTGCAATGCGGGACGGTTTTTTTTACATTGCAAACAGTGAAGCAAAAAAAATCATAGAAACGAACTCGTACGGGAGCGTCTTAAATCTTTTCTACAATAAAGAAACGAATCCTGTGCCGGATTTTGCGGATAAAGAAAATACCGCGGTTTTGGGAACGGCGACGCAAAAAGCCGTGGAATATCCGTTTAATAAAATCGGTCCGATTGCGGTGGATTCCCGAAAATATCTCTACGTTACCGATACGTTGCCGATTGAACGCCAGCAGCAAGACGATGAGCGGGGATTGCATCTTGCGGAAATCGTGCTGATTTTTGACGAAGACGGCGGTTTTGTAAATTATTTGGGGCAAAATGGACGCGGGGGCGACCCGTTTCCCGCCATTAAGGCGATTTACACGAATGCAGAAAACGAACTCATTGTGGTGTGCTACACCAACAGCGGGCTTGATACTTATTGGTTTTCGAGTTCGGGCGATGAACTTTTTACCATTCATCTTTCAAGCGCAAATATCCCCAATCCGTATTCCGAAAATGACGGCGAAACCTTTATTACGCTCGACAACGTGGTGCCTGATTACAACTCAAAACGGCTTCACATTAAGGCGGATTATTACACGACTTCCATCGATTCTGCTTCAAAAGTGCTTGCGGGCGTAAATTTTGACGCAACCATTTTGCACACCTACGATATTGATTCGCTTTCGTATGTTTCATCGCTTGAAATTTCGCCGTACACCGAAACGTCCTCGGATACGCTTGCAAAGGTTGAATACAATGAGCCGTATAATTTTATGGGCGTTACTGAAAACGGCTGGTTTTTCTTTATGATTGCCGATGATTTTGGCTACACAATTCAAATGGTGCAAGCAGACGGACAAAAAATCCTCAAGCGCCATCTTGATTTTGATAAAAGCAAAATCCTGTATTACACGTTCAATTTGAGCAATAACGGCATTATTTCTGCGCTGTTTGCAAAAAAAGATGAAGCAATCGTGAATTGGTGGAGAACTGACCAGCAGATTGATGCAATTCTAAAATCATAAATAATGGAAAGAAACACAGATGCAAGAAAACGAAATTGATGGATTTACCGACGGCGAAGAGCCGATGATTTTTCATTACAGCCGCAAACACCGACTTGAACATGCGCCGCAAAATGTGCGCGATTTTTATGACGGAAAAATGAATGTGCAGCGGGGGCTTTTAAAATCGCTTGTTGCAACAAGGGCAAACCGCTGCTTGCTGTTTTCGATTGTGGTGTGTATGGCGGCTCTTTTTTTTGTGAGCAAATTCGGCAGGGACAGTTTTAAGGATACCATTGACGGAACTCAAGCAGAGATTGCCGCTTTTTCGTTTGAAAATACCGTGTATGTCAGCACCTCGCTCAAAGCCGTAAAATCTCCGTCAGCGAGCGATGATGTATCTGCGAAAATTACGGCGCTGAACGAAGAAAAAAAAGAAATTGCTTGCGAAAGTTTGAGCGATTTTTATGACGGAAAAGAACTTTTTTTGCGGACAACCTTTGAAGATAATGATATAATGTATGTAGAAGCAGAGATTGAGATTTTTGGGAAAATTTCAAAAATTTCTACAAAAGTCAAAAAAAATTAAATAACCGAGGATAAAAATGGAAAAACATTCAGTTGCTTGTATTGCGTTTCACGAAAATAAAGTCTTGATTGCTCATAGAAATCCGACGGGACAAATGGGCGGGCGTTGGGAATTCCCCGGCGGAAAGGTTGAAGATGGCGAAACGTTTGAGCAAGCAATAATCCGTGAGTTCAAAGAGGAATTCGGCATAACGGTAAAAGTTGGCGATTTTATTGCAGAGAAACAATTTTTGCACAATGGAATACCGTTTGTTCTGCACGCATACCGCATTGAAGTGCCCCATACTGGCGAGCGCACGAAATACGAATTAACCGAACATACTGGTTATGCGTGGACGTCTCTTGATTCAATCCGCGGACTTCATTTTGTGGATAGCGATACATTGATTTATCCAGATGTTGTTTCTTACGCAAAAAAGAACGGGCTTTTCTAGAGATGTTTATGAGAAAAATAGTTTTATTTTTCGTCGTTATGCTCCTTTTTTTGCAGAGTTGCACAAGAAAAGAAAAGGAAATAGTTCTCGATAAAAATGATTTTTCTGCGCTTTCTCCTGTTGTAAAATGGGCAGTAGTAAAAGAGCCTTATGAAACGCTTCGTTCCGAGCCGTCCATAGAGTCAGAGGCTGCCGGATATTGCCGAAAGGGCGATGTGTTGCAGATTTTGGGCTTGCGTTTTGGCGAAGATACACGCTGGTTTTTAGTTGATGGCGGTTATATAAAATCGGATAGTGTTTTGATTTTTGCGAACAAATATAGGGCGACAAATGAAAGCGCACTGTTAGTTAAATAGTTGACAAAAAACGCGCTGTTCCTTATCTTTATAGAGTTATCAATTTTTTTCTGTAAGTATTATAGAGTCTCAGGAGGACATAATCCCAATGACAGAACAAATGTATTATAATATGCCGTATGTTATCGAAAAAAGTGGCAACGGCGAACGACAGTTCGATATTTTTTCACGGCTTCTTAGAGACCGCATTATTTTTGTTGACGGCGAAATCCGTGATGAATCAGCTGATATTATCGTGGCGCAGATTTTGTATCTCGAAAGCGAAAACCCTGAAAAAGATATTAGTATGTATATCAATTCGCCAGGAGGCTCTGTTACGGCGGGTTTGGCTATTTTGGATACAATGCAGTATGTAAAATGCGATGTGCAGACAATTTGTATGGGACAGGCTGCTTCGATGGGCGCGATTTTGCTCGCTGGGGGCACTCAGGGAAAACGATATGCGCTTCCGTCAAGCCGTGTTATGATTCATCAGCCTTGGGGCGGTGCTCAGGGACAGGAAAGCGACATTGCAATTCAGGCAAAAGAGATTATCAGACTCAAAAAACTCAGCATAAAATATTTTTCTGAAGCAACTCACAAGAGCGAAGAAGAAGTTGCGCGTGATATGGAACGAGATTTTTATATGAGTTCTGAAGAAGCTATGAATTACGGAATCATCGACCATATTATGCAGAGGAGAAAATAATGGCATTCGGAAGACAAAATAACGTCCAAGTTTGCTCTTTTTGCGGAAAACCAGCAGATGAAAAAAGACATTTAGTTGCAAATCCATCAGGAAATGTGTGCATTTGCAATAATTGTATCGATGTATGCCGCAATATTATGCGGGAATCGGCTTCTGATTTGGGGTCTATTGAGCTTGAAGAAGTGCCGACGCCGCGTGATTTTAAGGCGTATCTTGACGAATATGTTATTGGGCAGGACAATGCAAAAAAAGCGCTTGCTGTTGCGGTTTACAATCATTATAAGCGTATGTCTGTCGAAAATAAGCAGCTCAACGGCGATGATGTCAAGATTGAAAAATCAAATATTCTCTTGATTGGTCCTACAGGAAGCGGAAAGACATTGCTTGCTAAGACTTTGGCGCAAAAGCTCAAAGTTCCTTTTGCAATCGCAGACGCTACAACGCTTACAGAAGCGGGCTATGTTGGTGAAGACGTTGAAAATGTGCTTTTGAAGCTCATCAATGCGGCTGACGGCAATATTGCGGCGGCAGAGCGTGGAATTATCTTTATTGATGAAATCGATAAAATCGGCAGAAAGAGCGAAAACACCAGTATTACGCGCGATGTTTCGGGCGAGGGCGTTCAGCAGGCTCTTTTGAAGATTATTGAGGGAACGCTTGCTTCTGTTCCCCCTCAAGGCGGCAGAAAGCACCCGAATCAAGAAATGTTGCAGATTGACACGACGAATATTCTGTTTATCTGTGGTGGTGCATTTGTTGGCTTGGATAAGATTATTGAACGCCGTGTAGCGTCGTCTTCTATCGGATTCGGCGCAAGTTCTACCAGTATGACCGACGAAGAGCGAGTTGAGCTTTTAAGCCAGTGTACTCCAGATGATTTGGTGAAGTTCGGACTTATTCCAGAGCTTATTGGTCGTATGCCGATTACGGTTGCGCTGAAAGAACTTTCAAAAGAGGATTTGAAGCGTGTTCTTACTGAGCCGAAAAACGCTATTACAAAGCAGTTCAAAGCCAGTTTTGCTATTGATGATGTGGATTTGAGCTTTACCGATGATGCTATTGAAGAAATTGCTGATATTGCAATCAAGCAGAAAACCGGTGCCCGCGGACTTCGCGCTATTATCGAAAAGATGATGATGGATTTTATGTACGAAGTTCCGAGCGTAAAGGGCAAAAAGTCTATCGAAATCACAAAAGAACTGGTGCAGCAAGAAGGCGCTATCGACGTTCAAAGTGTGATAAAAACAGAAAACGCATTGCTTGATAGATACACGTCATAAGCAATCTTATTCTCAGAAAAGGGGCTTTCAAAAGCTCCTTTTTTTATCTTTCTTCTTGATTTATTTTCAAAAAAGTTTATCTTGAAAAATAAAAATCAATAGTATACACTTTTTTAATGAAAAATCATTATATACTTACTGCCGCAGAATCTAAAATCATAGAAGTATTCTCCAAAAGTCAGAATTCAATGCTTCCTATCTCCGCGTTTTTTGCCGCAATTCCACTTTCAAAAGAATCTATTGAGCGGGCAATAGAAGGTGCTGAGCAAAAAGGTTTTATTACGCGGCAAGGGGAGATAATTCTTTTAAGCAAAAATAATTAAAAAGAAAACTTCATTAAAATTATCACAAGCAAAAAAAGTGTATTTCTGGGAAAATATTGAAAATATACTTTATTGAAAAAGAAAATATGACAAAACTGACTTTTTTTTGTTGATTTATTTGCAAAAAAGGGATACATTATATATAGAATATTTCGTTTAAGGAGATTTTCCATGAGCGTTAAGGTAGCTATCAATGGTTTCGGTCGTATTGGCCGCTTGGCTTTCCGCCAGATGTTCGATGCTGAGGGTTATGAAGTTGTTGCAATCAACGATTTGACAAGCCCAAAGATGCTTGCACACCTTTTGAAGTATGATACTGCACAGGGTGGCTATGCAGGAAAAATCGGTGAGGGAAAGCACACAGTGGAAGCTCACGATGGTGAAGGCGAAGACAACTACATCGTAGTAGACGGCAAGAAGATTGTTATCTACAAGTGCAAGGGACCAGATGCAGCTAATCTCCCAGCTTGGGGAAAGATTGGTGTTGATGTTGTTCTTGAGTGCACAGGTTTCTATGTTTCTAAAGCTAAGAGCGAAGAGCATATCAAGGCTGGTGCAAAGAAGGTTGTTATTTCAGCTCCTGCTGGAAATGACCTCCCAACAATCGTTTACAACGTTAACCACAACACTCTCAAGAAGGGCGACACTGTTATTTCTGCAGCTTCTTGTACAACAAACTGCTTGGCTCCAATGGCTAAGGCACTCAATGATTTCGCTCCAATCCAGAGCGGTATCATGAGCACAATTCACGCTTACACAGGCGACCAGATGATTCTTGACGGTCCACAGCGCAAGGGCGACCTCCGCCGCTCAAGAGCTGGTGCTCAGAACATCGTTCCTAACTCAACAGGTGCTGCAAAGGCTATCGGTCTTGTAATCCCAGAATTGAACGGAAAACTTATCGGTTCTGCTCAGCGTGTTCCAACACCTACAGGATCTACAA
>CALBGU010000209.1 GCA_937893155.1 uncultured Treponema sp. | reverse complement strand
ACTGCCGCTCGCCGTTTCCGCCAAGGCAATAGTTTTTATAGATAAAACCATTATCAATAAGCGGAATAGAATTTAGTTCTTTCACTAGATTTTCTTTTCTGGAAAGTTCAAGATGATTTTCGATGTAATTTTTGTTCAAAACATAGCTGTAATATTCTATATCATTAGCAATAACTTGTTTTACAGATGTTTTGAAAGTCCGCCCGACAATTCCCGTTCCTGCAAAAATATCGCAAAACGTCATTGTAGACAAATCTTCTCCGCATACACCTTTTATTGTTGACGGAAGAAAATCCTGACATAATTTCAACTTTGACCCGATATAGTTCATTTGTCATACTCCACAAAAACTTCTTCATGAATCAACTTAACTTTATCAGCGTTAAAAAGTACAAATTCTTCGCCCGTTGCGCTCGGGTCAAAATATCTTATTCCGTCAAAACCGTTATCGATTGTCGCTAATCGCAAGTGATTTTTATCTTTTTGCTCGCCGTACTTTCTAATAGCTTCTTTTTCAAAGTTTTCAATCGAATGAGGCTCTGTCAAATCAAGAAAATGCGGATTACCTTCATAAGTTTTCATAGAGTTCCCATACTCGCTGACAAGATTGTAAAAGTTATGCAATGCTATTTTATCTTTACCAAGATACAGTCCTTTGCCCAAACCTAGCTCATTAGTTCCGTTTCCTGCGTGGTAAAAAATGTTTTCGGAATAATTTTCTGTATGCGCAAAATCCTTGTCGATTTTTTCTTTCACCGAAAAATCTTTTTCTGGGTCGCCGAAATCAGCATAAAAACTTTCTTTATATTCTGGCAATTCAAAAAGTTCTTCTGCAGTATATTTATATTTCATTTCTCATCTCCGTAAAGTTTATTCATGATAAATGCAACCGTGTTTTCAACGGCTTCTTTTGCAATGCGAAGCGCAGACTTTTTTCTATATTCAACGGGGTCGAATTGATAGCAACCAACACAGCCTAACTCTTCCGTATAGTTTTCATCGCCTTCATAAAACGGATACGGATTTCCTTTTAGATTTTTTGCATTCCACCTCTTGTCAGTTTCCTTACATCGCTTACAAATCTGTCTTTTTGCGTCGTTTGCAGCTTTACAAAGAGGCTGAAAATCCTCTAACTTTTGTGTTTTTACATCAGAAACACGCCAATCATCTTTGCGTCCGTCTTTGTGGTCGATTTCAATTTTTGTGTTTTCAGAGTTTCCTTGAACACCAAGCATTACACAATTTTGATTTTTGTAAAATTCCTTTATATCGGCTCGAATATTTTGGCTAAACGTCTTGTTTGTATTAAAACCATTCAATCTAACTGCATCAATAGAGTTTCCCGAGGTCAAAGACTTGTCAAATTCAACGAGATATTTCTTTGCAAGCGACGAACTTGCTCTGCACCAACTTCCGCCGTTTCCAAGCTGTAATTCTTTATATTCGCCAACAAATTCCGTCGCCAAAACCCACCGAGAAAAGCCCTTTTCATCAGGCTGTGCAAGTTGCAAAAATAATTCAGTCTTTGTCATCTAAAATTCCTTCTTGAATACAAAAATATATTCGTGTTTGAACAAAAAATAATCGCTTTGTAATGCCCTATATTTCCAAATCCCCAGAGAACCGATTTTTCCGCGATTTCCCTCAATATTTTTGACAATAATTCCTTTCAATTTCACCTTGAAGTGCTGCTTTATCGCATTCATCACATAAAAACCAAGCGGCACAACCTCGCTTTTCTTATACACATCGCCGATAACAACAGCAAAATACTTGTTTTTCTCAAGATACGCAAGTGCATTTTTCATTGCAAGTGTAAATTTTTCGATAAATATATTTAAATCCGTAATATTAGACAAATCTTCGCTTTTTTCTGTAAATTTTACTATATCCATATATGGCGGATGCGCAATCAGAAAATCTACAGCCGATTTTTTTTCTTTCTGCAAAAATTGCACAATCATCGCCTGCATTTTTTCGGTATTACAAACATCGCAGTTATTCACAATAAAATCGATATTCGCTGTATCAATCATTTTTTGATAAATATGTGCAATCATCTTGTCGTTTATGTCGAATCCAATGTAATTTCGATTCAGTTTTTCGCACTCGTACAGCGTTGTTCCGCTTCCCGCAAACAATTCCAGCACTGTATCGCCCTCAGTCTTGTAGCGTTTAATGAGTTGATAAGGAATCTGAGGAACAAAATTGCCGTGATAATTATTTTCGTGCTTGCCTGAATTATCGCGCTTGTCGATAAGCCAGAGACTTTCTACATTCACATCTGTTGTTTTCCAATCTTCGCCGTCGTTCAACATAATTCAACGCTATATACCAGATATTACCCCCTCGCCTTTAAGGAGAGGGGGATAGGGGGTGAGGTTATGCCTTTGCTACGCTAATCAGCCAAGATTTTTCGTCAGCCTTGACCTCTGTTGCGCCAGCGATGTCCGCGCTCCAGTTGGCAGAAGCCGCGAGCGTTTCCGACGCAATAAAATCCTTGAACATC
This sequence comes from uncultured Treponema sp., assembly GCA_937893155.1. Classification (GTDB taxonomy): domain Bacteria; phylum Spirochaetota; class Spirochaetia; order Treponematales; family Treponemataceae; genus Treponema_D. The sequence continues at coordinate 3,287 of CALBGU010000209.1, read as the reverse complement.
TCGAACGCGCTCTTCAAATCCGCGTCGCCAGAGATAACCAAGTTAATTCTGTCCGTGATTTCAAAGCCGCTCTTCTTTCGCAAATCCTGAATACCGCGAACCAAATCGCGCACATAGCCTTCTTTCTTGAGGCTGTCCGTAATCTTCGTGTCGAGCGCAACGGTAAGCGTGCCGTCGTTGATGACCTTGAGGTCTTCTTTCTCTTTTCGCTCCACGATGATATTTTCCGTCGTCAGCTCCACGTCCGCGCCGTCCACATTCACGCACACTTTCTTGCCGTCAAGGATTTCTGCAATCGCCTCGCCCGAAAGTTTCGCGATTTGTGCCGCCGCCAGCTTCATCTTCGCGCCGAGCTGCTTGCCCAACACCTTGAAATTCGCCTTTGCGCTGTATTCCACAAGCTCATCTTCTCTCTCGTGGAAGTCAACCGCCTTCACGTTCAGCTCTTCCGCAATGGTTTCCTGCATACTCGCCAAAACCTTCTTCTCGTCCGCATTGCGCGTAACAAGAACCACCGAAGACAGCGGCTGTCGGTTCTTCAAATTGAACTGGTCGCGCAAAGAACGCCCCATAATCACGGCTTTTTGCACCGTCGCCATCTGGAATTCAAGCTCTGCATCGTGGAATCGCTCGTTATACACAGGATAATCCATCAAATGCACGCTCTCTTTGTCCTCCGCCGTCTTCAAATTCTGCCACATCTCTTCGGCAAGGAACGGAATGAACGGGCTTGCAACCAGCGCAAACGTCTTCAACGCCGTATACAGCGAACCGTACGCCTCAAGTTTGTCCGCATCGTTTCCGCTCTTCCAGAATCTGCGGCGATTTCGGCGAATATACCAGTTGTTCACTTGGTCGATGAACTGCAACATCGGGTCAATCGCCGCGCTCAAGTCGTAGCGGTCGAGAGCCTCCGTAACATCTTTCACCATCTTCTGGCTCACCGACAAAATCCAGCGGTCAAGCGGATTTGCAGGCAATTTCTCGTCAAACTCGTGTCCCGTGCAGGTAACGCCGTCGATATTTGCGTACTGCACAAAGAAAGAATAGCTGTTCCAGAGCGGCAAAATAATGCTCTTCACCACGTCGCGCACGCCCTCGTCGCTGTAACGAATCTCATCGGCACGAACAACGGCGGAATGCATCAAGAACAAGCGGATTGCGTCCGCACCGAACTTGTTAATCGCTTCAACTGGGTCGGTGTAATTGCGCAAACTCTTCGACATCTTGCGACCGTCGGCGGCTAAAACAATGCCGTTGACAATGCAGTTCTTAAACGCAGGCTTATCAAAGAGAGAACTCGCCAAAATGGTCAATGTATAGAACCAACCGCGTGTCTGGTCAAGTCCTTCGCTGATGAAATCGGCAGGAAAATGCTTCTCAAAGAACTCTTTGTTCTCAAACGGATAGTGTAATTGCGCGTACGGCATTGAACCCGACTCAAACCAGCAGTCAAACACCTCAGGAATTCTCTTTTTCACGCCGCCGCACTTGCACGGAATCGTGATTTTGTCTACATACTGCTTGTGCAAATCCTCAGGATACACGCCCGAAAGCTCTTTCAGCTCGTCGCGAGAGCCAACACACACCGCCTCGCCGCAGTCCTCGCATTTCCAAATCGGAATCGGGTTGCCCCAGTAGCGATTTCGGCTGATTGCCCAGTCGCGAGAGCCTGCAAGCCATTTTCCGAAGCGTCCCTCTTTGATATGCGCAGGCTGCCACATAATCTGGCTGTTTGCTCTCAAAAGTTCGTCGTGATGGTCGGCAACGCGGACAAACCACGAGCCGATACCGCGATAAATCAACGGGCTTCCGCATCGCCAACAGTGCGGATACTGGTGATTTACGGTGTCGCGCTTGACTAATTTGCCCTCTTTCTTGAGGCGGTCCATAATATCTTTGTCTGCGTCCTTGACGAACACGCCGACATAGTCCGCTACTTCCTTTGTAAAGCGGCATTCTGCGTCAATCGGCTCGACGAACGGCACGCCGCTTCCCGCGAACACCTTGCTATCGTCCTCGCCGAACGCCGGCGCGATATGAACGATACCCGTACCGTCTTCTGTGGAAACATAATCCGCATTAAAGAGCCTGAACGCGCCCTTTTCGCACTTCTGTCCGCTCTCTTTTTCGCAAGTCGCCGCGTCCGAGAGTCGTGCAAAATACGGAAAGAGCGGCTCATAGGTGCAGCCGATGAAATCCGCGCCCTTTCTTCTATAGATAATCTCGTAATCTTCGGCTTTTTTGTAGTAAGAGGCAAGGCGGCTCTCTGCCAAGATGTAATAATCGAGCGAGCTCTTGTCGAGAATCTTCACATAGTCGATTTCGCCGCCCATACACAAGCCCAAATTGCTCGGCAGTGTCCACGGCGTTGTCGTCCAAGCGAGGAAATACGTTTTGCCGTTCGCAAAATCCTTGTCGCCCAGCGCGTCAGAGCTCGTCAATGCCTTGAAACGAATCGTAATAGCAGGGTCTTGCTTCTCTTTGTAGCCCTGCGCCAGCTCGTGAGTTGAAAGAACGGTCGCACAGCGCGGACAATACGGCAAAATGTACTTTCCCTCGTAAATTCTGCCCTTTTCCCACAGCGATTTCGCCACCCACCAAATCGATTCCATATAATCCGCGTTCATCGTCTTGTAATCGTTGTCAAAATCGACCCAACGACCCATACGCGTAATCGTTTTGCGCCATTCGCCCGTATATTTCAACACAGAAGCGCGGCATTTATCGTTGAAAGCGGCGACTCCATACGCCTCAATTTCGTGTTTTGAGTTAATTCCAAGCTCTTTTTCGATGAGATTTTCAACAGGAAGCCCGTGGCAGTCCCACCCAAAGCGGCGAGAAACACGTTTTCCCTTCATTGTCTGGTATCGCGGGATAATATCCTTTATCGTCGAAGGGATAAAGTGCCCAAAATGCGGCAAACCAGTTGCAAACGGCGGACCGTCATAGAAAATAAAATCCTCTGCGCCTTCTCTCTGCGACACAGACTTCCTAAACGTGTCATTTTCTTCCCAGAACTTCAAGATTTCTTCTTCTTGCTTCGGGAAATCAGCCTTTGGGTCAACACTCTTATACATAGCGGCTTGAAACTCCTGTTAAATTTTTATTCAGAGTATACACTATTGCTTCATTTTAATCTACCATTTTGGAATCGTGATTACCGCTTCGCACTCTCCGCGTTATCCCCGCAGAAAACGAATTCTTGAAAAAGAATTCTCTCTCCGACTGCTCGGACAGTGAATTCCTGAAAAAGAATTCACTCACCGACTCTTCGGACAGTGAAT
>CALBGU010000208.1 GCA_937893155.1 uncultured Treponema sp. | reverse complement strand
GTTCAAAAACATCTAAATCTAAACTATCTAAAAAGGCTAAAAAGAATCAACAGAAAAAAAAATTAAAAGAAAAAGAATTAGATTTAGAATTGTCAAAAAAAGATTCTAAAAATGGTATATATTCAATTAAACCAATAAAAGAGAAGCCTCAAAAGAAAGAAAAGAAGCAAAAGAATCAAAAAATTGATGATAAAAAACAGCAACAAATAAAGCAAAAAATGATGGAGGAAATCATCAATGAAAAAATATAGTTCATCATCAACAAACGGCTATTGCGGTTTCTATGTGTACTACGAGCTATAAATAAGTTCTAAATAAAGAGCTTATAAAACACTAGGGATTATTTCTCTAGTGTTTTTTTGTTGTTGCAACATACTTCTTTTTCGCTGTGTTTTATTATTCCTATTGTGCGAGAGTACAAAAAAATACGCTATTCTTTAAGAAGCGTGAAATGATTTTTCTTGAAGTCCAAAAGCCCATCTTTTTTCATTCTCCCAAGTTCCGCGCTCATCGCACTCCGTTCCACAGAAAGATAATCTGCAAGCTGTTGGCGGTCAAAAGGAATATCGAACGAGGGAGATTTCTTTACTCTTGCCTGTTCAGAAAAATACGAGAGCAATTTATCGCGAGTTGTGCGGCAAGAAAAATAGCGGAGTTTCTTTGTTAAATAGCGATTCCGAGAAGAGCTAATTTTGTACAGATTTTTTATGAAGCGAAGAGAGAGCATATTATCGCAGTCATCGCTTTCTAAAAGCTCTCTCACATTCAAAAAGATTATCACGGTCTCTGTGGCAGAAATCACGTCCGATGACAAAGGCATATCGTTTATGGTGGCAAAAGCCTCGCCGAAAATGTCGCGCGCTTTTATCTCGTTTAGAATGTTTTGGTTTCCCCTCCAATCCGTTTGCTTTATATGCACAGCACCAAAAAACACAACGCCGATTTCACGAACTTTCTCGCCAGCTCTCCAAACACACTCGTCTTTTTGGAAAGCCTTTCGCTTGGCTTTTAGAAGATGTAAGGCATCTTCGATTTCTGTAAGCGAAGTAAAATGAGAAAACAAAGGGGATTGCTGGAGAATGAGAATATCCGATTTATCCCACATATTTTTACTTTGCGGATTCGGCTTCTTTTCGCTTTTTTTCGTCCCAGTAATTGATGTTTTCAAGATATGCGCGGCGAGTCATAACGAGGTCGATAAGCTCTTGATACATATTATAATCGACTTCGAGCGCAATCGGGAAAATGAAATACTCCGTTTCGTCGCAATAGCGTTCGATAAACGCCGCGTCGGTAACAAAGCCCAAACTTATCATATTGCTGATTCGGTCGGCACACTTCAACACTTTCGCTTTGTGGCTGCCGTTTGCAACGATGTGCTTGAGATAATCGTTTTTCTTCTGCCCGTCCCTTTTCGTTACTTCCATAACGAGTTCTAAGACCTTTGTTCCCTCGTCGTCCGCGTTCAAAATAAGGTTCGTATCAAAGCCAGGAATGTCCTCAACTACGTCGTGAATTACACTCGCCTTGAGCAGCACGCTGTCGATATAGCCGTAATCCATAAGAATAGAAAACGTGTCGATTTGGTGGCGAAACATATTGCCGCCCGCCCTACGACGCTTTCCGATAAGCATAGTCGAAAGCTGCAAGTATGGCGCAAGGGAAATCCCTTTGAGCTGCAGCATGTGCTGTGTATCCATCTTCTCTGGCTTTTCTGTCTGCATTACATATTTGCCCATAGTATTATCTCCCTGCGCATTGCGTATTTGATTAAAGGCTCTTGATATAGCTGTTGAGTTTCTCAACTCTGCGGCGGCTCAATTCGAGTTTGTCTTTTTCTGCCTGAACAACCTCAGGAGCAGCATGTTCGGTGAACTTCTGGTTAGAAAGTTTCTTTTCAGAGTTCTTGATATATCCCTCTTCCTTTGTTATCTCTTTTTGGAAGCGAGCGAGCAACTGCTCTTTATTGATGTTCTCATCAACGATGATAAACACTTCGTAACCATCGCCGACCGCACCGATTGACTTTTCAGGCTTCGCGCCCACGAAATCAACGCTGCTCACGCCTGCCAAAAGCTGAATCATATCCGTCTTTTCTTTGCACACTTCAGCCGCACTGTTCGGAGTGAGCAAAAGCGCGATGTGAATCTTTGCCGCAGGGTCAATGCCACATTCTGCACGCAGCGTGCGAACATTGCGGATTAAATCCTGCAACACTTCAAAGCGTTTAGAAATAGTATCGTCATCTCTTTCCTCTGCAACAACAGGGAAAGGAGCACAAACGAGCATACCTGTGTAAAGAGCGTTTGTGATAATCTTCTGCTCTCCAGCCTTCTTTCTGTTTTCGATGATTTCAGAAAGCGGCAACTTGCCGTAAATCTCTTCGGTAACGAACGGCAGGAACGGGTGCAAAAGTCTCAAACTTTCTTCCATAACGTTAAGCAACACAGAAACAGCGCGGTCTTTTTCTCTTTCATCGCCGTTCTTGAAGCTGAGCTTTGTCGCCTCAACGTACCAATCGCAGAACTTTGTCCAGAAGAACTCATACAGCGCGCTTGCACCGTCGTTGTAGCGGTATCCCTCAAGCGCAGAACGCTCTGCTTTTACCGCCGCATTGAGTTCGGCATAAATCCACTTGTCAAGTTCTGTCAAATCGTTATCTGTTACAGGAATAAGCGTGCGTCCTTCGAGATTGCCCAAAATATAGCGGCTTGCGTTCCAAATCTTGTTGCAGAAGCGGCTGCCGAGCTTGAAGCTCTCTTTATCCACAAGAACGTCCTGCCCCTGTGCGCACATATAGCCAAGAGTGAACTTGAGCGCGTCTGAACCGTATTCATCGATGATTTCAAGCGGGTCGATTCCGTTGCCGAGCGATTTGCTCATCTTTCTGCCCTGCTTGTCGCGCACCAGTCCGTGAATGTAAATATCGTGGAACGGAGATTTTCCCGTAAACTCCAAGCCCGCCATAATCATACGGCTGACCCAGAAGAAAATAATATCATACGCCGTAACAAGCGTTGTTGTCGGATAAAACTTCTTGAAATCCGCTGTTTCTTCTGGCCAACCGAGTGTACTAAACGGCCAGAGCCATGAGCTAAACCAAGTATCCATTACATCGGGGTCTTGCTGTAAATCCTCTTTGAGAGCGTTACACTTTGGACACTTACACGGGTCTTCGCGAGATACGATTGTTTCTCCGCATTTTTGGCAGTACCACACAGGGATTCTGTGTCCCCACCAAAGCTGACGGCTGATACACCAATCGCGGATATTTTCCATCCAGTGCGTAAACGTGTTTTCCCACTTTCTCGGATAGAAGACGAACTCTTCATTTTTCCACGCAGCCATCGCCTTATCTGCCAAAGGCTTCATCTTTACGAACCACTGGTCGCTTAAATACGGCTCAACAACGGTTTTACAGCGATAGCAATGACCAACGGAGTGCGTGATTTTCTCTTCGTCTTTGAAAAGCCCCGCCGCTTTCAAATCCTCGATAACGAGGGCGCGCGCCTTGTCGCAGGTGAGTCCGCGGTATTTTTCGGGAACATTCTCGTTCAATGTGCCGTCAGGGTTCAACAAATTGATGACTTCAAGATTATGACGCTTTCCCACTTCCCAGTCGTTCGGGTCGTGCGCAGGCGTGATTTTCACCATACCTGTTCCGAACTCTTTGTCAACATACGCATCGGCGATAATCGGGATTTCCTTATTGATGAGCGGCAGACGCACCTTTTTTCCGATTAAGTCCTTATATCGCTCGTCCTCAGGGTTTACGGCAACCGCAGTATCGCCGAAGAACGTTTCTGGTCGCGTTGTTGCAACTTCAATCTTGCCGCTGCCGTCCGCGTACTCATAGTAAAGGTGATACATCGCGCCCGCAGTGTCTGTGTGGTCAACTTCATCATCTGCCAACGCCGTGCCGCAACGAGGACACCAGTTCACAAGGTAATGACCTTTATAGATAAGTCCGCGCTCGTAAAGCGTTACGAAAACATCGCGAACCGCCTTTGAAAGTCCTTCGTCAAGAGTGAAACGCTCTCGCTTCCAATCGACAGAGTTGCCGAGTTTTTTCTGCTGTTTTACGATTGTGTCGTGATGGTCATTCGACACCGCCCAAGTGCGCTCCAAGAACTTCTCTCGTCCCAAATCCTGACGGCGAAGCCCTTCTTTTTTGAGCGCGCGCTCTACGACGTTTTGTGTCGCAATGCCTGCGTGGTCTGTTCCCGTAACCCACAGCGTGTTATCGCCTTTCATTCGGTGAAAGCGGACGACGATGTCCTGCAAAGTGTTGTTGAGCGCGTGTCCGATGTGAAGAATGCCCGTAACGTTCGGCGGCGGAATAACGACCGTGAAATTAGCTTTAGACAGAGCATCTTTGACGTGAACTGGAGAAGCCTCATCTGATTGCGGCAAAAAATACCCTTTCTCCACCCATTCTTTGTAGAGACGGTCTTCAAAATCTTTTGGATTATATGCTTTTTCCAGTTCAATAGCTTTCATAAAAAGAACCTCTTTGTTCAAAAACGTAATATGAATAAGGATTATAGCGAATTGCCTTTTATTTTACAATATAAAGCAATAGATTTTTTGCCGCAGAAAAACAAAATGCTTTTTTTCGCACCGACTTGCTTTTTGCCGCCATTTATTTTCCCCGAATCAAAATCAACGTGGACGAAGTGAAAAACAATGTGGACAAAGACAAAATTGACGTGGACGAAGTGAAAATTGATGTGGACTGAGAGAAAAACAACGTCATTTTCGAGCAAAACAACGTTGTTTTTGATAAAAATGATGTCATTTTCGGCAAAATTCATCTGGACGGAGCAATGTCCGAGACGGACGGCGTTATGTCCGTGAAAGACGGAGCTATGTCCGAGTGATTTTTGATGATAATTTGATGATTTTTGCACAAAATGAGTTATTTTTTGATTGCCGCACTGTGTAGCGAAAGAAAATTATGGTTGAAAAAACAGAGATGTTACAGAATGTAATGCTTATAAACGGGAATGACAATCTTTGTGTGTAATCCAATGCAGAGGTAGCAAGGGGCTTAACCCCCTTGTTTCAACAGACAGCAGAAAAATAGATTCCCGAGTCAAGCAGGGAATGACATTTCGTTATTGTTCATTATGTGCGGGAGTTCTTTTTTCGGTGTTGCGGATTTCGTTGATAAATTCGTCGAGGCTTTCAAAATGTTTGTACACCGACGCAAAGCGGATATACGCCACTTTGTCGATGTTGTACAGCATTTCAAGCACCAATTCGCCGATGTCTGAAGCAGCGATTTCGCGGTTTGCCCTGCCTTTCATCACAACCTTGTCTTCGATTTCGTTCAGCAACGATTCGATTTGCTCCGACGAAACGGGGCGTTTTTCCAATGCGCGCTGCAATCCTTTTTCAAGTTTTGCTCGGTTGAACGGCTGGCGTTTCCCGTCGCGTTTTACCACCATCAGCGGTTTTTCTTCAATATGTTCATAGCTTGTGAAGCGGAAACCGCACGTAATGCACTCGCGCCGCCTGCGAATACTCTCGCCGTTCGCCATCGTCCGTGATTCAATAACCTTGTCATCAATACTACCGCAAAAAGGACATCGCATACTTTATGATATACTATCAAAATTTGTTTTTCAAGTGGGATTTCGCGCAATTACAGCAAGCGCCGTTTGATACGCACGGTGCATACAAAGCGAAATCAAAGACGGAACGAGTTTTTTCATTTTTGCAAGCCCGTTTTTGCCGCCGCGAGCCTTCCACGCACGCTCAAGTTCGTTCCACGCCGAAAAAATCTGCGGGATAAACGTCAGCATCAGCGAAACACAATGAGCAAACTGCGGACGCACGGGATTTTTGTGCGGAAAAATGCGCCGAATCGCCATTTCGATGGTGCTGATTCCTGCGCGAATTTCAAGCTGGGTGGTCGTAAAATACAGCAGATTCACGCACTGAAGCGCGGCAAAAATCTTGAGCATCATTTTTGCGATTGCCGTGTCGGGCACAAAAAACGATTGCATCGAAAACGAATTTCCCGAAAAAATACCGAAACCCTGCTCAAAAAGGTGTAGCGCATACAACGCAACCGCATACATAAATGCAGGACGCTGCAAAAAAAGCTGTTTTTTAAGTTTTAGCCCCAAAACCGCAGAAAAAATCGACATAGAAAGGATAAAAATCGCACAAACAATGACGTTCAAGCGAAAAATAATAAATCCCGACGCAAAAAGTGCAATAATTTTTATCCACGAAGGCACTTTTCTGCGTTTTTTTCTTGAATCAGGTGCACGCTGTTTGCTTTCTGCTAAATCCATACCAGATTCTCCAGCGTAGGCGCATTCATCAGCGGGTTTCGGATTCCCCATTTTTCCAAATTCTCAGGATTTTTCGTCAGCGCGGCTTCCGGCGTGCCGTCAAACATTTTTTCGCCCTCAAACAGCACGATAAAATGCTCCGAAAGCGACAGACATTTTTCCAGTTCGTGCGTCAAAATGATAATCGTCTTTCGCCGCCGCTGCAATGCCATAATCAGCGCATTCACCTGTTTTACGCCCGTGTAATCAAGGTTTGCATACGGCTCGTCAAAGATAATCAGCCTTTTTTCCATCGCAAGAATTCCCGCAACCGCCAGCCGCCGTTTCTGCCCGCCGGACAAAAAGCGCGCAGGAAAATCAGCGCGGTGCAACAGCCCCGTTTGCTCAAGCGCAGTTTCGGCGCGCTGTTTCACCTCACGCTTTGACAGCCCCAGATTTTCAGGACCAAACGCCACGTCTTCCCGCGGTGTCTCACCCAGAATTTGCGTATCGGCTTCCTGAAACACCAAGCCAACGGCGTTTCCGCGCTCCTGTTTTTTTGCGCCCAACACCGCAATTTCGCCCGAATCCGCCTCGCTCAGCCCCGCAATAATCGACATCAGCACGCTTTTTCCCGAGCCATTCGCCCCGCCGATGACGGTGGTCGAACCTTCTTCAAAATCCGCACTCACGCCTTTGAGCGCACAAAACGCACCGTCCGCCGTCTCAAACGATTTTTTTATATCTTTTAGCGAAAGAAACACGCTCATTTCAAATACCGCGCTGCAATCGGTCTGAGGATAAGCGAAAGAAAAATCGTCGCAACCATTTTAATGGTGTCGCCGACCAAAAACGGCGCAACATAGCCTGCAAAAATCGTCGGCAGCGATTTCCCCGTTTTTGCCATTGCCCACGGAATTGCCGGCGCATAAATAAGCACAAACCCCGCCAGCGACGCGAGCGCAATCCGAGTTGCATACGCCGGGCTGATTTTTTTATCAGTCAATTTTGGCTTTCCTGCGATAAATCCCGCAACCAATGCCGCAAGAAAATAGCCGTAGTAAAAGCCGCCCACCGGACCAAAAAGAACGTGAAACCCGCCGTTTCCGCCCGCAAAAATCGGCAAACCGACCGCGCCCGCCGCGATAAAAAGCCCGACTGCCGCCGCGCCTTGAATACCGCCCAAAATGCACCCCGAAAGCACGCAGAGCATATTTTGAAGCACGATTGAAATCCCGAGCGGACCTGCGGGAATCGAAATAAATGCACCCACCGAAATCAGCGCGGCAAAAAATGCCGTAAACACCGAATGAACCGTTTTGTTCGCTTTTTGCGTTTCCATTGTTACCCTCTTTTTTTCTGATTGTAAACCAAAATATAATTTAGTAGGTAGATAATACGCTATTTTTTGTGTACCGTCAATACGCTATCGAAGTTGGTCATAAAAAAGATTCCCGCATTAAGCGCTCAGAATGTCATAATTGCAATGCCGAAAACTGTTTGATACAAAAAAATTACTGCGACTGCTTCCACAAATCGATGAACTCAAGCATATACTGCTGAATATCGCCGAACCATTTTTTCTGCATCTTCGCCGCGGGAATCCCGATGTACCTAAAATGCCAGCACTCCCACATATACCCCGTTACGTCCTCGTAGCCTTTGGGAAAAGACAGCGTCCAGCCGAACTCTGCGGCGTGATTGTACACCCATTTTCCCATTTTTGTATCGGCAAAATCGTCCGTAATCGAGCCGAAATCCACCGCCATACCGAGTTGGTGCTGACTCGTCCCCGCTCGCGCGCTGTAGCGTTCTGCCAATTCCAAGCCGTCCGCGCGCACATAATTATTGAACAGCCGCTCCTGATAGCTGTACGAGCGATACGCCGAACTGACCAGCAGCTTTACACCGTCGCGCAGAGCCGCCCTGCTCATCTCCTGCAACGACGAATACGCATCAGAGCGCAACGTCATTCCCGATTTATTCACATTAAAAAGCGCATTGTTCGTGAGTTCCGTCATCGAATGGGGCGCATAATCGGCGGGAACAGGGTGTTTTTTATCAATGAGAAAATACGGCGACAAATCATCGCTCGTAAAATCGTCTTCCGCCGCCAAAACCGCGTGCAAATCGGCAAGAAACGCCGTCTTATCGCTGATAGTGATTTCGCTTCTTGCCCGCGCCGACATTTTGGCAAGCACCGCATCAAGCCGTGCGCTTTCGCTTTGTGCCTGCGCGCCCCGCAGAGAGAGCAGGAGCACCATCGGCACTAAAAAAATCTTTGAAACAAGTCTCTTCATACCTTTCGATTTTACCTGCAATCTGCAATCTTTGCAAGAATCCGCTTTCGGCACGAAATGCGAGAACAAAGCAGGAGCAAAAACAAGGTTCGGCACTTTCGCCGAAATGAAAAAAGACGTTTTTTGCGCTTTGGATTTTGTGCCGAAATGAAAAAATGCGTTTTTTGGCTTTCGGCATTTTCGCCGAAGTCGGAATAATCCAAAATCAACATTCGGCACATAATAAAAAGTCGGGAAAATCCAAAAATCTGGTTTCGGCACTTTGTCCGAAGTCAAAAAAAGCGCCGTTTGCCTTTCGGCGTTTTTGCCGAAGTACGATTTTTCAAAACGGCTGTCTTATATTTTTTTGCCGAAGCTAAAAAAGAGGCAGGCAGAACAAACTACACTCGTAAAAATAAGAGTCATACTGAACTCGTTTCAGTATCTCAAAAAATCGCCTGCGCACCAAGATTCCGAATCAAGTTCAGAATGACAAAATGATTGCAGAGGCAATAGCGCGAAATCTTATAGCAGCACAGAATGAAAAACGGGGAGGAAAAATGCAAAAAAAATCAAAACACGTTGCATATTTCAGCGGAATGTGGTACTTTTGAGAATGAATTTCATATTTTGGGGATACTAATGATACTGCTGACTTGCAATAATCTCTCGGTGGGGCACGAAGGCAAAGGGATTGCGTCAGGGATTTCTTTTCACGTTGACACGGGCGATTATATGTGCGTGGTGGGCGAAAACGGTTCGGGAAAATCCACTTTGATAAAAACACTCGCAGGGCTTTTGCCGCCGCTTTCCGGCGAAATCGTTTTGAGCGAAAGTCTCAAAAAATACGGCATCGGCTATCTTCCGCAGCAATCCGCCATTCAGCGCAGTTTTCCAGCGTCGGTGTTCGAGGTTGTGCTTTCGGGATTTCAGAATCGTCTTGGATTTTCGCCGTTTTATAAGAAATCATACAAAATGCGCGTGATAGATAATCTGCGGCTTTTGGGTATGGAGGATTTTGCCAAGCGCTGTTACGGAGAGCTTTCTGGCGGTCAACAGCAACGGGTGCTTTTGGCACGCGCGCTGTGTTCGGCAAAGGATTTGCTGGTGATGGACGAGCCTGTGACGGGTCTTGACCCCAAGAGCGCAAAAGAGATGTATTCGCTGGTATCGCGGCTCAATAAGGAACTGGGAATGTCGGTGATTATGATTTCGCACGACATCGACAGCGTGAAAAAATACGCAACGCACATTCTCAGGCTCGCAAACGGCAGTGCAACATTCCTGAAAAACGCAGAAACGTGTTCGCAATAGTCGATTCAGAATAGTCAGAACCGCTTGAGAAAAAAGGATTTTGTTTCAATGGAAAACTTTTTGTCATATTTTCATTATTCATTCGTGATTTACGCGCTCATTACGGGCGTTTTAATTTCGCTGTGCTCTTCGCTTTTGGGCGTAACGCTCGTTCTGCGCCGTTTTTCGTACATCGGCGACGGGCTTTCGCACGCGGCATTCGGTGCGCTGGCAATCGCAACCGTGCTCAAGCTCACAAACACGATGTTTTTTGTGCTTCCCGTTACGGTGGCGGCGGCAATCATCATTCTGTGTGCAAAAGACAGCGCAAAGGTGAAGGGAGATGCTTCGGTGGCGATGATTTCATCGGGAGCGCTCGCGTTTGGTTACATCATAATGAACGTGTTCGGTGCGTCTTCTAATCTTTCCGGCGACGTGTGCTCCACGCTGTTTGGCTCGACTTCCATTTTGACGCTCACAAGAGCAGAAGTCGCGCTGTCGGTTGTGCTGTCGATTACGGTCGTCGCACTGTATGTTTTGTTTTACAACCGCATTTTTGCAATGACGTTCGACGGCGATTTTGCGCGCGCTTCGGGTATGAAAACACAGATATACAACATTGGAATCGCCGCCGTTATCGCAATCACCATCGTGCTCGCGATGAACCTTGTGGGCACTCTCCTCATTTCTGCGCTCATCATTTTCCCCGCAGTGTCGGCGATGTCGGTGTTCAAAAATTTCCGCGCGGTAACAATCGCCGCGTGTGCAATTTCGGTGTTCTGCGCGTTCACGGGAATCATCGTTTCAATCGCGGCTTCAACGCCGGTTGGTTCCACCATCGTGGTGGTTGATGTTATTGTGTTCGCGTTTTTTTCGATTGCAAAGAGGTGTTCCCGTGCGTAAATCAGCAATTTTGTGGGCATTTTTGGCGGGGGTGTTTTTTGGCTGCGAAAAAAAATCGGCAAGCGAAGTCGATTTTGATTTTACCACGATGAATTTCAATATTGCCACCGCGCAAGTATTTACGATGTCGGTCGAACCCGAAAAATATGCGGGAAAAACCGTCAAATTTCGCGGGCAATTTATGTCAATTCAAGAAGAAGGCTATTCAGAGCGTTTTTATTCGGTGCTGCAATACGACGCAACGGCGTGCTGTCAGGCAGGATTTATGTTCCTTTTGCCCCAAGACAAAACGTATCCAGAAGATTATCCCGCCGAATACAGCGAAATTGAAGTCATCGGCACGCTCACACTGGGCAAAACAGAAGACGGTCTGGATTTATTTTATCTTGCCTGCGATTCTTTTACGCCGCTTGATTCTGCAGATTCAAACAGCTAGCACTTTTTGGCATTTTGGACACTTTTTTGACAATAAAACACTCATTTCACGAATTCTTCGATTTTGCATTCGTGCGTTTTCGTATTTTCGTCGTAATTGATGCCGACAAAAAGCAAATTGCCCGAATAATTAGATAGTGAATCAAAATACTTTTTCGCTCGGATTTGCTCTATCGCGCTCATCGCCGACCCGTTTCGCTTGAGCTCGATAATCATCGCAGGGATATTCGGCACAAACGGAATGAAAACAACGTCTGCAAAGCCCTTGCCCGCTGTCATCTCTTTCACGACTGTGTATTTATTAAGCGCGTAGATGTACGAAAGATAAATCGCCGATTGAAGCGCGTCTTCGTTGTTGTAGCTGCGGTTCGACGTAACGTGAATATGGCTCACATCGAGTGCTTTCGCCACCGCGTCCGCATTTTTGCAGAGTGTTTCGGCAAGCAACTCCTTTGACGATTTTATAATCTGATTTGTTACCGCATATTCTGCATTTGTTTCAATCGCATTAAACCATTCCTGTCGCACCTCTTTATTCGGAATGCGACACGTGCCGTCTTCGCGGTTATAGGCAAGATAGCCGACGTGAATGAGATAAGTGAATAAATCATCGCTCGTGCAGAACGAATCCATCGTATTCAAATAGCGCGTAACATTTACATCAACGCACTCGCCCGAAAGCATTTTTACAACGCTGTCTTTCGTGCCCGCAAAATTCTGCTGTATTCTGTCGCTTATCGTTTCATAGCTTGATGTCATTCCCCAATAACTTGCAAAACTTTCCTCTTCAATACAGCGCACAATCGATTCAGGATTGTAAATCTCATATCCCCGCTGATGATAACCGTCGTACCATCGTTTGCATTCCGTAAAGCTGATATTATATTTTTCGCACAGCGTTTGAACCTCGTCGGAAGTAAACCCGATGAACTGAGAGAGTTTTCCTGCGTCAAGAATCGTGTATTCTCTAAAATTATTCAGTTTCGATTGCACTTTGTCGCGCACAACGGGCAAAATCCCCGTCAGATATGCGAGCGCAATCGCAGGACGCACTGTATCGCTTTTGAAAAGCCCGTTGAGCAAATCCAAATACTGCGTAAAAAGCGTTTTATCCACATTCTCGCGCACTAATACGTCGTATTCGTCCATTATGATGACAAACTTTTCACCCGTCGCGTCAAAGACTTTCAAAATACAATCTGCAATCGAATCATCTTCTGCAAATGCAATTTCAGGGAACTGCATTTGCGCTTCATAGCGAATACTTTTTGTCAGCTTGATAATCAGATTGTTCTTGTCAATCGCGTTGCGGAACTCGCTGTTCACATCGATTTTTATCACATTGAACTTGTTGAGATTGCTCTCAAAACTTGCGTCTTTGGCGATTTTGTACGGCGCAAACAGCTCTCGCGAGTCGCAGCCCTTGGAAAAATACGCCGTCAGCATATTGCCTGCGATAGTCTTTCCGAAGCGGCGCGGACGAGATATACAGATATATTTATTGTCCGTACTCATAAACTCATTTATCACGGAAATCATCATCGTTTTGTCTACATAGATTTTGCGCGTGAGTATATCGCGAAAATTTACATTGCTCGGGTTCAAATATATTCCCATGGCTTTCTCCTTTTTTCATTATAGCATAAACAGCATAAAAATGAGAATGTTTTGTGCTGAATCAGCCGTTAAAAAATAGATAAAGAGGGAGAGGAATTCATTTTTTAACTTTTCTCTATACGGCATTTTAGGAATTTTGTTCATAAAAAAAGCCATCTGCTCGTGTGAACAGATGGCTTGGTATTTGCGTTTGGAATGAAATAAAAATTATCAGGCTCGATTACATCCTTCCGTCAAGGAATTTTCCTGTTTCTTTATGGTTGAAATTCGGAATCATCCAGTTAAAGAGGTCAATAAGTTCGCCACGGCTCCACTCACCTTTCTGTTTGAGGTTGACAATAGTTTCAGTAAATTTTGTGAGTTTTGATTCGTCGTAGTCTACAGGATTTTTGATAATGCCAAGCGACTCAAACTTGTCCATTACAAGTGTTTCTTTATCTGTATAGAACTCTTCAAAGTCCTTTTCGCCGGTGGTATCGCTCTTAAAGAAGTAAACCGGGTACTGATGCTTTGCTTTAAGTTCATTCACACGGCTACGTGCTTCATCTTCTGTTGCGCACTGTACCGGCTCATAGCCTAGATTACGAAGATATTTTTCTGCAATGCTGCTAAAGGTTACAAGATTCAAGTCATGGTCAAGTTTCGGGAAGAATACGTCACGGTTTTCACCAAGCAAGCAGCTCATAACGCAAAGCTGACCGGCTTCCTTTGGAGTTACAAAATAACGGCGGACATCGTTCGGCGCAGAAAGCGGCTGATTCTTATCTAGGCGGCGGTTGAAACCGTAAAGCAGAGAGCCGTCACTGAATGCAACATTTGCAAAGCGAGCTGTACTGACAGGCATTTCAACAGAGCGGCGGTTAAGGAAGAACTCCATAATACGCTTGCTGGCTCCCATCATATTTACAGGGTTTGCAGCCTTATCAGTTGATACGCAGAAATACTTTTTTGCCCCACATTCCTTTGCCATGAGCATCGTAGCATCAGTGTTGAAAATATTTGTGTCAATCATACGCATGAGCGTGTATGGGTCTTTTTCAGAACGAACATGCTTCAATGCAGATGTATTAAATACATAATCATAACCACCAATGCGTTTTTTTTGCTCGTTGATAAAGGCTCGGAAAATCTCGCTTCCACAGTCCAAAGCGAACGTAGCAAACTCACCGTCACCGTAGCCGACTGATGAACGAATGTCGCGCACAAGCTCTACCATGTTGTTTTCACTTATGTCTACGACGTGAAGAACCTTAGGATTACGTGCAAAAAGCTCACGACAGATTGCAGAACCAATTGTTCCTGCTCCACCGATTACAAGGAAGCGGGAATTACGGATTGTTTCAGAGAGAAACGCCTCGTTTACAGAAATGTCCGTTTCAAATAACGGCGCAGTACGACCGATAAGGGGTAAAATGTTGTCTTGCATGTAATTTTCCTTTTATTGTTTTGATAAAGCTTTATCCAATGGTAAACATTGGTTTAAAAGCTCCGTTATCTATGTTCATAATAACATTTCGGAAGGCTTCTCTTGGTGCCCAACCAACATATTGGTCTGGATACATGTCATAAGAAATAGGGAGCCCCTTTCCTAGCATTTTTTCAATTTCTTTTCGTCGTATAGACCAAGACTCTGGCATATTATCTACACCCATATATCTTACGCCTCTTTTTTCATATAAAGCACCAATATCTTTAAAGAGCGTTTCTATACTAACTTCTTCCGCGATGTCTTTAATATTTCCGATTGAAAAATAACAATGCTCGTCAAAGAGCCTGTTAACATTTTCTGCTGCAAGTTTCTTTGCTCTTTCATAATCTGGAATATAGGCAAATCGCCATTCATGTTCATACTGGAACTTGTCAAGTTTATCAAATAAATCCATATATTTGATTTCCTCTTTAGGAGAATGATAACAAACAGGTCCCATAAGACCGTAAAGTTTTTCTTTAGTAGGTTTATCAAAAATTAAATCAACGAATCGTTGTACATTGCGAACTATGACTGCAT
>CALBGU010000207.1 GCA_937893155.1 uncultured Treponema sp. | reverse complement strand
TTGGTGAACGCATTATTGTTGACTATTGCCGTGTATTCGTCAGGTCCTGTAACATCGTCAATGCAAAATTTGCCCGTGCGCTCGGCAAAATGCCCCAGACTTGCATACATTCGCGCGCTCTCGGCACACATTTCCTGAACTGCCTTCGTGTCAAAGCCCTCGGCTGTGTTGAGATAGCGGTTGAGCGCAAAGATAATATCCGCGTTGATGTGATATTGCGCCGTGCCTGCGGGGAAATACGCACTCGTTTCCTCTCCGCTAATCGTGCGCCACGGATAAAGCGCGCCTTTCAGTGCCATCACTTTCGCCCGCTCTTTTGCCTTGTCGAGTATCGAAGCACGGTATTCCAAGAGCTTTTTTGCGATTTTCGGCGCAGTGTAAGTGAACACAGGACACACATAGCTTTCGGTATCCCAGAAATAATGCCCCTCGTAGCCCTCGCTCGTCAGCCCTTTCGCCGCAATCGACGTTTTTCCGTTTCTGCCCGCGCTTTGCAAAAGATGGAACAGATTAAAGCGCAACGCCTCTTCCACCTTGTTTTCTCCGTTTTCCTCTTCGATGTGAATGTCCGCGACACTCCAGAACTCGTCGAGATATTTTTTCTGCGCACAGAGTGCGTTTTCAAAACCTTCATCTGCAAATGCTGTACAGGAACACAGTGCCTTTTGCTGTAAATCTTTAGCACTTATTTCATTCGCCCTGCAATGCTCTAATGAAACGTATTTCGTCAGCGTGAAGCTCTTTCCTGCTTCAAGCGTGAAGTCCTGATACACCGCAGGGATTTCCTCAACATCGGGAAAAGCCGAAGATTCACCGCCGAACGCTGTTTTCGTGCCGTCCACTTCTAGCGTGTTCACAACATAGCCCGAAAGCAAGAGATGTGAGTTTTCGGTATGCGCATTGAACGCAAGAGAGCCAGTGCCGTCCTCGTTTGTGTCGTCAATCAAAACATCGTCGATAATAAGCGGCGTGTGCTTGAACTTTGCGCCGACTCGCGGGTCGTCTTCTGCAAGGATATTGCCGCTCGTCGTGTCAATCGCACTAGCAAGAGCAATGCTCGCCGCGTCCCTTCCCGTGTTCTCCACCGTGTAGCGAATCGCCGCGCAAGAGGGATTGGCGAACGAAGCCAGACGCTCGCTTTCCAAACGCACCGCAGAGCCGTTTTTTCCGCGCCACGCCGTTATTCTCTTCATCACGCCGCGAGAAGTGTCCAGCGTGAGCGAAAACGCACTGATGTCGCCGTCCAAGCCGAATCGCTCGCCGTCCACGCTCATTTCAATGCGCTTTACGTCGGGCAAATTCAAAATCGTTTCGTGATTCTTTGCGTAGCCGAACGCGACCTCGCCGTATTGAATCGGCTCGGTATCGTAAAAGCCGTTGATGTATGTGCCTTTGTGCGAAGACAACGCCTTTTCTTCCGTGTCGCCTAGAAGCCCGATATTGCCGTTTCCCACAGTGAAAAGCGTTTCGTTCCGCTCTGTTTCTTTGCCGCCGAATTTATCTGTGGCGAACGCCTCTGTCATAGATTCCTCCTAAAAAAATCGTACACTAACCTCACCCCCTGCCCCCTCTCCTAGTAGGCGAGGGGGTGCAAAAAAGCCAGTGCTTACAAATCTTCTTTGAGCCACAGCACTTCGTACGGCTCTAACGTCATAACGTCGTAATTGCGCACCTTTTTGAGCGAAAGCATATCTGTGCTGTATTCCGCCCAAGCGTCGTTTCTAAAATGCGCCACTCGGTCGGTGAAGTTTGCGATAACGTGGATTGTGCCGCGTCGGTAGGCAAAAACACCGTTGTCCTGCACATCATAGAAATAGATGTCGTTGCCGCCGAGCATTTTCTCGCCCTTTCGGATTGCAATCGCCTTTTTCACAAACTCGTAGACTTCGCGCTGTGAATCGTACTCAAACGGCTTTTCCCAGTCCGTCTTAATGCGGTGCACCCAGCGGGAATCGTCCTTCTTCGCCTTGTCTTTGCGGTATCCGTAATCGTTCAAAACCGCCCGCTCATCGCCTGCGTACAACAGCGGCACGCCCGGGAGCGCGAGTTGTGCCGCGTACATCATCTTCATTCGCGCGACCGCCATTTTGCGCAAATTATCGTCGCCCGTCTTCTCCGCCTGCTCCAAGCCCGAAAGGCTCGCCATCGTGCCGCAAATGCGACAGTCGCCCGTCGTGGGATTGAGCTGGAACGGCTCGCCTGAGGCAAAACTGCCGTTGAAACGTCCCGTAAAGAAGCGGTTGAGGAATTGGCGGTGATTGTAGCCGTTAATGCCGAGAGAGCCCGCGTCCTCGTCGCTGAACGTCCAGCCGATGTCGTCGTGGCAGCGGATATAGTTAATCCACGCGCATTTATTCGGGATATACCAGCGTTTTTTGAGCGACAGCGTGAGCAAATCCGTATCGCGCGTCGCCACGGTGTTCCAGAACAAAGCCATCTGAAGCGGATTGTAGCTCAAGCGGCACTCATTGCTCTGAATGTATTTGATGACTTCATCGGGGTGAACGATTGCCTCGCTCTTGAACTGCAAGCTCGGAGCGGCAATGCGTGCGACGTACTGGAACGCCTGAATGAGCGTGTGCGCTTTGGGCAGGCTCTCGCAAACCGTGCCTTTTTCCTTCCACACGAACGCCAGAGCATCGAGGCGAAGCACGTCAACGCCGAGGTTCGCGATAAACAGCATTTCTTCCACCATCGCCAAGAACACTTCGGGATTAGAATAATTCAAATCCCACTGAAATGAATTGAACGTCGTCCAAACCCATTCTTTTTCGTTCAACTGCGTGAATGAGCCGCGCCGCACGGTCGGGAAGATTTCGCGCAGAGTTGCGTTCCACGAATCGACTTCGCCTTTGTCGTTGTAGATGTAATAGAAATTGCGGTATTTTGCATCTCCCTTTTTCGCCGCCTTTGCCCACTTGTGCTCATCGCTCGTGTGGTTAAAGACGAAATCGAGCACGAGGCGGATTCCGTTTTTGTGGAATGCCTCGGCAACAGCCTTGAGGTCGCCGATTGTGCCGAGTTTGCTCTGTACCTTGCGATATGAGCTGATTGCATATCCTCCGTCGTTTTCGCCTTTCGGGCAGTCAAAAAGCGGCATCAAATGCACATAGTTTACACCAAGGCTCTTGAAGTAGTCGATTTTGCCGATTAAGCCCTTGAGGTTTCCCGCGAACAAATCCACATAGAGCATCATTCCCACGGTTTTCTCGTCGAGATACCACGGCGTTACGTCCGCGCTCGCCGCCGCTTTCACCGCTTCGTCGTCAAGGCGCGAAAGATAGCCCGTGCGCTCCTTGTTCGCCTTTTTCATAATCGCTTCAAGGCGTTCAATAATTTTATAAAAATCCCACCGTGAGCCGTACAACTCGAACAGTCTTCGGGTCAATTCCGCTAAGTTATTCTCTAATAATTCCTGATACATATTTTTCTCCCACGCAGCCACCGCCAGAGGCGGCTTTGTAAATGTTTTTCTGACATCTCCCCTGTCATTTTTCAAGCACCACCGCTTGACCATAATCAAGCACCACCGCTTGACCATAATCAAGCGCACCTGCTTGACTGTAATCAAGCACTACCGCTTGACCGTAATCAAGCACCACCGCTTGACCATAATCAAGCACTACCGCAGGACTATAATCTGCGACACCGCTGGACTATAATCTGCCGCACCCGCAGAGCGTAATCTGCCGCACTCGCAGAGCGTAATCTGCCGCACCCGCAGATTATAATCCCCCCATTTTGCCTGCTTCCCCCTCGCCACAGTGGAGAGGGGGTCGGGGGGTGAGGTCTTATCCTTTGACAGAACCTGCGAGCAAGCCGCGTACAAAGAACTCCTGCAAGCTCAAGAACACCGCGAGCGGCAAAATCATCGAAACGAACGCGCCTGCTGTGAGCAAATGCCAGTCAGTGCCGCGTGTACCTGCCATATTCATCAAGCGCACGGTTACGACCTGCAATTTCTGCCCCGCACCAGAAAGGAAGACGAGGGAAACAAGCATATCGTTCCATACCCAGATGAACTGTTCGATAATAGAACTTTGACAAGGGGCTTAACACCCTTGCTACATAAAAAACTATAGTTTCTGAACAGGTCTAATTCATAAGCTACCCGTCGTTTCGCGTTCAATAATCTTTATTGGCACTTTCACCGTGGTAACCGACGAACTTCTGTTTTCTATGCGCTGTAAGATAAGCTGAGCCGCCACAACGCCCGATTCTTCAAGGCTTTGACTTACCGACGTAAGCCCGAAATAATCCGACACATCGATATTATCAAACCCGATAACTTTTATTTGCTCTGGCACTTTTATGCCCTTGTTTTCCGCAAGGCGAATAAAGCGCGCCGCAATTACATCGCTTGAACAAAACACCCCGTCAGGAAGCTCTTCCTGCGCCAAATACTCCAAAATTGCCTTATCCGTCGAAGACGCGGTAAACTCCCCTATCCAAACGTGTTCCTTTTTTATTATTATGCCTTGATTTGCATAATAAAACTGAAATCCCCGAAATCGCTCCTCAGTCGCCGCAATCGCGAAAGACCGCGTTGAAAGTTCCCCCACAAACCCCGGATTGACGCACCCCTTTTTGTGCAAAAACTCCGCCGCCTTTTGCCCGCCAAACAGGTTTTGCACCGCCACGCAATCAAATCCCTCACATTCGTACTCAACAAAGCACACAGGAAAATCGGCTTCCCTTAAGAATTGCAACACCTCTGCGCTCGGCTTCACGCACATCATAATAAGCCCGTCAACACGGCGCGTATTCACCAGCATTTGCACATAGCTCGATAAATCGTCTGCCGTATCTATCGAATAGATAACAAGCTCATAATGTTCTGCGCTCAAAACAGATGCAATTCCGCGTAAACGCTCCATAAAAGACGGTTGCGTGAAAAAAGGAGCTACCACGCCGATTTTTTTGTAAGCCTTGCGCGCCTTTATCACCGCATCAGCTTTGGGTACAAAATTCAGCGTTCGTATCGCCTCTTGCACGCGCTCCCGCTTTTCCGCAGCAACGCGATTCGGCTCATTGAGAACTCTCGACACCGTCGCAGAACTCACTCCTGCTAACCGTGCGACATCATATATTGTACTCTGCTTTGAAACTGCTTTCATGTAACTGATTTCATTCTACAATCACTTATGCGAGTTGTCAACAATTTTTTTAGGAATTTTTTTTCAATTTTGAAAAAAGCAAAAAAAAATGTATTTTAGGTTGTTTTTTTTTTCACAGTGTTACAATTTTGATTAAGACACTTTTTTTGGAGGACTTCGCTATGAAGAGATTTCGATTTTTTAAGGACGCTACATTGTGTTTTACAGCAATAACACTCTGCGTGTTTATGTTTGTTTCGTGCGATTCACTAATTGACGCACTGAAAGACAGCGATGATGACGATGATTGCGGCGACAACAAGTATACATTGTACTCTGAAATTGACAATGGGTATCATGTGTACACAGAAGCATACTGCAAGCAAATTGCTTCAGAAAGAGGCTATAAATGCTATTCGTATGACAGCACAAACAAATATTGTTACGGCTACAAATGATGTCTGTAAAATTAAAAACAGGGATTCAGTATGGTATCATTGCGCTGTTTTTCTTTCTTGTGGGCTTAATTTTGTCGCCTGGTAGCACACCGCGAAAAAAAATAGAGAAAAAACTGAGCTATTCAAGAGGAAGAGCGCAGCGATTATACAACAAATGGAATACAGACGAACTGAAATTTTTACAGACGGGAGAAACTTTTAGTTCATTTGCAAACGAAAATGATTTGTTCATTTTATATTTTTATGCAACATGGTGTCCGCATTGCGAAAATATCGCAAGTGCAATGAACGAACTTTCGCTTTCGGCTATTCCGTTTGCGGCAATACCATTTGATACAGACAAAGCGGTATTTGAGACAGAAACAGCAAAAAATCCACATTATTGGCGTGATATTGTAAGAAACAGCAAAGAAAATGATTGGGATTTTTTGGAGCGGAGTGGTACATATAACGTGCCTTTAATTCCGTCTGTATGGATTTTGCAACGCGGTAAAGTGGTCAAGATTTTTATCGGAGAAAAAGGCTGTGCTGTACAGTTGCCTGAGTTCTTGAAAAATCTTTGACGAAATCTATTTTGCAACGCGGGAGCAATTTCCCGCGTTTTTTATCATTGATTTTCTTATTGCG
>CALBGU010000206.1 GCA_937893155.1 uncultured Treponema sp. | reverse complement strand
TGTGGCGGACGAAATCCGAAAGCTCTCGGAAACGTCGAGCGAACAGTCGCGCACGATTGGCGAGCAGTTGCAGAAAATCCACGATTCTATCAATCAGATTGCGCTTTCGTCGGGGGAATCGCGCGATGCTTTTGCTTCGGTTACGGACGGCATTCACACGACCGATTCGCTTGTGCGCCAGATAAAAAACGCGATGGAAGAGCAAACCGAAGGCTCCAAGCACATTATTGACGCGCTGCATTTGGTCAACGACAATTCGGCTTCGGTCAAGGCGGCGTCGGAGGAAATGCGTGCGGGCAACACGGCGATTTTGGCTGAAATCCAAAGTTTGCAGGATGCGGCGCTGAGTATGAAAACGGGAATGGACGAAATGTCGATTGGTGCAAAGAAAATCAACGACACGGGCGCAACGCTTTCGGAGTTGTCGGACAGAATGGAGATTTCGATTGACGAAATCGGAAATCAAATCGATATGTTCGATGTGTGATTGCAGCAATTTTTAACGCGGTGGTTTGACAAAGGTGAAAAAGCCTTTGTCATTTTTTTTGCAGGAACTTAAAATGACAGAATATGAAAAAAAAGATTGCGGATTTTGCTCGGCGGGTTTATAATAAAAAACACGTTTTTGAGAATGAACGTGTCAAAAAAAGCTCAAATGTGTAGCGTAAAAACTTGATTAGTAAATTGTAAATCTCTATAATACTCATCTAGGAGTTAATACAATGAAAAGAAATTTTCTCACAACTATTCTTGCATCTGCTATCGCATTAGCATTCTTCTCATGCGGCGGTGCAAAGTCTTCTCAGGCTGCTACTTCTGAAAGTGCAAGCACAGAAACAAAGAGCGAAACGAAAGCTGAAAAACCAGCCTATCGTGTTGCTATGGTTACAGACTCTGGCGACATTACCGACCAGTCTTTCAACCAGACTACTTATGAAGCAAGCAAGGCTTATTGCTCAGCAGCAGGACTTGATTTCAACTATTACAAGCCGTCTGGAGATTCAACTGCAGACCGCGTTGCTTCTATTAACGCTGCAATTCAGGACGACTACAATGTTCTCGTTCTTCCGGGCTTCCTTTTTGCAGAGGCTATTGTTGAAACAGCAGAGATGAATGATGATGTGTATTTTGTTGGTCTTGATGTTGGCGAGTTCGACATTATGGAAGCAGCAAAGGCAAAGGGAAAGGATTGGTCAAATCTTCCTGCTAACGTGTTCTGCGCGGTTTACGACGAGCAGCTCCCGGGATTTATGGCGGGCTACGCGGCTGTAAAAGAAGGATTTACGCACCTCGGATTCTTGGGCGGTATGGCTGTTCCTGCGGTTATCCGCTACGGCTTTGGCTTTGTACAGGGCTGCAATGCTGCTGCTGTCGAAATGGGAATTGCTGATAAAGTGACGGTTGAGTATGTGTATGGCGGTCAGTTCTACGGCGACCAGCAGATTAAGGCTTCAATGGACGGTTGGTACAAGAACCGCGGCGTTGAAGTTGTGTTTGCGTGCGGCGGCGGTATTTGGACAAGTGCTGCGGATTCTGCAAAAGAAATCGGTGGCAAGGTTATCGGCGTTGATACAGACCAGACTGCACAGATTAACAAGTATGCAGAGGGTATGTGCGTAACATCTGCTATGAAGGGCTTGGGTGCAACGGTAAAATCTGTGCTTGAAGCAATTCAGAACGGAAATTGGTCTGAGTATTCAGGAAAGATTTCTTCTCTCGGTCTTGTTTCTGCAACAGATATGGAAGCAAACTATGTTCAGCTCCCAACTGATACATGGACAATGAAGAACTTTACAGTTGATGATTACAAAGCTCTTGTTGCAAAGCTCTACAATGGAGAAATCACCGTTTCAAGCGTAACAGACAAAGACCCTGAGGTTTCTATTACGTTCAACAAGTATCCAAACATTAAATAAAAAAATTGTTTTAGCGAGAGCAGTTTTCTGCTCTTGCGTGCAATAAATAACGGGAACGCAGATAGCTGTTTTGGTAACTGCGTTTCTTTTTTTTACAGGAGGAAGAGCCTATGAGTGAATATATTATAGAGATGCTGAACATCACTAAGCTGTTTCCGGGCATTATCGCAAATGATAATATCACTTTGCAGCTAAAAAAAGGTGAAATACACGCACTTTTAGGCGAAAACGGCGCAGGAAAATCTACGCTGATGAGTGTTCTTTTTGGGTTGTATCAGCCGGAAAAAGGCGAAATCCGAAAGAATGGCGAAGTGGTAAAAATTAGCAATCCGAACGATGCAACTGCGCTCGGGATTGGAATGGTTCACCAGCATTTTAAGCTCGTGGAAGTTTTTACGGTTCTTGATAATATTATTTTGGGCACAGAAACGGTAAAACACGGATTTATCGATAGAGCTGTTGCAAGAAAAAAGATTTTGGAACTGAGTAAAAAATACGGGCTTGCGGTTGACCCCGATGCAAAAATCGAAGATATTACCGTGGGAATGCAGCAGCGCGTTGAAATCTTGAAAATGCTGTATCGCGATAACGAGATTCTTATTTTTGATGAACCGACCGCAGTTCTTACTCCGCAAGAAATAAATGAGCTTATGCACATAATGAAAAATCTTGCTGCAGAGGGAAAATCAATCCTCTTTATTACGCATAAACTCAACGAAATTATGGCGGTAAGCGACCGCTGTTCCGTCTTGTGCAAAGGAAAATATATCGGAACGGTAGATATAAAAAATACGACGAAAGAAGAGCTGAGCCGTATGATGGTGGGGCGCGATGTCAATTTTACGGTTGCAAAGGCTCCCGCAAAGCCGGGCGCGGTCGTTTTGAATGTGGAAAATATGTGCGTTGCAAGCCGTATTCATCATAATCTTGCGGTGAAAAACGTAAACTTGAGCGTTCGTTCGGGCGAAATCGTTTGCATTGCGGGTATTGACGGCAACGGGCAAAGTGAATTTATCCACGCGCTGACGGGGCTTGAAAAACTTGCGCCGTCTCCTGACGGTAAAAAAACGGAAATTATATTAGGCGGTGTTGATATTACGAAGAAATCTATCCGCGAAAAATCAAAAGCTGGCTTGAGCCATATTCCTGAAGACCGCCATAAGCATGGGCTTGTTCTTGATTATACGCTGGAACAAAATATGGTGCTCCAGCGGTATTGGGAAAGCGATTTTCAAAGCCACGGATTTATAAAAAACAAGGCTGTTTCTGAATATTCCAAAGTTCTTATAGACAAGTTTGACGTGCGAAGCGGGCAGGGCAATAAAACAATCGTTCGCGCAATGAGCGGCGGAAATCAGCAAAAAGCGATTATTGCGCGCGAATTGGACAAGCAGCACAAGCTCTTGATAGCCGTTCAGCCCACGCGCGGCTTGGACGTGGGTGCTATTGAATATATCCATAAGCAGATTGTGGCAGACCGCGATAAAGGGGCGGCGGTGCTTTTGGTGTCGTATGAGCTTGAAGAGGTGATGAGCCTGAGCGACCGCATTTTCGTGATGTACGAGGGCGAAATTGTGGGCGATTTGGACCCGAAAACAACGACGACTGAAGAGCTTGGGCTTTATATGGCGGGCGCAAAACGCAACGTTTAGGAGGAAGATATGAAAAATAAAAGCACCATTTTTTCGTCGCCGAGTTTTCTTTCGATAACATCTGCGATTTTGTGTGCCTTGATAGGAATTATTGTCGGCTATGTCATTTTGCTGATTATAAATCCGGCTAATGCAGGAAAAGCCATCGTTACGATTCTCAAAAACTTTTTTTACTATAAAAAGACGACGATGAAAATGTATTATTTGGGGCAAACGCTCGTAAAAACCGTGCCGCTTGTGCTTTGTGCGATTTCGGTTTTGTTTGCATACAAATCGGGGCTTTTTAACATCGGTGTCGGCGGTCAGTATTGTATCGGCATCGGCGTTTCGCTGTGGTGCGCGCTGAATTGGCATTTGCCGTGGTGGGAATGCGTGATTTTGGCGACTCTGGCGGCTGCTGCGTGGGCTGCGATTTCGGGCGTGTTCAAGGCAATTTTCAATGTGAACGAAGTCATTGCGTGCATTATGATGAACTGGATTGGTTTGTATCTGGTGAATGTGCTTATGCAAAGCGAATCGGTGATGGACCAGTCAAAGAGCGAAACGTTCCATATTATGAGTGTATCAAAAAGTTCTGTCTTGCCGTCGTTGGGATTAAGCAAATTGTTCCATAATAATGCGTATGTGACGATTGCCATTCCGCTGATGATTGTGATTGCAATTCTTGTCTACATCGTGATAACCAAAACAACGTTCGGCTATGAACTTCGGGCAACGGGCTTGAACAAAAATGCGGCAAAATACGCCGGTATGCGCGACAAAGCGAACATCATTATCACGATGGCGATTGCAGGTGCGTTTGCGGGGCTTGCGGCTTCGTTGTATTATTTGACTGATATTCAGCAGTGGAAAACGAGTTCTGCGGTGCCTGCTATGGGCTTTAACGGCATTGCGGTGGCGTTTTTGGGCGGACTCAATCCAATCGGCGTGATTTTTGCGGGATATTTTATCCAACACATCACGACAGGCGGTTCTTTGATTGATATGCGCTATTTCAATCCGCAAATTGCAGATTTGATTTCATCGATAATCATTTATACGTGCGCATTCGTGCTGTTCTTCAAGGAAATTATTTCTCGCTTCGGCAAAAAAGACACGAGCGACAATGCGAATGCGGGTTCGTCTGAGGCGCAGGCGGCGGCTGTGGCGGCGGTCAAAGCCAAAGAAGCAAAATTGACTCAAGGAGGAAACTAATGCTGCTACTGCAATATACGCTCATTTATGCTTCGGTTTTGATTTTTGTAGCGTTAGGAGGAATGTACTCCGAGCGCAGCGGTGTCATAAATCTTGGTCTTGAAGGCATTATGGTTTTTGGCGCATTGGGCGGCGCGTTCGTGCTCCATTCAATGCCGGTTGAAACAAATGCGTTTGTCATTGTGATAAGCGTCCTTTTGGTAAGCGCGTTGATAGGAATGTTGGCTTCGCTGTTGCTTGCGGTGGCGGCGATTAACTTCAAGGCTGACCAAACGCTTGTGGGCACTGCGATGAATATGCTGGCGACCGCGGCGGCGACGGTTATTGTCAAATCATTCAACAATGCGCGCTCAAACGGCGATGACCCGTCCGCGATTTTGAGCTACATCGAAACGCGCAAGGCATTTGCAATTCATATCGGCGGTGTGGAATTTAACTGGTACACCGTGATTACCATTGTACTTCTTGCAGTGGCGTTTATCGTGCTGTACAAAACACGGTTCGGCTTGCGCTTAATGGCGTGCGGCGAACACCCGCAGGCTGCCGACAGCGTGGGCATTAACGTGTACAAAATGCGATACGCGGGCGTTTTGATTTCGGGATTCTGCGGCGGTATTGGCGGCATTATTTATGTGAGCGCTGTAAACAGCCAGTGGGATTTTATTTACGGCGTGGCAGGAGCGGGATTTCTTGCGCTTGCGGTTATGATTTTCGGACAATGGAAACCGATGAAAATCGCACTTGCTGCATTGATTTTCGGCGTGTTCCGCGCTATTGCCGACACCTATGCGGGATTCGATTTCCTTGTGCATCTTGTTTCGGGCGAATTCTATAAGATGTTGCCGTATATCATTTCGCTCATCGTTTTGGCATTCACGTCTAAGAAATCCCGCGCTCCAAAAGCGGAAGGAATTCCTTACGACAAAGGTAGTCGCTAGAAAAATATGCTAAATCGTTAGAAAATGCAAAAAACTTTAGAAAAAATGCTAAATATGGTTTGATTTTTTTTTTGAGATGTGCTATAGTAATAATTACATAAGCACATCGTCTTTTTTAGAGGGTGTGAGGGGATATTTGGAGCCGGTGCTGGGGAGTGCCGACTCCTTTTTTATGCAGAATCCTTGCAAAAAGAGGGTGATTTTTCGTATAATTTTGTGTGATGAAACGTTCCTGTCCGCACCTAAGAATCAAGCTCAATAATGTATCTTTGCGTTCGTTTTTGTATTTGCTCGACCAAAAAAACAGAAAAAAAGAACTCAGCAACACCACCGTATGCGATTACATTCTTGCCTCGTATCCGTTTTTGGCGAAAGGCTACAAAGACACGGCATCTTTTCGCTCGGGCTATGCGGGGAATTTTTCGCTTTTGTTTGACGCGGCAACTCCGCAAGACGGAAAAATGAACAAGCTCACCAAAATGCTCGAAATACCGCTGCAGAACGCGATGAAGCGCCTTGTGAGCGCAAAAGTGTCGTTTGCAGGAGGCAAAACGGCGGGGACTTCATATTGCATTATCGAGAACATTCCCGACGATGAGACGCTCAAAACGCTGTGTGTCTTTTTTGTGCTCAAGCCCATAAATGCGGCGTTGCGGCTCAAAGTGAACGATGAAAACTCGGGCTGGATTTCGCTCGTAAAGGCGCGGCTTTCGATAACGGCGCCGTTGCGTCCGAATCCTGCGGTGTCGAGCGGGCGGGGGCAATCGGGCACGACGGCAATCTTGAGCCGATACACGATTTTCAATCTGGGCGGAAACTGGTTCGATGTGCTCAAACCTGCGTATTTCAACTTCAAAAATCTTCGTTACAAGCTCTATCTCCATTCGCTGATGATTGAGCAGCCGAATCTGTATTACGTCATTCCCAAAGCCGCTCGCTATGATTTTGACACGGACGCGGTTTTTAGCGAGGGCATTTTTCTCAAAGACGGCGAGCCGGTACTGAACACGGATTGGTGCGCAAAAAACTTTTCGTTTACCGATGTGCTTATCATCAAAAAAGACGATTTCCGCGCGCTTATCACGCAACAGGCGAGTTTGCCGGAGAGTTTACAATATCAATTCACCGTCGTGGGAAATACGCTGCTGTTTTCTGACGGCACGATGATTGACACCACGCCGTATCTCGTTTGTGATAAAAGCGTGCTGGAGCAGAGCGCGAGTCTGAATCCGAACATCACGTTTGACCTCAAAGCCGAAAACGAGATTCGGAAACAACCGCTCACGTCTCAAAAGCAGGCTGTGGTTGACATCAGACGGCTTGCGATAAACGGCGAGGAAAGCAACACGATTATGAAGTTCATTGAAAAAAGTTTTCTGGGCAAACTGCGCATCAACGATTACGAACGAAGCGAAAACGGCTTAATTGTTACTGGCGAAAAAAAGACGTGCCTCATTTTGTACAACGGCACGAAGTTTCCCGACCTTGTGTGCATTTTTGCCGAAGATGCCGAGCGCACCGAAAGCCGCGGCAGCCGCACGCTTCCCGAATACGCCTCGCATATTTGGCGCAATTACGACAAGTTTAAGCACAAAATGTTTATGGTGGAAGCGGAGTTTAATCTGTCGTCATTCAAAAGCCACGACACTTCTGCGGAATACGTTTTGCAGAGCCGCTATATTTTTTGCGAAAACCGCACGAGCGAGTATTTTTCGTCCAAATTCGGCGTTCATATTCCCGCGGTGAGCATAAAAGATTTGTAACAGGTCTGAATCAGAGAAAAAAGGGACTCCAAAAAAGATTGGAATCCCCTTTGATTTTTAGTGAATGAAAAAGAAAAAAGGTATGCTTTGCTTTATGTCATTCCTGTTCTTGACACGGGAATTTATCTAGGCAGAAAAGATTATCGGGGCAAGGTGAGATAATGACAGCATACTTTCTGTAACACCACCGAAAATTACGCTTTCTTTCGCTTTGAAATGATGTCAAAAACGACTGCGCCGACCAAAACGGCACCTTTGACGACTTTTTGAATATCCGTTGACCAGCCGATGAGCGACATTCCGTTGTTCAAAATGCCCATAACGAACGCGCCGACCACCGCTCCGATTATTGTTCCCACACCGCCTGCTGCTGCCGCGCCGCCGATGTAACACGAAGCGATTGCGTCAAGCTCGAAGCCATCGCCCGCTTTTGGTGTTGCCGAGCCGTTTCGCGCAGAAAGCACGATGCCTGCCACTGCCGCCAAAAATCCCATATTGAGATACACCCAGAAGAACACGCTTTTTGTGTTGATGCCCGAAAGTCGCGCTGCTTTTTCGTTGCCGCCGAGCGCGTAAATCTGTCGTCCTGCGACGGTGCGGCTGGTGATAAAGTGATAGACTGCGACCAAAATGACCATCAGAACAAGCACGTTCGGAATGCCGTTGTTGCGCGCAAGTTTGTAAATCAAGAACCACAAAATAAAGTGGATAATGCAGTGTTTTACCACGATTTGCCACAGCGGATTTACTGGAAAGTCATAGCGTTTTTTGGTTTTGTATGCTTTGATTTCGCCTATGATAATCAAGACGCTGGCAATGACGGCAATCGCCATAGAAACCAAGTCGAGATGTCCGGGAACGCGGTTTGGACCAACGTGCCCGAATGGAATGTTGATGGTCGGCAAAAATCCCACGCCGATGAGATTGTAGAGCGGGGGAGTCGGTCCTTTTGTCTGCGCTTTGAGCATTGTGTACGTTAAACCGCGTCCCATAAGCATTGAGCCCAAAGTGACGACGAACGGCGGAATGTGCATATACGCAATGAAAAATCCCACGATTGCGCCCGAAAGCGTGCCGACGAGCAATGCCACAAAGAACGCCATGAAGACTGGCAAGTGCATATCCACCACGAGAATCGCCGAACACGCGCCCGTGAGCGCAACCACCGAGCCGACGCCCAAATCAACGTTGCCTGTGAGAACGCACAAGAGCATTCCGACGGCAAGGATAACGACGTAGCCGTTTTGCATAATCAAGTTGTTGATGTTTGTCGGTGAGGCATTTTTTCCGCCTGTTGCAATAAAAAACAGCAAAAAAATCATAATCAAAGCAATTACCATTCCGTATTGCTTTAAGTCGATAGACACGGTTTTATTGGATAACGGCTTATTTAGTTCCATAAGAATCTCCTTTTGAATTGTTATGCGCCATAATGCACTTCATAATGCTTTCCTGCGTTGCGCCTTTGGCACTCAGCTCGCCTGCGATTTCGCCTTCGTTGATGACGTAAATACGGTCGCAAGTGCCCAAGATTTCGGGCATTTCAGAAGAGATAACGATGACCGCTTTGCCGCTTTTGGCAAGCTCGTTAATGACACAGTAAATCTCGTATTTTGCGCCCACGTCAATGCCGCGCGTCGGTTCGTCCAAAATCAAAACGTCCGGCTGGGAGAGCATCCATTTGGAAAGCACCACTTTTTGCTGATTTCCGCCCGAGAGATTGCCGACTTTTTGGTTTATCGACGGCGTTTTTACGTTGATTCGCGTGCGGTATTCTTCGGATTTCACGATTTCTTCGTTGCTGTCCACGACGCCGTTTTTAGAAAAATAATTTTTCAGAGCCGCCATCGTCATATTGTGCTTGATGTCGTCGATTAAGACCAAACCGTAATTCTTGCGGTCTTCGGACGTGTAGGCGATTTTGGCGTTAATCGCGTCCTGCACGGAATTGATTTTGACTTCTTTTCCGTGCATTTTGATTTTGCCCGTGATTTTCTGCCCCCACGCTTTTCCGAAAATGCTCATCGCAAGCTCGGTGCGCCCGGCTCCCATCAAGCCCGCAAAACCCACAACCTCGCCTGCGCGCACGTTGAAGTTCACGTTTTTGATAAAATGGCGGTCGGGGTCGTCTTCGTGATACACGTTCCAGTCCTGCACTTCCATAATCACATCGCCGATTTTGCAATCGGTACGCGGCGGGTATCGGTTTGTCAGCTCTCGCCCGACCATACCCTTGATGATTCGCTCCTCCGAAAAATCGTCCACGCCCTTGGTGAGCGTTTCGATGGATTTTCCGTCGCGGATAACCGTGATTTTGTCGGCAACAAAACTGATTTCGTTCAATTTGTGCGAAATCATAATGCAAGTGATGCCCTGCTTTTTCAAATCAAGCAAAATTTGCAGCAGATTTGCACTTTCTTCGTCGTTGAGAGAAGCCGTCGGTTCGTCCAAAATCAAAAGATTGACCTTTTTTGCCAATGCCTTTGCAATTTCGATGAGCTGCTGTTTTCCCACGCCCAAACTCGACACAGGTGCATTGATGTTTTCGTGCTCCAAGCCGACTTTTTTGAGCATTTCCACCGCTCTCGAGCGCGTTTTATCCCAGTCGATAACGCCGCGCATCGCAAGCTGTTCGTTGCCCATAAAAATATTTTCTGCCACTGAAAGATACGGACTTAACGCCAGTTCCTGATGAATAATGACGATGCCTTTCGCTTCGCTGTCTTTGAGCGAATGAAATTTGCAAATTTCGCCGTCGTATTTAATATCGCCTGAATACGTGCCGAACGGATAACTTCCCGAAAGCACATTCATCAGCGTTGATTTTCCTGCTCCGTTTTCGCCGCACAGCGCGTGGATTTCACCGCGTGCGACTTTTATCGACACATCGTCCAAAGCCTTTACGCCGGGGAATTCTTTGGTGATGTGCGACATTTCCAAAATAATATCGTCCATTGATTTTCTATCCCGTTTTTTAGTAAAAATCCCGCCCTCACAATTCCAAAAAAAAGCGAAAGCGGGATTTTTTAGCATTTATAACGCAAAATGGTTAGAGACCAAGCTGCTCTTTTGTGTAGTAGCCGCCGTCAATGATGATTGACTGATAATTGCTCTGGTCAACGGCAACTGGAGTGCAAAGATATGACGGAACAACGAGTTTTCCGTTGTTGTACTGCGTTGTATCGTTGATTTCCGGAGTTGCGCCTTCAAGAACAGCCTCAACCATCGTTACGCACTTTGAAGCCAAAAGGCGTGTGTCTTTGTAGATAGACATTGTTTGTGTGCCCGCGATGATGTTTTTGGTTGCCATAAGCTCTGCGTCCTGACCAGTGATGAGCGGCCAGTTGTCTGCGGTGTAGCCTGCGCCCTCAAGAGCGGCCTTAATGCCGTATGCAAATCCGTCGAATGCAGAACACGCGATGTCAAGATTTTCGTTGCCGTAGAAACCTGAAAGATAGTTTTCAGCCCACTGCTGTGCTGTTTCCTGAGACCAGCGCAAAATGCAAGTCTTCTCGAATGAAGTGCGTCCTGTCTTGCACTTGAGAACGCCGCTGTCAAGATATGGTCCCAAAACTTCAATAACGCCGTTGTACAGGAAGAGCGCGTTGTTGTCGTCTGGAGAACCCATAAAGAACTCGATTGTATATGAGCGGTTTTCTGCTGCGGCTGTTTTGAGCTGCTTTTTCTCTTCGATGTACTTTGCAATCGCGGTGCCAACGCCCTTGTTATCGAACGTTGCATAGTAAGAAACAGCGTCGGTGTCCATCAAAAGACGGTCGTACGCAATGACAGGAATGCCGTTCTGCTTTGCCTGATTCAAAACGTTGACCAATGCTGTTGAGTCAATCGCCGCAACAACAAGGCAGTTCACGTTTTTTGCAATCAAGTTTTCAATCTGCGAAACCTGCATCTGAACATCGTCTTCTGCATACTGCAATTCAACCGAATAGCCCTTTGCTTCGAGTTGTTTTTTCATATTTGCGCCGTCGTTAATCCAGCGCTCTGAAGACTGCGTTGGCATTGCAACACCAACGATTTTTTTCTGCGCTGCTGTTGCTGCCGAAGATTCTCCTGCGGCTTTTTTTTCTCCACCGCAAGAAAACAGTGAAAACGACAATGCAAATGCTGCAAGAATAAAAAGACCTCTTTTCATCACAAACCCCTTAAAAGTTTTTAGTGTGTTAACGTTAACATAACAAAATTATTATCATACGCTTTTTATATATTGTCAAATATTTTTTCATTGTGGGGATTTTGACAGGTACAAGCCGAAAATTAAAAAAGAACCGAAAGAGGAGTAAAATATGAAAAACTTAAAAAAATTTGTTTTTATGGAACTTTTGTGTTTGATTGCTTTTGGCGTTGTTTTTTTGGGTGCGTCAAAAGAAACTGGCATTGATGCTGACGTTTTCAAATTTGACGAAACTCCAAGTTACGAAGAATGGAAAGGAACATATTCGCCTGAGGAAATCAATACACGAATTCAAATTTATGACATCGGGCGGCGGCTTGGGCGCGGCATTGCGTATCAAGAGCGCGTGGATAACGACCCGTTTCCGTTCGTAAAAGGAAATCCTCCGTATAAATATTCGTCAGCGCGAATTTACGGCGACCAAAAACGAGGCGCAGACATCATTTATATTGGAAAAACTGCCACCGTTGATACGATAAAATGTCTCCGAATGATTGTTTCGGGATATTTGCAGCAGGCGTTTGCAATGGACGCGGACACTGCGGATTCCGTTGCGCTCACGGCTATTTATTGGAATACGAGCGTGTATGGCAAACTGGATTTTTTCCGCG
Organism: uncultured Treponema sp.; assembly: GCA_937893155.1. Lineage (GTDB taxonomy): Bacteria > Spirochaetota > Spirochaetia > Treponematales > Treponemataceae > Treponema_D. The sequence continues at coordinate 11,091 of CALBGU010000206.1, read as the reverse complement.
AAGTGTTTGACGAGCGCGTGCTTGAAGTGTACGGTGACCGCACCAGCGAAATCGGTTTGTCATCAAATTTCCGCGATTGGCCGGGCAACACCAAAATCGTTATTCCTCATCAATTCGCCTCCCCGATTGCCGCCGCCGCTCCGATGGAACAAAAAGCAGAGCCTGCGCCGGTTGCAAAAGAAAATGCTGTTGAAGAAGTTGCGCCTGTTTCTGCGCCTGAGCCAAAAAGTGAGCCGACCAGCAAAAAAAGCGCTGATGATTTTGAAATCGTAACGCTCGATAACACGAACACGGGCAAAACGAGTATGATTTCATTGCCGATGCGCATTTTCATTATTGCGGTGATAATCGCGATGATTGCGGCGTTCGTTGTTCTCATTATCCGAAATCTTGAGGCTGTTTCGTCAAAAACGTCTGCTGAAGAGAAAAAAGGCGCGTAATTTTTTTGATGGATTATCCTCCCTTACGATTAGACCATATTTTAGTTCATAACGCTCTTTGTTCTCCCCGAAGTGCCCGCACGCTCCTCAGAAACCACGATGTTCGCGTGAACGGCGTGCGGTGTACCGACGGGAGCACTCTTGTGTCTTGCACCAAAGACGCGGTTTGTATCGACAGTGTTCCCGTTTTGCTCAAAAATGATGTGTATCTTATGCTCAACAAGCCCGCTGGCACGGTTTGCACAAATGTAAGCGACCGTCATAAAACCGTTTTTGATTTCATACGCGATGAATACAAAAATCAACAGGGATTGGGAACCCTTCATTCAATCGGGCGGCTTGACGCAGACACGGAAGGGCTGGTGCTTTTAACCACGAACGGCAATCTGTCTCATCGGCTCACGTCGCCTGAAACGCACGTTGCAAAGACATATCTGGTGCATTTGCGCAATGCGGCGGACGGTGAAAAACGCTTGTCATACGCGCAAAAACTCGCCGAGGGCATCTCAATCCCTGCCGAAAAAAAAGCGAAATCCTTTTTTTCTGCGCCTGCCCGCCTTGAATGGCTTGACGGCGAAAACGGCACGGCGTGTCGATTAACGATAACCGAGGGCAAATTTCATCAAGTAAAACGAATGTTCCGTGCGCTTGAAAACGAAGTGGTATACCTAAAACGCATTGCAATCGGCGCGCTCTCCCTCGATTCCGCGCTCTGTCTCGGCGAATACCGCGAACTCACTGCCGCAGAACTCGCCTTGCTCTCGTGATTTTCTTACGCTGTCATAGGCGTGGTGTCTGGCATTTTGCGCGCAATCGGGCTATAATAGCGGGTATGGAATGGTATACAACCGTAAAACAGGTGCGCGACATCTTGGTAAAGCATTACCGAAACAAAAAAACGCGGCTTGCATTTGTCGATGTGCTCTCTTACATTGCGGACGAAAATCTTGCCGACGAGCGAAAGGCGTTTCCGTATCGGCGCTCTCTTGAGGTGCTTCCGCTCAAAACGGTGCGCGATGTGGTTGACGCAATCCCGATTTCGATGAACCCGATTTTGCGAAACGAACGGCGGCAAAATATCAATGAAGACGTGGTTATCGGCGACGGACGCGATGTTTTGGGCTTTGTGAACCTGCCGTTCGTGGAAGACTCTCTTCATTATCACGACCATTTTGAGTTGAACTTTGTGTATCACGGAAAAGCCTCGCAAATGCTTGATAACGAGTGCCGCGAATTGCAGCCGTTTGATTTGTGCTTAGTTGCTCCCGATTTTCCTCACAGCCTTTCGGTTGACGATGAAGACAGCCTTGTGCTTACCTATCTGATTCGCCGTTCCAGTTTTGACCAGATTTTCAAAAATCTGCTGCTGCAGGACGATTTACTTGCCCGCTTTTTTCGCAACACGCTGTACAAACCCGGGCACTCAAAATATGTGTTGTTTCATATCGGAAAAGAATCGCCTCAGTTGCAAAAAATCCTGCAGGATATCTTAATTGAATCGAATTGCGATATGCCGTATTCCTCGGAACTTGCGAATTGCTTTTTGCAGGAGCTTTTTTACACGCTGCTTCGTGACCACGGCGGCAAAATGAGCTATTACGGGCTGGAAAAACTCTCGACTGTGCAGAATTTTTCTGCGATTCTGCTTTTTTTGCAAAACAATTACAAAACGGCGACGCTGTGCAATGTTGCCGAGTTTTTCAAATACAGCGAGGGCTATTTGAGCCGTCTTTTCAAACGAAATCTGGATATGAATTTTACCGATGTGATGCAGGCGATTCGGCTCAGAAAAGCAAAATCGTATTTGACTGACACGGATATGAATATTGCGGCAATCAGCGAAAGCATTGGCTATGAATCGTCGGATTATTTTGCAAAATGCTTCAAAAAACACTTCAAATGCACTCCCTCGGAATATCGCGAAGCTCATCGCTCTTGAGTTTTGTGCGAAATCAAAATGAGGACGGCGCAAAACAGGAGCGCGGCATACGAAAACACATCGCCGAACAGCGCATAAGCGGTCGTTTTGCGCGAAAACACGGGGATTTTTACCGCTTGTGCCGTTTCGGTGAACAGCGGCAACTGCGATTGCAGCTCGCCTGTGGGCAAAATGACGGCGGAACAGCCCGAATTGGTGGCGCGCACCATAGTTTGACGGAACTCGATGGAGCGGTATGAGGCGACGGCGAGGTGCTGCCATTCCGCCGAGCGCGTGAGCGACCAAGAATCGTTTGTGATGTTGATGAAAAGCTCGCTTCCCCGCGAAAACACTTTGCGATGAAAATCGGGGAATGCGTCTTCAAAGCAAATCGGAATTGCGAACGTTACTGCGCCGTTTTCGGTGGGCACAGAAAACAGCGTCGGCTCTTTTCCGGGAATCCAGCCTGCCGAAATCCTGAAGACTGACTTCAAAAAGCGCGAAACGGCGGGCGAGGAGGGCAGCGGGATATATTCGCCGAACGGAACGAGATGGGTTTTGGCGTGAAACTGCTCGATTTCGCCGTTTTGGCTGAACAAAAAAGCAACGTTGGAATGTCTGCGCGGGCGCACGGTGGGCGGCGTGACGGTGTACGCTCCTCCGATAATAAACGGCAGGGCAACGCTTCGGATATACGGAAACAGCGGATTTTCTTCGGGCGTATTTTCGTAATAAAGCACGGAATTGGGGAGCGCGTGGTTCAAAACGCCTTCGCTCCAGATAACCACGTCGGCGTGTTCATCGTGCGCGTCAAGGTCGGAGAGCACTTGGTCTGTCAGTCTTTGGGAACGGCGGATTCCGATGCGGTCATCGCGCGCAATCCACGGGTCGATGTTTTGCTGCACGAGGATTGCGGACAGCGTTTTTTCGGGCGCGGTGTGCTGGCTTTGCTGTATGTTTATTTGTCCATAAAAAAGCGCAAGCGCGAACAAAAGGACGGCGCAGATTGCGGCAGAACGCACGGTTTTCGTGATTTTTGCCTGCAAAATGATTTCGCCCGTGATTGCGGAAACGAGTGCGAACAAAAACGAAACGCCGTAAGTTCCCGTGATGTCGGCGATTTGGGTGAGGGGTGTCCACGAAAATGCGGTCATCGAGAGCGTGCCCCACGGATATGCCAAAAAGCCGAAGTTGGACTTGAGCCATTCCCACGATGTCCAAAGCAATGCAAAAAAAATGAGGGAAAACGCAGGATTTTTTCTCAAAAACCGGTGTGCGCCGAAAAAAAAGAGCCCGAAAAAGCCTCCGATGACTGCCGTTCCGAGAGAACTTGCGCCGAGGGTGAAGATTGCAAAATCGCGGTAAAACCCGAGCCAAAAACTCGACAGTGCGTGAACGGCGCCCGTTTGGATTGCAAAGCAAAAAAAACTCTGTCTGTACGTCGTTGCGCTCTGTGCCGATACATATAATGGAGCAAGGCAAAAAAGTCCGATAATCGGGCAGCCTTGTAAAAAAAATTCGTTCGGAATTGCTGTTGTTTGGAGCAGGCTTGAGAAAAAAGCGTAAAAAACTTGTAAAAACGTGTTCATTATTGTATCATTTTATAGAAACAGTTGTAAAAAAGCAACAGAATGACAGTTTCCGAAAAATTGTAGGCAGGAAAGCCGTATGAAACAAGTTTCACAAGCGCATTTAAGCGAGTACGATTGCAAACCTGACGCGATTGCCGTGTCTCCCGGGCGATTTCACCTTGCGGGCGAACATTCTTGGTTTTTCAAGGATAAAACACTTTCGATGGCGGTTGATTTGCCTGTGTATATTGCGGTATCGGCAAGAACCGACAATTCTTTACGGTTTTATTTTCCGCAACTTAAAGAACGAAAAAAATGCGGTGTGCCGTCGATGAAATTCCGCCGCGAAGATAAATGGGCAAACTCAATAAAAGCGGTCATTTTTGGGTTTGAAAAATGCGGGATAAAATTTGGCGGCTTGAGTTTTACGGTGTGGTCAGACATTTTGCCGTCGGCTGGATTCGGTATAAACACAGCGATAAAAATAGCGTCTGCGGCGGCTTTGGGCGCGCTCTACGAAGGCGAACGCAAAAAAATCAACGACGACCTTGTTTTGCGCACGGTCGAAATCGGGAATCGCCAATTTTTGCATTGCGGAAATTACATCGCAGACAATTTTTCCGCGCTTTTTTCTGTGCCCGGTTCGCTTGTTTTGACCGACCACGCAAAGATGTCTTTTGAAACAATCCCGTTTGATTTTTCCGAAAAAACAATTTTGCTCACCGATGCGCGTGTGCCTCGAATCAGCGTGTGGAACGAGGATTCTCTTCGTCAGCCCGAAAATGCGTTGCTTTTGGGCGAATTAAAGCACCCCAAGCCGTCCGTTTTTGGCGGCTGGATTTACGAGGAATCAAAGACGGAAATCAATGAAGTGCTGTCGGTGGTGGGAGAAGCGACGCAGCGCAGGCTTTTTTGCATAATGAAAGAGCATAAATGCGTTTTGGACGCGGCAGATGCGGTGCGAAAACGCGATTTTGCCGCTTTTGCCCGCGCGGTCAACGAAAGCCATTCGCTGATGAGCGAATTGTACGAAGCGTCTTGTCCTGAAATCGATTGGATAAATAAGCGCGTGTGCGAGATGGCGCTTGTTCCCGATGTGCATAAGCCGAGCGCGTGCTGCAGAATTACGGGCAAGGGCTTCGGGCGGTGTGCCTACACGATTTTGGATTCTGACAAAGTTGATGATTTTAAGAAAAAACTCAGTGAATACGAGCGGATTTTTGGATTTAAAACGCAGACGTATACGGTAAAACCGTCGGGCTGTGCGTATTTGGAGACAGTGTAAGGATTTTTATGAGATTGCTTTTAACGAACGACGACGGAATAGACGGCGAGGGCTTGCAGGTTTTAGCTGAGGTACTGCGAAAAGAGCACGACGTATGGATTATTGCGCCAGACAGAAACCGAAGCGCCGTTTCTAACGGGCTGACGATGAATCGCGCGCTTGAGATAAGAAAAGTGGGCGAACAAATGTTTACTTCGTCGGGATTGCCTGCTGATTGCGTATCGACGGGCGTTTTTAGCAATCTTGTTAAGGGCAAAATCGATATGGTGGTTTCGGGCATAAATCGCGGTGCCAATTTGGGCACGGATATTATCTATTCGGGGACTGCCGCCGCGGCGCGCCAAGCCGTGCTTTTGGGAATCCCGGGAGTTGCGCTGAGCATTCACAGCCCTACCGATGAGTTCAAATACACTGCTTTGGCTGATTTTGCGCTCAAAAATCTGTCGGTGCTAAAAGAGTTGCACACGCCCGGCATTTTCTTAAATATCAATGCGCTTTCGCAAGATTCTTATAAAGCCGTTCAATTTACAAATGTATCTGTCCGAAAATATAAAGACACTGTTACAGTGAAAAATACTGAATCTGGCGTTATGTTAAGCTCGTTTGAGGGAGGAGCGGTTACATCGGAAGGTTCTATGGACAGCGATTATTTTGTTGTGGAGAATGGAAACATTTCGATAACAAGAATTGTTGCAGAGCCCGTTTCGCTAGAGAATACGGTTGGGGCGAAATTCTTACTTTGAAATCGGAATTACGGGGATAAAAATGGGTGGAAACAACGTTCTTTCAGAGGGAATTGCATTATACAAAAACGGCGATTATGCGCAGGCATTGGCTTTTTTTCTTGGATTGCCGGAAGGCTCAAAAGCCGATGATATGGAATTGTCTTACTATATCGGATTATGCTATGCAAGAATGAAGCGGCATGATGATGCACTGCTGTATTTAGAGCAAGTGGTTACGGGCGATAAAAATGAAGACCGAGTATTGCAGTGCAGATTTATTCTTGCACTCATTTATTGCCAAAGTTCTCGAAAACGGCTGGCGGATTTTGAGTTGAAAAAGCTCCTTGAAACAGGATATAAGCCGTCCTCGGTGTATGCGGCATTGGCGTTTATTGCGTGGGAGCAAAAACAGATTGACCAAAGCATTGATTATTACCAAAAAGCGCTCGGTTGCGACCCGAATAATCCTACCGCGCTCAACGGCTTGGGATTTGTGTTAGCCTGCGAAAATAGAGACCTTGCAAAAGCATTGGCGTACTGCAAGCGGGCGTTGGAGATTATTCCGCGAAGTGCGGCTTTTTTGGATTCTGTCGGCTGGGTGTATTACAAGCTGGGTATGCTGGAAGATTCCGTGAAGTATCTCAAACAGGCTATGGAAATAGACGCTAACAATAATGAAATTATATCTCATTACCGACAAGTTTCTGCTCAAATTCAGTAAAAAGAGGATAAGGTAAAATATATGAAAGCAATTCACACGATAGTATACAGCGCGGCTTTTTGTGCATTTACGCTGATTTGCGTCTATGCGCAAGAAAGTGAACAGAGAAAGTTTTTTGGTACCGAATCTTCTGCAATGATTGATGATGATTCTATGGATATGTCTGGTTTTGCGGAAGAGGATTTTCGGCGGGGAGTGCAGTCGTATTACCGCGGCGCATTCAACGATTCTATTTTGCAATTTGAAAAGGCGCTCTCGTATCTTCCTGGCGAAAATCTTATTTTGGACTGGCTTGGAAAGGCGTATTACCGCGCGGGCATTGAAGGGGCTGCAATTCAGCAGTGGCAGTTTGCTGCGGATTCTGGTTACGGCGGTTTGTTGCTGAAAAATCGCATTGAGATTGTGCGCGAGCGGCGTGTAACGGGCGCGGAGGACGAAACATCTCTTCGATACACCGAATCGGGTAGTTTTGAGGGCAAAGCGGGCGGCAAACTCATTTTCAGCCAGCCGATTTCTGCACTTCCTAACGGTGATGGCAGTGTTTGGGTTGTGGCATACGGGAGCAACGAACTGCTGAAAATTGATGTAAACGGGACGGTTTTGACTCGTTCCCGCGGGGCACTCAATGGGTTTGATAGACCGATGGACATAATTCGGTCGCTTGACGGAAAACTTATCATTAGCGAGCGTGCGGGCAATCGCATTTCTGTGTTTAATGAAAACGGAATGTTTGAAAAATCCTTCGGTTCAAAGGGGCGCGGCGTAGGTCAGTTTATCGGTCCGCAGTATTTGGCTAAGGATTCTTTGGGCAATATTTACGTTACTGATTTTGGCAATGCTCGCGTGGCGGTTTTTGATTCCGAGGGAAACGGACTTTTTTATTTTGGTGAAAAAAATGTTGATTTTTCGGGGCTAAAAGGTCCAACGGGAATCGCAATCGTGAACGATATGGTATTTGTAGCCGATTGCGTTACTGGCGCAATTTACCGTTTTGACCGTTCTGGCAATTATGACGGCATTTTGACTCCCGAAAAAACGTTTATGCGCCCTGAAACAATGAAGAATTGGGGTGATTTTTTGATTGTGTCCGATTCAAATCACGTTTACAGCGTGGATAGCGAAACGGGGGCGGTTTTTGAAAATGCAAGCACCGGAAATGCTCCTAGTCGTATTACGAGCGCAATCCCTGACGCAAACGGAAATATTCTTGTTACCGATATAAAAAGCAATGAAATCTATGTGATGTCAAAGATGACCGAGCTTGTTGGCGGCTTGTTCGTGCAGATTGAAAAGGTTGGTTCAGATTCGTTCCCGCAAGTGCAGCTTGAAGTAAAAGTGGAGAATCGAAACAGACAGCCTGTGGTGGGATTAAAAGCCGAAAATTTCTTTATCAGCGAAAACAAATATCCTGCGGCAGAGCAAATGCTTACGGGCGCGGCTTATGCGAACACGGGCGCAGATTTTACGTTCTTGATTGACCGTTCGCTTGAAACACAGGAAAATGCTGAGAGCCTCAAAAGTGCGGTTCGGGAACTTGCTGCGGCAATTCCTCCAGAATCAACATTGCGCATTGTGTCTGCGGGAGCAATTCCTACCACAGAATACACGGGAAGCGCGGCGGGGGCGGGTGCATTTGACCCAGCAGGCTTGAAAACGCCAGTGAGCCGCGATTGCGCTTTGGATTTGGGTATCCGTTTAGCAGCAAATGACTTGGTAAATGCGCAGAAAAAACGCGGCATCATTTACTTGACGGCGGGCACGACGGGGCAAAATGCGTTTACCAAATATAGTTTGTCGGATTTGACGGCGTTTTTGAACAACAACAGCATTTCATTCAGTGTGATAAATCTTTCTCAACAAGGATTGTCAGATGCCGTTTCGTATTTAGTCAGGAACACCGCGGGGGAAGCATATTATGTGTATCGTCCAGATGGATTAACGCCTGTCATCAGCAATATCGTGAATTTGCCGTCTGGCGTGTATACGCTGTCCTATACATCGTCGCTCTCTACGAATTTTGGACACGATTATTTGCCTGTGGAAGTGGAAGCGTATTTGCTCAATCGAAGCGGACGCGATGAAAGCGGTTATTTTGCGCCGCTGCAATAATTCATTGAATTAGTTTCATAACTTTACATTTCTTCATAAATGCTGTATAATTTTTAGCGGAACTAAAGATATACAGCATTTTTTATGCGAGGAGAAACTATGGAAAAGAATATTGCGCTTATTCCGGGTGATGGAATTGGTCCTGATGTGGTTGCGGAGGCGGTCAATGTGCTTGACGCGGTCGCAAAAAAATTTGGGCATAAATGGAATTACAAAACGGTTATCGCAGGAGGAGCTGCAATCGACAAGTTTGGAAAGCCGCTTCCGTCTGACCAGCTTGACATTTGTTTGCAGAGCGATGCGGTGTTGCTCGGTGCGGTTGGCGGTCCAAAATGGGATAACGTTGCGTCTGAAATCCGTCCAGAAAAGGCTTTGCTTGGGCTTCGCGGCGGAATGAAGGTGTTTGCAAATCTGCGTCCGGCGGTTATGTGGAAGCAGCTCAAAGACGCTTGCCCGCTCAAAGATGAAATCGTGGGCGAAGGCTTGGATATTTTGATTGTGCGTGAATTGACGGGCGGCATTTATTTTGGAGAGCGCGGAACGAGCGCAGATGGAAATACGGCGTGGGATACCGAGAAATACACGCGCCCTGAAATCGAGCGCATTGTCCGTATGGGATTTGAATATGCGCAGAATCGCCAGAAACGGCTTTGCGTTGTTGATAAGGCAAATATTTTGAACTCAAGCCAGCTTTGGAGACGTGTTGCAGAGGACGTAAAAAAGGATTATCCTGATGTGGTTCTTTCGTATCTTTACATCGACAATGCGTCTATGCAGATGGTTCGAAATCCGCGTCAGTTCGATGTTATTGCCACGAGCAATATGTTTGGCGACATTTTGTCTGACGAAGCGAGTCAGATTACCGGCTCTATTGGAATGCTTGCGTCTGCGTCTTTGGGCGACGGCACGGGACCTGGCTTGTATGAGCCGATTCACGGCAGTGCGCCGGACATCGCGGGCAAAGACCTTGCAAACCCGCTTGCCACTATTTTGTCTGCGGCAATGCTGCTCCGATACAGTTTCAAGCTCGAAACGGAAGCAAAAGCGATTGAAAATGCAGTAAATGCGGTGCTTGACGACGGTTGGCGCACGGGAGACATTGCAGGAAGCCATCTTGCTGAAGTCAAGGCGAACGGAAAACTCGTGGGCACCAAAAAGATGGGCGAACTGGTTGTTGAGTATTTGAACAAATAATTTGTTTGCACAAATGCTAAATGTAGTAGTGGGGAAAGATATGGCAGAAAAGGTTTCCAGACCAATACAGGTCAGAATAAGTTCCGACGGTATGGAAGCATATGTGAGACTTGACAGACCACCTGAGGGGGAGAGTCTGACAGCATCAGATGTTTTTGAGGAGCTTGAAAGAAACGGCATAAATACCGGCATTAACGAAGAAGCCGTGCGCGATATGGTTAGAAGTGAACTTTTCCATATAGAGCGCAGGGTTGCTGTTGGTGTGCCGCCCGAAAACGGTGTAGACGGTTATTATATTTACCACTACAACAGAGAATTAAACAACAAGCCTATCATATTGGACGACGGCAGCGTGGATTACTGGAACTGTAATTCAATAGCTCTTGTGGAAAAGGATGATGTGATAGCAGAATATGTGCCGGCTCTGCCGGGTCAAAACGGTGTTAATGTCAGAGGTGTGCCGGTTCCGTGCAAGAGAGGAAAAGAGCAGCTTCCGCTTAAGGGCAGAGGCTTTAGTCGCTCGGAGGACGGCAAAGAGTATACGGCAGATATTACAGGTAAAATAGAAGAGGCCGGCGGCAGGATCATCATCTCCGATGTATATGAAATAAGAGGAGATGTGGATCTGTCGGTCGGATTTATAGATTTTTCGGGAGATGTGCTTGTCCACGGGGCGGTAAGAGACGGTATATCCATAAAGGCCACCGGCTCTATTACCGTAGACGGTATAGTGGAGGGCGCATATCTTGAGTGTGGCGGAGATATTATCTTAAAAAGCGGACTTTTGGGCAATTCCAAGGCAGAGGTATATACCAGAGGTAATCTCATCGCCAAATTCATAGAGTTTGCCAGGGTCGAGGTCGAGGGCACCATCCAGGCCGAAACGTTTATGGAGTCGGAGGTAATCTGCAACAGCTCCATTACACTTGACGGTAACCACAGCAGGATAATAGGCGGTTATACATCAGCGGTCGAAAGCATAGAAGCCAACATAATAGGTAATTCCGTCGGAGTTGCAACTCTGATAAAGGTCGGAGTGGACCAGGAAATCAGACTTCATATGGACGAAATCAGAAGACGCATCTCGGATACGGAAGCAAACCTAAGGCGCGTTGAACAGGGGATTCA
>CALBGU010000205.1 GCA_937893155.1 uncultured Treponema sp. | reverse complement strand
GATTGTGGAGGTGTTTTCAGCGGGTGATGAAACGGAATTGTTTGTAAACGGGAAATCGCAGGGCAAAAAGCAAGCGGGTGAAGCGGCGGATTATCGGGTTTTGTACGAAATCACGGTGGAATCAGGCGAGCTTTGCGCAGTGAGCTACCAAAACGGAAGCATTATCGGAAAAGATGTGCTGTATTCAAGCCACGGCGCAAAACAGATTGTCGTTTGCACAGAGGAACAGAGCAAAACGGATACTTTGGTGTTTGTGAATATCGAATTGCACGATGCGGCGGGCAATCTTGAAACAGACGATGACCGCGAGCTTTCGATTCAGGTAGAAGGCGGCGCAAAACTCATTGCGTTCGGTTCGGCTGACCCCAAAACCGCGTATAGCTACACCGCAAGCACGGCAAAAACGTTTTTCGGCAAAGCCCTTGCGGTGCTCAAGCGAACGGCGGCTTTAGAGGCGACGGCAAACATCACGGTTACGGTGAGCGCACACGGTCTCCCCCTCACGCACATCACGCTGTAAAATCCGATTGCAATAAAAAACAAGGGCTTTTTCACCCTTGTTTTTGTTGTCGTAAAAATCAGAAATCAAACAGGTCGCTCATACCGTACAGCGCGCCTTTTTTCAGCGTTCCACTGTTCACGCCCGAAACAAGCCGTTCCAGCGCACGAACTGCACCCGACGCAAAACCTTCGCGGCTTCGTGCCCGATGGGTAAGCTCAATCGTGTCTGCGGCACTGTCAAAAAACACGGTATGCGTGCCCGGAACACTGCCCGCCCGCGTGCTCGAAACGTGAAGTTCGTTCGGCTGCGGTTTTTCGTGGAATGCGTCCGTAACCAGCGCCGTTTTTTTGGGATTCGCTTTCATAATCCGCGCGGCGATTTCAAGCGCAGTTCCGCTCGGGCTGTCTGCCTTTTGATTGTGGTGCATTTCCCACACTGCCGTATCGTATTCGTCAAAATCCTTGATAAGAGCCGCCGCCTCCGACACAATGCGATAAAAAACGTTCACGCCGATAGAAAAATTGGCGCTGTGCATAATAACGCCATCACAGCGAGCGGCAAGGTCTTTCACATATTCCGCCTTGTCTGCCCAGCCCGTCGTGCCCACAACAAGGGGAATCCCCATCGGAAGCAAAGCCTCAATGTTTGTCATCACGGCACTCGGGTGGCTGAACTCAATTATGCCGTCCACGCCGCTTGAGGCAATCGCACTCGAAACAGCCGCGCCATCGCCATTTGCCACCAAAACGTCCGCATCAGAGGCGGCAACGTCCACGGTCAATGCAACCGTGTGCCCTGCTTTTTCCGCCACAGAGCGAATAATGTGCCCCATTTTTCCGTATCCAACAAGTGCAATTCTCATTTTCGTTCTCCAGTCTTTTTACTCAAAATACGCCTTGTGCAACGTCTTTATCACCGTGTCGCAATCGCTGTCGCCCACAATCATACTGATATTCACTTTGCTTGCGCCTTGGCTAATCATTTCCACATTCACGCCCGCATCGTTGAGAGCAGAAAAGCCTTTCGCAAGAATTTCGCTTGAGCGCGAAACATCGCAAATCGTGGTAACAATAGATTTTCCCGTCTGCACATTCACGTCAGCAACGCGCTGGAGGTCTTGCAACAACCCCGACAAATCCACCTTTGTATTCACCGTCAGCGATACCGAAACTTCGCTGGTGGCAATCACGTCAATGCTGATGTTCCATTTTAAGAATTGATTGAAAATATGCGCCAAAAAGCCCGCCGCGCCAAGCATTCGCGTAGAAACGATGTCGATAAGCGTTACATGCTTGACCGCCGTAATCGCCGTAACGCTCGGACGCACGCCCGTGTGCTTTTCCACGATAATAGAACCAGCGCTTTTTATGTTGTAGCTGTTTTTCACGCGCACGGGAACACCGACTTTTCTGCACGGAACCATACTTCGCGGGTGCAACACCTGCGCGCCGAACATCGCAAGTTCCTGCGCTTCCTCGTAAGTAACCTCGCTCACCGTTCTGGCTTTTGGGCACACGCGCGGGTCGGTCGTCATAATGCCGTCCACGTCTTTCCACGTCTGGATTTCGTCTGCGCCCAAAGCCGCCCCCAGCATCGTCGCCGTAAGGTCGCTGCCGCCGCGTCCGAGCGTGGTAATCGTGCCGTTTTTGTCTTTGGCAATAAAGCCCGTTACAATCGGAATGGCATCGTCAGAACCGTCTTTATAGTAAGAAAGTGCGCGCGGAATCGTGTCCCACACTTCGTCCAGAAGCTCCGCCTGCATAAAATTGCTGTCGCTCACAAACCCCGCGTCCCACGCATCATAAAACCGCGCCTGCACGCCCTGCTTTGCAAGATACGCCACCATCATTCTCACACTCAACCGCTCGCCAAAACTCACCAGATAATCGCGGGTGCGCTTGGTCAACTCACGGAGCATAGAAATGCCCGTCAACAGCGTTTTAAGCTCACCGAGCAAATCGCTCAATGCGGGCACTTCAATACCAAGTTCCCGCGCCGTGTCATAGTGCAGATTTTCGATTTTTGCAACGTCCACCGTGCCGCGCACCGCTTCTTCCGCCGCATCAAGCAAATGGTCTGTCGTATCGCCCATTGCCGAAAGCACAACAATCGGGCGGCTTTCCTTATACGCCCCGATAATCGACGCAACGTGGCGAATTCGCTCTGCATTTGCCACAGACGAACCGCCGAACTTCATAACAATCATAATCAATCCTCTTCGCTAAAATTTATGCAATCAATATATCAATTATTGCATATTTATGCAACTAAGGATTTACCGCCATCCAACATTCAATGCCGTGAACAATATCTTCGTCCACGTCGTGCTCGATTCGGCAGGCATTTTCTTCCGCTTGGTCAAACGGAACGCCCGTGATTTTCTGCAGGAATTTCGTAAGCAAAACGTGCCGCCCGTAAATCATTTTAGCTTTTTCAAGCCCTGTCGGTGTCAAAATCAGCTCGCCCGTTTCTGCAAATTCCACAAATCCGCCGTCCCGCAAAATCCCCATAGCGCGACTGACGCTCGGTTTAGACACATTCAATTTGCGAGCAACGTCAATGGAGCGCGCAGAGCCGTTTTGCTCTTGAATCATCAAAATCGCTTCAAGATAATTTTCGCCTGATTCGTACATTTTTTCGTCCTTGATTCCTTAAAAAATATGCTACAGCAAACAAGTTCGCACTGACAATCTTTTTTCAGCATACATTCTGTAACAATTCCATTTTTTATTATATCACAGATTATTTTGGAAAAAAATATTCTTTTTCTCAATTACGTCCGCCGCAAACGCCTTTTTATGCTTTGTCCGCGTCGTCCAATTCGGGCGTGTAGAGCGAAAATCCGCAGCGCCCGTTTGCTTTGGTGCGGTAAAGCGCGCGGTCGGCGTGGGAATACATCTCGGTGGAATACCCCTCGTCCGAAAACGAAATGCCCACGCTGACCGACAATTTGGGGAATCCCTGCGACTCGGGATTTTTGAGCGTTTCATTCATCTCCGTAATTTTCATTCCCAAAAACGTCCCCTCGCTTTCCGCAACTCCCTGCAAAATCAGCGCGAACTCATCGCCGCCGATTCGGAACGCCTTGCCGTTTTTGCCCGCCAGTTCCTTGAGCAGTTCCGAAACGTGCTTGAGCGCAATATCGCCGATTTCGTGCCCAAAACAATCGTTAATCTGCTTGAAATTGTCCACGTCCACAATCAAAAACGCAATCGCATCGGTCACGCCCTTGTAAAACGCGCAGAGTTGCTCAAACATCGTCCTGTTCAAAAGCCCCGTAATCGCGTCGTAAGAAGCCTGCCGCTGCAATTCCTTTCGCACCGTCGTGTTCATCTGATACATTTTGTTGTACGTTTCGGCAAGATACGTCAGTTCTGCGCCCGCCGCAACGTTTCTGAGCGGTTTGGAGTTTTTGATTGACACCACATAAAACTGAAGCGGACGAAGCACAAAAAACGCGATAAAACCGACCGAAAGCGCAATCAAAACGATGATAAAAAATGACAACAGGCATTGCTGCACCAGCGCGCGATAAAAAATCTTTTTGTTGGAAATGCGGCGCTGTTGTGTCTGCAAAAAAACAGCGTTCGCGGCAGTTATCAGTTTTGTGTTTACAAATTTTTTTAGCTCGGCATATTCGTGCCCAAACAAAATGGCATACGCCGCGTCTTCCAGCTCCACATCGCTCATCGAAATCTCGTCGCCCGAAAGCACGCACGCGCGCAGTTCCTCGCTCATCATACTTTCGTCGATTCCCGCAATTTCGCAGGCAAGACGCAGGCTTTTGAGCTCGCGTTCTTCCATACGCCTTTCATATTCAAAGATTTCCGCAAGCATTATGCTTGCCCGCGTATCAATGCCGCCGAATCGGGCGCGCAGGTCGTCTTCGGCAGTTTTTTGCGAAAGCATTTCATGTTTTTCCTGAAAATACAGACGGACACAAGAAAAATCGAGGGTAAGAATATATTGGCGAGCATAATCGGTCATAGCGTCGAAACTTTGCTTTAAGTCCTGCAAATCTTTTTGCGCAAAAACATAATTTTCGCTGTCGGTCAACAGATTTTTGTATTTTTGATACACGGTATTCAATCCAATCATTTCTACAAAAAACAAAAACAGCCCGACACACAAAAAAGCAAGGCACATCGAATGGATTTTGATATGATTTTTATCTTTTTTCATCATTTTACCCGTTTCATATTATACCGCGCAATTTGTCATAAAGCAAAATTTTTATCCCCAAAAAAATCAGGGAATCCTATCGAAAGTATGATTTATTCACAAAGATTCTCGCGTCAAAGCGCGATAATGGCATAAAACGTCGAACGAGATGCTGAATCAAGTTCGCCAATGACAACGGCACGCCGTCAAGCCGTATCGTAACAGCATATTTTTGTAAAATCCCACACAATCAATCAAATAAAACGCACCAATCAGGAGCAGAAGCGGCGGCAAAGCACATTTCGATTTGTGCTTTCGTTGTTTTTTCGTTCGCTGTTTCGGGGAGTTCGTTCCGCGCAAAATACGCCGTGCCGAGCGTTTCGCTGTTTTGGGCAAAAGAGCCGCCGAGATTTTTGCACAGATAAAACAGTTTAACCACTTCATACGGATAGGGCGGTTCATTGTGCTTACTGCGGCTTTGCACGGCAATCAATTTTTCAACCGAAACGGAGATGCCCGCTTCCTCTTTTGCCTCTTTGACCGTGTTTTCTGCAGGCGACATATTGAACTCGCACCACCCGCCCGGCAGCGCCCATTTTCCCGAATTTTCTTTGACGAGCAGGATTTTTCCATCCTCAAACACCGCCGCGCGCGTATCAATTTTTGGCGTTTGATAGCCCGAATCCGCGCAAAAAAGGTGCTTCACCGTTTCTATCGGCAGCTGAGTTTTTGCCGCCATCATCTCGGCAGAAATCTCACGAATCCGCGCATATCGCTCTTTGTCAAACACGTCGCGCCCATAAAACAGCCCCGCCTGCGCAATACTTTGCAGTTCCGCCGCCCACGCAATCCATTTATCCTCCCAGTTCATTCTCTTTCCTCCTTTCACACAGAAATCACGCACGGCTCATCATATAAATTGATGTCGTCAGGATAAGTGAATTCGCCCTCTGCCAGCCCTAAAATCGGGTGTCCCGACGGCTTTCGCGGCGAACCTTCGCTATTCTCGCGCTGATTCAAAATCAAATCCAGAAAATCCGACACCTGATTTAAATACTGCTCAGGCACAGAGCGCAATTTCATCACAACTGTTTCATAACTCATTCTCTTTCCTCCTAAGGCTCAGCGCCTTGTAAAAAAGATATTTTTATTATAACTAAAGCGTTCTTTCTGTGCAATCTCACCGCGTTTTTGTTCGTTCGGATTTCCGAATGGCTTATTTCACTTCGGCGAAAGGCGTTCGGATTTCCGAATGGCTCATTTCACTTCGGCGAAAGGCGTTCGGATTTTTGAATGACGCATTTCATTTCGGCGAAAGGCGTTCGGATTTTTGAATGACTCATTGCACAAAGAAGAGGAAAATAGTATATTTTGAATCACCTTTTTTAGTAACAGGAGATTGTTTATGAAATTTGACAGTAATTTCAAAGTTGCGGCGCTCGCGGATTTTGCGCGGTCAACCGTGAATGTGTGCAGAGCGAGCAAGCTCACCGAAGCAAATTTTGTGTCGCTGGTGGACAGAACGGACAAGTTGGAAAAAGAGCTGACTTTTTCGATTAAAAAAGACAAAATTTCGTCCACGCTCGAAAAAGCAGACGGAGAGCGCGATGTATGTATTCGCACGATAAGCGCGCTCATTCAGGCGGCAGCGCTGCACCCCGACGCAAAGATTCGAGAAGCAGGCACGGCGGCAAAGGCGGTGTTCGATAAATACGGCGTGAAAATAACGCGCGCAAAATACGAAGAGGAATCGACGTATGTGCGTTCGCTGCTGACGGATTTTTCTGCCATTGCCGCACCCGTTAAGGCGATTTCTGGTTTGAACGAAACGATTTTGAGCTTGAAGGGCGCAGAAGAAGTTTTCGAGGCGGAATATGCCGCGTATGCAAAAGCGCTTTCAAACGCAAGCAAAAGCGCAACGGCAATAAAAAAGGAGCTGGTTCTTCTTTTGAACTCCGGGCTTTTGCCGTACATCGACGCGGTTTCGCTCGTAAACGACGCATATAAGATGCTCCAAAGCGAAATCGAAACGATTTTATCGCGCTTATAGTTCCGCGCGCTTTCCCTCCTTTTACGGAGTAAGGCACACAAAAAAGGCTGGTCGGTTTGAAATACTCCCGACCAGCTTTTTTTCAAGAGATTATTTATCTTCGTAATGACCTTTGCACTGAATTATCTCAATTTGCCCGTCATGCACTTTATAAACAAGACGATTTTTGTCATCAATACGGCGACTCCAGCACCCCTCTTTATTCTTGAGCGGTTCAGGCTTTCCGATACCTGAAAAATTGTTTCGGTCAATATCGCGCAAAAGCTCGTTAATTTTCTTCAATGTCTTTTTATCTTGCATTTGCCAATACAAATATTCCGCCCAGCCAGATTCTGTGAATGTGAGTTTGCTCATTTTTCAAGAGCCTCAAGTTCTTCAAACGATTTCACAACGACTTTTCCGTCGCGTAATTCCTCTAGGCTCTTATCGATTGCACGCATATTGCTTTCTGAATAAAACACATCTTTTTTCGCACGAGAAGGCACGGAATACGTTACTATAACTTCCTGCCCCCGCTCAAATGCGACAGGCGGAGTCAAAACAATGTGCGAGCCGTCATAATAGCCCCTTGCAGTTGCCAACATAGCCCCTCCTTGCTAAATGCTTGTTTCGGTGTTGCCGTCGAGGGTAACGCGGATTTTTTGCGTCTTGCCGTTGCGGTAAACCGTGAGCGTTACCGTGTCGCCGGGGCGTTTGTCTTCGAGCGCGCTATCGAAATCCGCCTGCGTGTTCACGCTGATGTTATCCACCGCCGTGATGATGTCGCCGTCAACGTAAATCGAGATGATGCCGCGCCGCGTGCGAAGATTCAGCGCATTTTCGCGAGTGCCGCCCTTTAAGCCCGCTTTTTCCGCATTGCTGCCCGCGCTCACTTCGCTAATCAAAATGCCGCCTTTCACGTTTGACGGGAAGCGAACATAACGCGTCAACGTCGAAACAGGGTACATCGTCGCGTTCAAAACTCCGCGGTTCACCTTGCCGTATTGAATCAAATCGGTTACCACGCGGCGCGCCGTCGATACGGGAATCGCAAAGCCAACGCCCGAAGATGAGCCTGAGCTTGAATAAATAATCGTGTTAATGCCAATCATTTTGCCCGCAGAGTCGAGGAGCGGACCGCCAGAGTTGCCTGGATTTATCGCCGCGTCGGTCTGAATCATATTGCGGATTAAAGGACCATTGCTCTCTTGAATCGGGCGACCGAGTCCCGACACGATGCCCGTCGTCATAGTGCGCTCCAAGCCGAACGGGTTTCCGATTGCGATGACCTTTTGCCCGACTTTGAGATTGTCGCTTGAGCCGAACTCAATCGTCTTCAAGGTTACGTTTGACGGCACATCGAATTTCAATACGGCAATATCACATTCGCTGTCGCTGCCGACCACTTTGCCCTCGTAGCTCGTGCCGTCGGAGAGTGAAATCGTGATTTTCGCCGCATTTTCTATGACGTGCACATTTGTTACAACATAGCCGCGCTTGTCGATGATTGAGCCAGAGCCGCTTCCTGAATCCTGCAAGCCCAAAGGCTGATAAAACCAGTCGTAGCTCATCGTCTGCGTGGTGATGTTGACGACGGCTTCATTGCATTTTTCATATACGCCGACGTTCTGCGCCTCGTCTTCGGTGTAGCCCACGCCATTTTTCGCCGCCACCGCCACAGCAGGCACATTATTTTCGTCTGCCGCTTGCGAAACAGATTCTTCGACCGCACTGTCGCTATTCTCCGAGCTCGACTCCACCGTTTGCACAGCCTGTTCTGTGCTCTCCGGCGCTTCAAGATATGCTTCGCCATTTCGGGCATTCATCAGAGCCGCGCCCGCAATCAAACCGATTACGGCGCTTGCAACTGCCGCACACACAAGATGATGTTTTGAATAAAGTTTCATTTTCTCCCCCGCCGCCCGCAAAAGACGGCATTTTCATTGCTTATCAGAATAATTCCAACCACTGTATCTTAGCATTTTGATGTACGATTTTCAATGATGAGCGTTTTTTATAATACATTTGTTTCATTCAGCGCGTTTGACACACCGCTTTTACACAAAAAAAATCATTTTTTTGCCACAATGACCATTGTTTTTGCATTTTGGTCATACGGAGTAAGCGAAAATCCGCCGTACACCTCCGCGCTCGAAAAACCAATAGAAATCAGTTTATCCCGCAATTCTGCCGCTGAATACAGCCGCTGCACAAACTCATGCTCAATGCGAGAACCATCTTGGTTGTCAATCAAAATCCATTTTGAAAGCAATCCTTCCCACGCACCAACCACTTCAAAATGCGTCAAAACCGTCTTTCCTGCGCGCTCAAACCACTCGCCTTCCGTAAAATACCGCACCGCAATTTCGCGGCTTATGCACTCCAAAATGAACGTGCCGCCCTTTTTCAGTGACCGAAAAACATTCTCCAGAATTTTTGTGTCGTCGCTTATTTTGTCGCAATACCCAAAAGAATTGTAGATATTTACCGCAAGCGAAAACTGTTCCGCACCGTCAAACGTCCGCATATCGCAATTCACCAATTCCACCGCAACACCTTCAGCCTCGGCACTTTCTCGGGCGGCATCAAGAAGCGGCTGAGTAATATCCACGCCCGTAACGCAAAGCCCCGCCTGCGCAAGCTCCAGCGAAATCCGCCCCAAGCCGCAGCACACATCAAGCACCTTGTCGCCGCTTTTTGCGCCGGAAATTGCCACACAAGCGCTTGCAATGCCGTGCGCCTCTGCCCAATGCTGGCTATCAAACATAATCGGGCTATAATTTACCCAAAAATCATCGTCTTCAAACCATTCGCTCATAAAAAAAACGCTCCAAAAACAAAAAAAGCCTGCTAAAAAGCAGACTTCTAAAAAAGTCGGGATGACAGGATTTGAACCTGCGACATCCTGGTCCCAAACCAGACGCGCTACCAGCTGCGCTACATCCCGATTTGTTATGGAGCCTGACGGGATCGAACCGCCGACAGCCTGGGTGTAAACCAGGTACTCGTACCAGCTGAGTTAAGGCTCCGTTATTAGCATTTGCTCGCTAACGAATATTACTATAGCAAAACACAAAAAAAATGTCTAGTCCTTTTTTTTAATTTTTTTGCATTTTTTTTATTTTTTTCACAAAAAAAATTGTCAATACAAACACTAGGATTTTTTTTGATGCTGTGATATATTCCTCCTATTATGAAAAATGCTTTTTTATGTTTCGCTCTTTTTTTTATCGCACCGTTCCTTTTTGCATCTTCGCCGATTTCTCATTATACTGAAGAAAAAATTAAAGATTTTTTGACAATCAGAATTGAACTAAAAAGTGCGAAAGATGAAATTGCGCTCAAAAAAATAGATGAAATCCAACATACTGTGTTTTCGGAACTTGAAAAAAATGCTATCGATTTTGAGCAGGAAAAATTAATTCTCGAAAGTTTTTATTTTATGGAAAAATACGAGCACGCACTCGACCCAAATGCCAATCGCGATACTCTTCGGCGGGAAATGAAAACGCTGATGAAACGAATTTTTTCGTGCATAGACAGCCGCGGAGATGAAAAATCAAGTAAATGGCTATACAACGTCTGCGGCGATGTTACGTCGTATTATATGACGCGCTCGGTGAAAGCAACGTTTTTTTACGGTCTGAAAGTCAAAGATATGTATGAAAAAGCGGTAAAGCTCGACACAACGCTTGCAACCGCAAATGTCAGTTTGGGCAATTGGTTTTTCTATGCACCGCGCATTTTTGGCGGCGGAAAGGAAAAAGCCGAAAAGTGCTACACAGCGGCTCTCAGAGGCTCGACCACGGACGGAGAGCGATATATTGCGTATCAAGCATTGTCGCAACTTTATTTTGAAGAAAAAAATATGCGCCTTTGCACTTTGAATTTTGAAAAAGCACGAGAACTGAACATCGGAACAAAAGAACTCGATTTAATGCAGCGCTGCAACGACGCCGGCTACTCGCTTTTTCAGTACAGACGGAATCGGGCAGGAATCGACGAAAAAATCCCCGAAGCATACCAAGACGATGAAGATAAATAGAAGAAAAATTCTTTTTGATTGATTCTTAAGAAATCAGGTGAGAAAATGAAAATCATTGAAAAGATTGCAGGGACATACGAAAGCGAAATCATCAGAGAAATGGATTGCATTTACAAAAAAATCGCAGAAGACGAAGAAGCGTGGCAAAATGCCTGCAAGTTTCATTGCGCCGACGGTTGCGGGCAATGCTGCGTGAACTTTGAGCCAGAGATTTTTGACAGCGAAGCCCTTTTTCTTGCGGCATGGCTGCTCGACAATCAAGCAGATACCGCATTTGCCCTGATTGACGGCACCTTTTCTGCAAAACCGCGAAATTCAGACCAAGAATGTATCTTTTTTAATAAGGATTCTCCTTATCATTGCACCGTTTACAATGGAAGGTGCTGTATTTGCCGCCTGTTTGGTTTTAGCGGAGACCGCGGAAAAGACGGCAAAAAACGGTTTAAGCCCTGCCGTTTTTATCCCGAATCTCAAGAGCCAATGCCCTTTTCAAGACGGCAATACACAGAAAGCGAGTTGACCGAGCTTTTTGGCGCACTTCCGCCAGCAATGAGCGACATTATGGGAAACGTGATTTCTCTCACGCCCGAAACGCCGCTCCCCCGCCCGCTCCGAGAAGCCCTGCCTCTCGCAATTCGGCGAATTTTGTTTCTTTCGCAATTTTCACACAGCGCTTAGGATTCAAAAAGCCGTATCAAAAAAACGGGATTTTGTGCAGTCATTAGATGATATTCGCCGGTCTCGCGGCTTTTTGAAACCGCAAGGCTGGTAACATCATATTTGAGTTCCAGTTTTTTTGCAGCCGCTACGGCATCTGCCAACGTTTCGGTTGTTAGCGCAGAAATCAAAATCTTGCAATTTTTGTTTTTTTTGCGCACTGTTTTTACTATATCCAAAAGATTTCCGCCCGCGCCGCCAATGAATACTTCATCAGGATACGGCAGATTTTTGAGCGCTTCAGGAGCATCGCCTTCGATTAGCTTTATCTGCGATTCGGAATGAAATTTTTCAATATTTTTTCGGGTAATTTCCGCAGCGGCAGCATTTTTTTCGATGGCAAAAACGTTGCAGCCTGCGCACACAGCAAGTTCAATGCTCACACTTCCGCTGCCGCTTCCGATGTCATACACCACATCGCCGTACTTTGGATTCAGCTTCGACATCAAAACCGCACGCACCTCGCTTTTGGTCATCGGCACCGTTTTTTCACCGTCCGCGTTTCTGATAAAATGCTCGTCCCCAATGCCCGTTATAATTCGGTCTGCTTCGTCAATATACGCCCCGCGCTCCACCAGCACCACCGACAGTTCCTTGAACGATTGCCCCAAAAAATCCTCGACAACACCCGTGCTGATTTTTTCGTCCTTGTACGACAATTTTTCGCCAATAACCACAGGCAAATCGCCCAACCCCGCCATACAAAGCCGACTGATAATCACATCAGCGGTGATTTTTCCGCCCGTCAGAAAAAACACGCCCGTGTATTCGTGCGGAGACTGCGCCGAAAACGCCCGCCTCACACTCCCCGCCACATCGCATTCCGTGCCGTGTGCCGATTTCAAGCACCAATCCTGCCACGATTTGTGCATTTTTGCCGAAAGATACTGCGAACTCGTAATTCCGGGGACGACTTCCACGCTGTAACCGTTTTCCTCCAGCAGCGGCAAAAGAGCCTTGCAGCCGCTATAAAAGCCCGTATCGCCTGAAAACACCACGCACGGCGGAAACGTCGCCGAAAGAGCCTCGCGCGAAGTCTGCCATTTTTCTAAGATTTCAAGGATTTGAGACGGATTTATGCTCTGTTTCCAAAGCCCATGCACCGTGTCGGGCATACTGTCGAGCACCCGTTTTGACCCAATAAGCAGTGTTGATTTTTCAAGATGACGGTACGCCGCAACGGTCAGCGTATCCCAATTTCCCATGCCAATTCCAACCAAAATGCACTTTTTTGCAGGAATAACTTTTCCGTTCGCCATACGCACCCCCGTTTTTGAACATAAAATTGCAAGAAAAAAATCTCATTAACTCAAAATCTGCAAAGATTCTGTCATCTTTTGAGAGCCGCTGTCCATCGTTTCAAGCGCAGAAAAAATCTCCTCTGCCGAAAAAACACGCGTAGATTTTTCTGCAGGCGGTTTTATCATCAAAACAATGATTCCGCATTTTTTTGCCGCCGCCAGTTTTTCCGAAAATCCTCCTTCCGCGCCACTTTCCTTCGTGACCAAAATTTTTATACCACATTCACGAAAAAAAGCCTCGTTCAAATCCGCCGAAAACGGACCTTGCATTGCGATAATCCTCTTTCGCGGGATTCCCGCTTTTACGCATTTTTCGATAGATTCCGCTGACGGCAAAACGCGAACCCACGCGCGCGAAAAAAAATCAGGGATTTTCAAAAAACACTCAAGATTTTTGCTTCCCGTCGAAATAAAAATATTTCCTTCAGCATAACACGGTTCGTTCGTATTCGCAAGAAAATTGCACAGCTCATCAATGCTCAAAAACTCGCGACTATGCGGCAAAACGTGAGCGCACGAAAAGCAGATGTTTCGTTTGAGCCGAAAATACGGGATTTTTTCACGCTCGCAGGCACAAAAAATATTCGCGCTCGCCTCGGCTGCATACGGGTGCGTCGCGTCAACAACAGCGCAAAAATCGTGCGTGCGCAAAAAAGAGCACATCTGCGCTTCGTCAAGCCTGCCGACACGGATTTCAGCGCGCTCGGCATCTTTGGCAGCAATCGCGCCAGAAAGTTCGTCCGCACCGTATTGCGTGGCAACGCTTGCCGCCGCACAAAATCCGCGCCGAAGAGCAGACGCAAAAAACTCCCGTCCCTCCGTCGTTCCCGCAAACACGAGCACTTTTTGTCTGTCCGAATCGTTATTGCATTGCATATTTTTTCTCATACCCGCGCGGCGTTACCATATATTCCGTTCCGCCTGCAAAAACGGTTTTCGTCGCCTCATTTCCGATAAACACCGTGCAAAACATATCCAATTCCGCATTTTTGAGCGCAGAAAGCGTGCAAATCCGCCGCTCCTCGCCCTCCCTGCCGATATTGCGCACATAGCCGCACACCGTCTCTCCGCTCACTTCCGAAAGCAGCACCTCGCACGCCTTTTTAAGCGCATCTGAGCGTTTTTTGCTCTGCGGATTGTAGAGCGCAAGACACAAACCAGCGCGGGCGCACAGCCGCAGACGGTTTTCAATCACATCGCAAGGCGTAAGCGCATCGCTCAACGAAATCACCGCAAAATCGTGCGCCAACGGAGAGCCGAGCACCGCGCTCCCGCTCATCGCCGCCGTAATGCCCGCCGCAATCTCAATCTCCACATCGCCAAACTGCCCCGCAAGCTCCAAAACGGGGCTTGCCATACCGAAAACGCCCGCGTCGCCCGAGCACACAAGACTTGTCGTATTGCCCGCCGCGGCGTTCTCCAGCGCAATTTTGCACCGCTCAATTTCCTTCATCATTCCTGTGGAAATCACGGTTTTCCCCGCCGTCAAATCCAAAATCAAATCCACATACGCCTTGTAGCCCACAACCACGCTGCTTTGCACAATCGCCTGTTTGGCTTTCGGCGACATATTTTCCGCATTTCCGGGACCTAATCCCACCACAAATAATTTTTTCATACAATTATTCTAAAATGCAAAAAAACGGTTGTCAATCGCGAAAAACAACACGAAACGCAACACCCGCCGCAACATCTTCAAAGCTCTGAACGGGGATTTTTTTCACGCGCTTAGTAAAAGGAACACAAATGAACGGAAAAACACGGTCATCAAACTCACAGCCGTATTCGCACCAATCCGTCTGCCGATGTTTCAGATACCGTAACTCCATTTCGGTGGGAAGGCGAAAGCCGTCGGCATTTTTATCGCAAAAAAACACACCCGTATCGCCTAGAATCATATCGTCCCATTTTTCAGGCGATGTCTCGCCATCAAGCGAATAGCACGGCGTTCGATGATGCAGACAGCTCAAATCATTGCAGTATTTCATCGCCAATAAAAAAGATTCGTTATCTTCCGCGCTCTGAAAATGAGCAGAAGAACCCGCGCTAAACCCCTCGAGCGCAAAAAATTGCTCTTGCGTAATAAGCGCGCTGATTTTTACGCCGCCGCCGAGACACTCCGCCGCATTCTCGTCAAAAAAACTGCGCGGATTTTCAGGCTTGCTCTCGCACGCCCAAAAAAGCGATTTAGGCGGAATTGCAAAAAAATACGCGCACGAATTGCCCAACATCTCCCCGCACAGTATTTTAACGTCGTATTCCGAAGCCAGCATTTTTGCAGCGCTGTCGATTTTCTGTATTGCGCAACACAGCGTTTGCATTTCTGAAATGTATGTTTCCACTTTTTTTGACGGCGCTTTTAGAATGATTTTCAGCACAACGCTATTATTCACTTGCGTGGAAAGCGGCACCGAAAGCACCGCACTCGCCTTTTTACTTTTCGACGGCGGTTCAACCGAGTATGTAGAAAAATGCAGCGAATCCATACACACCTTTACGATTGCCGCCGTTTTTGCCAGCGCAATTTCCTGCAATTTTTTTCTCTTCATCTCTTTGATATGATTTTTTTCGCATTTTTCGTTCATCATATTTATACTATAGTCGATTTCTGCACTAAAAAAAAAATTTTTTACGCCGCTTTTTATGCAATTGAGGCGCAAAAATTTTTTTAAACACCGAAAGGACTTCCTTTTGAGCTTTAAAAACATTTTTAAAGCTCACTTTGTTTACATTTGCACTTATAAAATTTTTTTGAAACGCAACCTGTGTTACATTTGCACTTTAAAAGAATTTTTTTTGTGCAAAAGGAGTTACGTTTGCACTTATAAAAAATTTTTAAAGCCCGCCCGAACTTCCTTTTGCCTTTCAAAA
>CALBGU010000204.1 GCA_937893155.1 uncultured Treponema sp. | reverse complement strand
CATCAACATTTTCCCAAAAATTCATAGGCAAAGATTAAAACTTTTTGGTATTTGATACTTTTCAAAAATACCAAAAGGTTTTATATTTTAACAAATACCAAAAGGTATTTATATCTTACCAATAGGTATCTTTTCTTGAGGAAAAAGAAAATGGCGAAGAACGAGAGTTTGCAAAAGGCGCGCGATGCAAAGAATGACGAGTTTTATACGCAGTTAAACGACATTGCGAACGAACTCAAGCATTACAAAGAGCATTTCAAAGGAAAAACGGTGCTTTGCAACTGCGACGACCCGCGTGTGAGCAATTTCTTTCATTATTTTTCGTACAACTTTGAACAGTTGGGGCTGAAAAAGCTGATTACGACGTGCTACAAAAATCAAGAGCGCGATTTATTCAGCCGCAATGACAGCGAAAAGGCGATTTATCTTGAATATACGGGCGAGAAAAACGGAAGCCGTGTGCCGACGGTGGAGGAAATCGGGATTCACGAGCTAAAGGGCGACGGCGATTTTAGAAGCGAAGAGTGTATTGCGTTGTTGAAAAGTGCCGACATCGTGGTTACAAATCCGCCGTTTTCGCTTTTTCGTGAATATGTGGCGCAACTCATCGCGTATGATAAGAAGTTTTTGATAATCGGAAACAAAAACGCAATCACATACAAAGAGATTTTTGGACTTATAAAAATGAATAAATTATGGATTGGTGTAACTCCTATGAGTCAAGATTTATATTTTGAACTTTCAAAAGAGTACGAAAAAAAGATATTGGAAACCAAAAAAGAGGGAAGCGGATATAAAATCATTAACGGAAAAGTTTTAGGCAGAAGTTCTTCTATTTGGTTTACGAATATTGAAAATAAAAAGCGACACGAAGATTTAATTTTATATAAGACTTATAACTCTGAAGAATACCCAAAATACGATAATTTCGATGCTATAAATGTTGATAAAGTAACGGATATTCCTTTGGATTATGATGATGTTATGGGTGTGCCTGTTACTTTTTTAGACAAATATAACCCTGAACAATTTGAAATTATTGGTAATGAATACGATTTGAACATAGAAAAAGGGCGCGGATATATAAACGGGAAACGAATGTACAGCAGAATATTTATTCGGCGCAGAAAAACTCCCCTCGCCTTCTAGGAGAGGGGCTAGGGGTGAGGTTTAACGGGAGTAAAAATGGAAATAAAGCAGACTGAAATCACGATTCGAGAATTAAGCGAGGGATATGCGGACAATGCAGACAGCGGCGTTGTGGCGTATGGCGGCAAGCTCGACGTGCGTCCTCCGTATCAGAGAGAGTTCGTGTACAAAGAAGCGCAGAGGGACGCGGTGATTGACTCCGTGGTGCAAGGATTCCCGCTCAACGTGATGTATTGGGCAGAGAGAAGCGACGGAACGTATGAAGTCATTGACGGGCAGCAGCGCACGATTTCGATTTGTCAGTATGTCAACGGCGACTTTGCGCACATTATGCGGTTCTTTAGCAATTTGCAAGATGACGAGATGAAAAAGTTTCTTGATTACAAGCTGAATATTTATATTTGTTCTGGCACGAACAGCGAAAAACTAAAATGGTTCGAGCGCATAAACATCGCAGGCGAAAAACTCACGGCGCAAGAACTCAGAAACGCGGTGTATTCTGGCTCGTGGGTGAGCGACGCAAAGAAGTATTTTTCTAAAAACGGCTGTGCGGCGGTGGCGATTGGCGCGGATTTTGTTTCGGGCACGGCGAACAGGCAGGAAATCCTTGAAACTGCGATAAAATGGATTGCAGGAGATACGCCGATTAGCGAATATATGGGCTTGCATCAAAATGACGAAAACGCTTCTGCTTTGTGGGCGTATTTTCAAAAAGTCATCGCGTGGGCAAAATCGACATTCCCCGTAAAGCGTGCGAAATACACGAAAAATATCGACTGGGGCTTTTTGTACCGCACGTTCAAAGATGTTTCTTTCGACACAGACAAACTCGAAGCCGAGATAAAAACGCTGATTTTAGACGACGACGTAACGAAGAAAGCGGGGATTTATCCGTATGTGCTGACGCGCGACGAAAAGTATCTTTCGCTCCGTTCTTTTTCCGACGGCGACAAGCTCAAAGCGTACACCGCGCAAGACGGCATTTGCAAGAAGTGCGGAGAGCATTTCGCGATAGAAGAAATGGAAGCCGACCACATCACGCCGTGGAGCGAAGGCGGCAAAACCACGCTCGACAACTGCCAAATGCTCTGCAAATCCTGCAACCGCCGCAAAAGCAATATTTAAGTCCGCCCCCTCTTTTTTGTTATCGTTCTACGCTCATTAAAGAGTCTGTTCTACGAGCGTCAAAGAGATTATTCTATGAGCGTAGAACAGATGCTGGATTTGGCAAATCCCGCGCCTGCGAAAAAAACACCCCTCACCTGCTAGGAGAGGGGCTTGGGGTGAGGTCGCACAAAAACACCCCTCACCTACTAGGAGAGGGCAGCCACAGGCTGTTTCTCAAGGGGGTGAGGTCAAACGATGAACTTTTCTACAACATTATCGAGGCGGTCGATTGAATCGCGGTTTGCGTGCGTCAAATCGTTCACGCTGTTAATCGACTGATTGATATTCTCGATACCGAGTTCCATCTCCTGCATACTCGCCGTAATCTCGCTCGTCAATCGCGCCAAATCCGCCATATTCTGATTCACGTCGGCAATCGAAGTCTGCATAACGCCGCTATCGTTTTTCACGCTTACCGTGATGTCGTTAATCTGCTTCATTGCGCCCAAAACCTGACCGCCGCCCTCGCGCTGTTCCTGCATTGCACGCATAATCGTGGTTTCCTGCTCGGCGACTTTCTGCGTGATGTCGTAAATCTGATTGAATTTCGATTGCAGCGTTTCTGTTGAAGTCGTAACCGTCTTAATCGAATCAAGAACGACTTTGAGGTTCTTCGTAATCTTCTTGCCCTGCACGTTGGAATCTTCGGCGAGCTTTCGGATTTCGTCCGCAACAACCGCAAATCCCGCGCCTGCCTCTCCTGCGTGTGCCGCCTCAATCGAAGCGTTCATCGCCAAAAGGTTCGTCTGGCTTGCGATGTTCTGAATGACTTTGCTCGCCTCAAGCAGCGTTTCGCTCTGCTCTTGGATTTTCTTTGTGGACTCCACAGAAGACACGACGCTTGTCTTTCCCTCTTCGCTCGCGCCCTCAAGCAACTCGATTTGCTTTGCGTTCTTCTCCAAAATCCCCGTAACGCTGCGGATATTTGCGACCATCTCTTCAACCGCCGACGAACTTTCCGCCACGCTCGAAGCCTGCGCCTGAATGTTCTCAATCAGCGACGACACGGCGGTATTGATGCTTTCCACGCTCTTCTGCGTTGCGTTCACGTTTTCGCCGTCAAGCCGCACTTGCTGGTTCACCGAAGTGATATTTGCCGTAATCTCGTTCGCGGCGGCGGCTGTTTCGTTCATATTGTCCGCAAGAGTCAGCGTCGCTTTTTGAATATCGTGCGTTTCGTTCTTGACAGTCGAAATCGAGTTCTGGATTTTCTCCATTGTCGCATTGAAATATTTGTACATCAAGCCAAGCTCGTTTTCGTTTCGCACCGTCATTCTTACCGTCAAATCGCCGTCGCCTTCGGAAATGTTCTTCATCGCGCTCATTCCGACTTTGAGCTGTTTTGAAAAATCGCCGACGATGATAAACGACATCACCATAATTACAAGAATTGTCGAGCCGAAAATACTGACAAGCAAGTTCAAGATGATAAATAAATCGTGGTCAACTTCTTTGCGCGGAATGTTCAAGCCCAAAAACCACACCTGCGCCGCATCGCTTACTCTCAGCGGAACATACATTCTGAAAATCTTGCCGCGCGGCGTGTGTGCAAGGTCGGTAAACGGCTTTAAATCGTTTGCGGCAGTGCGGAACTTGTTTGAAACCGCGCCAGAGGAGAATTCGGGGAGCTGTGCGCCGATAGCTTCTTTGTCCACATCTGCGGCAATGAGTCCGCCTGCAGAAACAAGCGTCAAATAGCCCGTGTTGTACAAATGCACTTCGTTGAGCATATCCGTGATTTTGGAAAGCGACATATCAAGCCCGACCGCACCTACGATTTTTCCTGCACGATTGTGAATCGGGAACGCCACGCCGCACACAAAAATCGTCTTGCCACCGATTTCGTACGGGTTCGGCTCGATAAGAATACCGTGGTCTTTTTTTCGCGGTTCGTCGTACCAAAATGAGCCTGTGTAATCGGTTAAAACGGTGAACTCAATCGAGTTTTCCACCCTCGTCCAATACGGCAAGTAACGCCCCGTACTGTCGCTTGTCGGCGTGTTTGCGTATTGGTCGTCCAGTCCGTCGAGCGCATTCGGCTCAAAGACCGTCCACACGTCCACAAAGTCGGGATTGTCTTGCAAAATGGCTTTTTGAATGTTGTCGAGATATTCGCGGCGGTGTTCCGCAGGGATTGTTTCAAACTCTTCGACAGCGGCTTGAAGCGCGGCGCAGGTGCTGTATTCGTGCGACAGAATAGACTTCGTGCTTTCTGTGTAATAAACGGCGATTCCCGAAAGATACTTGTCGGAAATGTTAGAAAAATTGCGTCTGACGGAGTTCGTCAAAATGAATGCACACGCCAGAAACAACACAAGAAGCGACACACCGAGTTTAGCAGAAAGCTCCTTTCGGATACTGCTGTTAATCCATTTTTTCACCGAAAACATAAAACCAACCCTAAAAAAATAGAATTACACTTTCTTTTTATATTGTAGACTAATTATCGGCATTTTTCAACGTAAAAATTGATTACTCGGCGGTGCTACGAAACGTATTGTTTTTGCGGCAGTGCGATAACTCCAGTTATTCGACTGCTTCAAAATGAAGAAAAGCGATAACTGCAATTATTTTGCCGTTTCATTGGTGAAACAGCGCGATAACTCCAGTTATTTGCTTTCTTCAACGTGAAGAAGAGCGATAACTGGAATTATTTTGCCGTTTCACTGCTGAAACAGCGCGATAACTGCAATTATTTTGCTTCTTCAAAGTGAAGAAGAGAGATAACTCCAGTTATCGCCAATGCAGTGTGTTTTGAGAGGTGCTATTTTTTCATTCCCGCCCTTGCCTTTCTGGAAACAAGGGCTTAACAAGGGGCTTAAGCCCCTTGCTACATTTGGAGAAAAAGCGTATCGCGTCAAGGCGAGATAATGACAGCATACGTTTTGAAAACGCTCCCGAAAAGGCAGATTACAAAATATTTTCTTTATCATTCACAATATTAGATTATGCAATTCTTGACAAAAAAACGTAATATATGCAAAATAAGGTAAATAAATACTATCGAGAGGATTTTTATGGAAGACGACATTCTTACAATCGAAGAGGTAGCAAAATATTTGCGCGTTTCCGAGCGCACTGTTTACGACTGGGCGCAAAAAGGTGAAATTCCCGCCGGAAAAATCGGCACGGTTTGGCGTTTTAAGCGCGCCGAAATCGAAAAATGGGTAAACGAGCGGCTTTCTCCGTCTTCATACACGCAGTCGGTGAATATGACCGTGCAGGTGCGAAATATTTTGTCGCCAGAGCGCATTGTTTTTATTCAGCATTCAACAAAGCACGATGCGCTTATTGAGCTTTCGGACAATCTTGCAACAGCACCGCAAATCAAGGACGCAAAGGAACTCCAAAACGAAATCCTAAAGCGCGAAGAATTGATGTCAACGGCGATTGGGCGCGGCATTGCAATTCCGCATGTGCGATTGTCGTCTGTTACCGATTTGGTGATGTCGGTCGGTATTTGCAAAAGCGACATCATTGATTTTCAGACCATCGACGACACGCCGGTGCGATTGCTCATTATGATTGCGGCGGCATACAACCAGCACTCGTATTATTTGCAAACGCTGTCGTATTTTTCGTCCAAGCTCAAAAATCAAGAGCTTCGAGACGCATTGCTCGGCGCACAAGATGCAATGGAAGTCTATTCTCTTTTAATCAGCGAATAATTTTCTGCCCCCTGAAATGAGTGTTTCAGGGGATTTTACTTTTAAGGATTTCACCATGGGAATTACGATTGGTTGTCATTTGTCCGCGGCAAATGGATTTCTTGCGATGGGAAAAACAGCGGCAAAAATAGGAGCGAACACATTTGCTTTTTTTACGCGAAATCCGCAGGGCGGAAAAGCAAAAGCGATAGACAGCGCGGACGCCGCGGCACTCTGCGATTTTTTGGCGCAAAACAACTTCGGCACGCTGGTGTCTCATGCTCCCTATACAATGAATTTGTGTTCCGACAAAGAAAGTATCCGTCAATTCGCGCTCGAAATGCTTACCGACGACTTAAAGCGAATGGAATACACGCCGCATCAGTATTACAATTTTCACCCGGGAAGCCACATGAAGCAAGGCGCAGAGGTCGCCATTCCCGTGATTGCCGACGCGCTGAACAGAGCAATGTTCGAGGGGCAAACAACGACGGTTTTGCTTGAAACGATGGCAGGAAAAGGCACGGAGGTCGGCAGGAGTTTTGAGGAAATCCGCGCAATTATTGACCTCGTAAGCCGCAAAGACAAAATCGGTGTCTGTCTTGACACCTGTCACATTTTCGATGCGGGGTATGACATTAAGGGCAATCTGGACGGCGTTCTCGAGGATTTTGACCGCATTATCGGCTTGTCATATCTGAAAGCGGTGCACTTAAACGACAGCAAAAATCCGTTTGCAAGCCACAAAGACCGCCACGAAAAAATCGGCGCAGGGACGCTTGGCACAGAAACATTTGCCAAAATCATCAATCACGCCGCGCTCAAAAATGTGCCGTTTATTCTTGAAACTCCGAATGAACTTGATGGATACGCCGCAGAAATCGCACTGTTGAAGTCAATGGTAAAATAGAATTCTGCTGCCCGCTTTCATCAAATGCCACATACCGCAGAAAGCGGGCTATTCTAAAACAATGTGCCTACCCCAATTTTTTGTTACATAACAACTTGCAAGAATCCATATATCTTTTATGCTATTCAATATAGCAGCTGATAATTTTTTACAATTATATATTCTGAATAAAAAGAAGAAAATTCTTTTCCAACTGCCGTTTTATAAGGCTTTTGCTGATAGAGACCTCTCGAATAAACAAATCAGCAGGCGTAACACCAAGCGCCTCTGAAATTCGCAAAAGCATATCCAGCGACGGTTTTGCTTTTCCCGATTCAATACCTCCAATCGTGCCAATACCGCAATCGCAAATAATGGAAAGCTGTGTTTGAGACAACTTTTTCTTCTCTCTGTAATACTTGATGTTCAACCGTAAATCTTCCAAGTATTTATTCATATTCTCAATGTAACCAAGAATTTTAAATATAAAAACCTATTTACATCGAGAATAAAATTATATATACTCAAAATATCGAGATTAGATTTATTTTTATAGATTCTTTCGAGAAAACACCGCATATTTTGAGGGAAAAAGAATGCAACGATTCAAGGGAATTAAAAAAATTGATAAAACGCACCTCGAAGAAATATCGCCAGATGAATTCAGACAAATAAGTTTTCAAATTTTCAAAACATTTATACGTTTTTGCGATGAACATCATCTGCGCTATTTTCTTGCAGGCGGCACGCTGATTGGAGCGGTGAGACATCAAGGATTTGTATGGTGGGACGATGATATGGACATCACGATGCCGCGCCCTGATTTTGAAAAATTTCGCAAACTCACCAAAAACGGGCATCTTGCACAATACAAAATAATGAGCATTTATCATACGCCAAAAGAACATTCTCTCCCCTTTTTACGAATCGAAGATGATAATTTTTTTGCTGATTCAACAGAATTAGCCCAAGTTATTTATGCTTGGATTGATATTATGCCATGGGACGGATTGCCCCAAAATTCAGAACAGCATTGGAAAAAAGTACAACAGCTAAAATCTTTTAATTATTTTGCTCGATTTCCGCGAAAAAGGTTGATTAGAGGAAAATATAAAGAGTTCAAATTTCTTTTAAATAATCTACTTTATATCGCAAGCATTCCATTCAAAATCGTTGGAGCACATCAATACGCACTCAAAATAGATGAGCTCGGCAAAAAATATGATTTTGAGACAGCAGCACACGTCGGCACGTTTGTTGCAGGTTATGGTCCAAAAGAAGAAATGCCAAAATGGTGGTTTATTGATGAAAAAATCGGCGAACGCTATTTGTTTTTTGAAGGCATAAAAGCTCGTGTTCCTGCGCACTACGACCTTGTTCTTCAGCATATGTACGGCGATTTTATGACGCTCCCCAAAAAGAAAAAAACGCACATCATTCAGGCATACCGCGTTATAAAAAACAGAGAGGAAACAAATGTTTGAAGATTTGAAAGAAAAAGTGGTTATTGCGTATAAAAAAGCGGCTGACAAAGGATTTTCGGCAGACGATATTTTTGTGTCTGTAAAGGAAAGCATTGACGGAAAAGATTATTTTGCAATCAAAGGAACGGTCTTTATCATCGTAGACAGCGATTGTAGTATCGTTGAAGGCAGTTCGACGAAGTTTCCCGAAGCATTTTTTATGCATTATTTGCTGTATAAAACGTACCCGTTTATGAATTGCATTATCAATGCGTCTTCAAAATGGATTTCGGTGTGGGCAGGAACAGGAAAACCGCTTCCGCCCGTTACGGTTTTTCACACACGGCATTTTTTCGGCGAAATTCCCTGTGCCGTGCGAATCCCCGACATTTCCGACACGCACAACATCTATGTAAAAATCGGTACATCTGTTTTGAAAACCATTTCCACCAAATTTGTGTATCAGTGTCCCGCTGTGTTTGTGCGTGCGCTCGGGTGCATCACATGGGGAAAAGACGCAGAGCAGACCGTTTCGCGACTTTTTGCGCTCGAAGAAATTGCACAGAGGACGTATCTTATCGGCATTAAAAAACTGGAAACATTCACCTACTTGCCGTATGAATTGAGTTTGAAGAATTATTTTTTGACGGCAGATAGTTTGCCGCTCGATTATAAAATCCAAAGAAATGAGTTTTTGGAACAGTGGATAAAAAACTGCGAGGAAATCGTAAAATGAATATAGCTTTGATTATTGCCGGCGGCGTGGGAAGCCGTATGCACCAAGACATTCCCAAGCAATTTTTGAACGTGTACGACAAACCTGTTTTGGTTTACACGCTTGAAGCGTTTCAAAAGCACCCCAGCATTGATGCGATTGAAGTAGTCTGTCTTGACGGTTGGGAAAAAATACTGACTGCGTATGCAAAACAATTTTATATCGCAAAGTTAGAAAATATCGTATGCGGTGGCAAAAACGGACAAGACTCAATCCGAAATGGGCTTTTTGATATTGCTAAACGTCATCACAACGATGATGATATTGTTCTGATTCACGACGCTATTCGTCCGATGGTTTCTCAAGATATTATTTCTGAAAATATCCGTATCTGCAGGGCATTCGGAAACGCAATCACCGTGCTCCCCTGCACTGCGGCAATGCTCAAAACAAGCGACAATGCAACTTCAAGCGAGCAAATTTCTCGGAACAATCTCAAGATAACACAAACGCCGCAAACGTTTTTTCTCAAAGATATTCTCGAAACGCACAAAGAAGCGCTTAAAAAAGGAATTACCAACTCTGTGGCTTCTTGCACGCTCTATATCGAAATGGGGAAAAAACTTTTTTTGGCTTTGGGGTCTGAAAAAAATCTAAAGCTCACCACCGCCGAAGATATTGAAATTTTTAAGGCGCTGCTTTCTGCAAAAAAATCAGAATGGCTTCATTAACGACACACCATTTTTTTCGAAAACTCGAGATGACTGTTTTTGAGAAAAATGGCGTTTCTCGAGTTTTCGAGTTGTTCGCGCGAGAAAAAAGCAACGTTCTCGGATTTTCGAGATTACACGAAAAAGGATTTTTATGAAAAGAGCAAAAATAGCACTCGGCATTTATGAAAAAGCGTTTCCTCCAGAAATTTCGCTTTCAGAAAAATTGTGTCTTTCAAAAAATGCGGGCTATGATTTTTTTGCATTGAGCATTGACCGCACCGAAGAAAAAAGAGCACGGCTCTCATCTCCCGATTTTTTGATTGAACTAAAAAATGCCGAGAAAAAATCAGGAATTCCTGTTTCTGAAATCTGCTTGAGCGCATTAAGCACGTTTACGCTCGGCAACACTGATGAAAAAATATGCAAAAAAGGGTGCGCTCTATTGTTTTCTGCAATCGACTTTGCACAAAAATCGGGCACGAGGATTATTCAAATTCCTGCGTGTGCCGTGCCGAAAAATCAGACTCTTTCAAGCGTACATCACGAACTATTTTTGAACAATCTGAAAGCGGCGATTGAGTATGCCAGCACAAAAGCCGTGATAATCGCTCTTGAAAATATGGAAGACGATTATTCGGGAACGATTTCAAAATGCACAAAAATCATTGAAACAATAGCATCTCCGTATGTTTGTTTATACCCAGACGTTGGCAATTTGACAAATGCTGTCAATGCGCGTCTCTCCGACATTGCTTCTGAATTTTTAAGGGGGGGGGGGGGCAAAAATATAGTATGTGTGCATTTGAAAGAAGTAAAGCCTCAAAAATACGGCGGACTTTTTTACGGCGAAGGCATTGTCAATTTTCCATTTTGCACAAAGCAAGCCCAGATCGGAAGAGCG
>CALBGU010000203.1 GCA_937893155.1 uncultured Treponema sp. | reverse complement strand
TGGTGGCAAAAAAACTCGCCGAGAGCGGCAAATACGACGCACTGATTTGCTTGGGCGCGGTTATTCGCGGGTCTACGAGCCATTACGATTATGTGTGCGCGGAGGTGTCGAAGGGCATTGCGCAGGTGAGTATGCAGACGGGGCTTCCCGTGATGTTCGGTGTGCTCACGACCGACACGATTCAGCAGGCGGTTGAACGCGCGGGCACAAAGGCAGGCAACAAGGGCTATGAGTGTGCGCTTGGTGCTATCGAGATGGTCAATTTGATGAAAGAGATTAAGTAGCCGAAAGGCATTGCCGAAAAAGTGCGGCAATGCCTTTTTTTGTGCAAAAGCGGCTGAAAAGTGTAGCACAAAATAAAAAAAGCGAAATTTATGTATTTTGTGGTTTACTTTTAAAAAAGTTCAGTTATACTAAAATGTAAGGTAGGTTCGAAAATGAGTATTCAGAAGAAAGTTCTGAGCTTTTCAGCTTGTGTTGTGTTTTTTGTGATAGTGGAAACTGTTGCTGCATACTTATTGCTGTCGTCTCGGTTTTTGGAGACATCAGCTTTAGGCGAGCTCAAGGCGTTTTCGGAAAGCAAAAGCGTTCAGTTGGAGGATTCTCTTAAGGCGGATATGGCGCTGGCAAAAAAGATGAGTTCTTCTCCGTTGGTGTCTGCTTTTTTTCAAGACCCCAGCAACGAGGAACTGCAAAAACTGGCGTTTCAGGAAATGCGCGATTATCAAGGCTCGTTTTCGTCTGATACGATTTTCTGGATTAACGACGTGGACAAGCGGTATTATTTTAACGGTGATTACAGCTACACGCTTGACCCGAAAGACCCCGACAGCGCTTGGTTTGGTGCGACGCTCAACAGCCGCGTGCCGCTGTCGTTCAATGTGAATTATGACATCGGCATTAAGCAAACAAAGCTGTGGATTAACACGCTTGTGTTTTCAAAATCGGGAACGCCCGTCGGTGTTGCAGGCACGGGGTTGACGCTCGACGATTTTGTAAACCGCACTTATGAGGGATTGCCAGATTTTGTGGATACTTATTTCTTTGATGAAAATAAAGTGGTTGTGGGTGCAAAAGATACGGAGCTTTTGGGCGGAAAGACAAAAATCGAGCAATTTTATGACGGGGTGGATTTAAATGTTTTGATGAAGCAGGCAAAAAACGGCAGCGCAATGGCGGGAAAAATGGGCAAAACGCGCCTTATTGTGTCTTATATTCCGAGTTATGATTGGTATATGATTATGTCAATGCCGATTTCTGCGGGCAGCAATTTTTCGATTGTGCTGCTCCAGCGCTTGTTGCTTGCGATTGTGTGCATTGTTATCGTGTTTACGCTCATCTATGTGTTTTTCTTTCATAAGGTGCTTTCCCCGCTCCGAAAGGCAGCCGTTTTTTTCAACGACCTTTCTGCCGAATTGGACAAAGGCAGTTCCGATTTGACGCACCGTTTGGAAGTAAAGAGCAAAGACGAAATCGGGAATTTGTCGGCGAGTTTCAATAAGTTTATGGACAAATTGCACGGCGCGTTTGACCGCATTCACGAGGCGAAAGACAACCTCAAGACGATGGGCGATACGATGAACGGCAGTGCAGAAGATACGGTGAGCGCAATTACGCAGATTCGGGCGAATATCGGCTCAATGCACACTCATATTGATGAGCAGGCGCAGAGCGTGGAACAGGCGGTGAATGCGGTTTTTGCAATTAGCGAGGAAATTACGGCGCTTGATGGAATGATTGTTTCTCAGGCAACGGGTGTGACGGAGGCTTCGGCGGCGGTTGAGGAGATTATCGGCAGCATTTCTTCGGTGAATAAATCGATGTCAAAGATGAGTGCTTCGTTTGAGGATTTGATTACGCGGGCATCATCTGGTTCAACGGAGCAGAACGCGATGAATGACCGTATTCAAAGAATTGTGGAGCAGAGCCAGATGCTTCAGGAGGCAAATTCATCGATTGCGTCTATCGCTTCTCAAACAAACCTGCTTGCGATGAATGCGGCGATTGAGGCAGCTCACGCAGGCGAGGCGGGGCAGGGCTTCTCGGTAGTTGCCGATGAAATCCGAAAACTTTCTGAAACGTCGTCATCGCAGTCGAAAACAATCGGTTCGCGCTTGAAAGAGATTCAGAATTCGATTGAAGAAATGGTGCAGACGTCCAAAGTGTCAAGCGATACGTTTAAGGACGTGGCAAATAGAATCACCGAAACGAATACGCTGGTGCAGCAGATGAACAACGCGCTCAGTGAGCAGGACGCTGGTTCTAAGCTCATCGGCGAGGCGCTCAAGGTGATGAACGACACTGCGTCTGATGTTCGAAATGCGTCGGGCGAAATGCACGAAAAGAGCCAGCGGATTATTGATGAAATGCACGCGCTTGAAACTTCGTCTCAAGAAATGGTGACGAATATGAATGAAGTGTCGTCTGGTGCGGAACGGATTGCGGCGACGGGCACGCAGTTGCAGTCCATTGCGGGCGGCTTGCAGGAGTCAATCGAAGCGGTGGACGTGCAAATAAACCAGTTTCAGTTATAGTCGATAAAAAGGGTGTTGCCATTCCGAAACTGTTTGGAATGGCAACTTTTTTGCGATGTAAGCCGTAAGCGCAAAAAAATCCCGCAGAAAAACGGGATTTGAAAAGATTTATTGCCGTGCTTTGGGCATTTCGTTTATCAAGAGTTCCACTTCCACTTCGGTGGTGCGGAGACTACGGGCGATTTCCTCGTTTGACCAGCCGAGTTGCCGCAGTTTTGCTACGCGCTCCCGTGTTGCTTCTGAACTTTTGTTGCCCGACATTTTTTTGTAGTCCGCGTTCGACATCAGCACAAACGTACTGCCGTCTTCTGCGGTTAAAAATACAGGCGCACGCTCAGCAAGGCGTTCAACTTCTCTTAAATGCTCTTTTAAATCTGAAATGGGTCTTATTTGTACCATCTTCCTTTTACTCCTTTTATTCCATTAAGAAATTGCCAAAATCATCATTGTTTTCAAGCCCAGTATCAGTGGTGAAACTCTCGCCTGTCTGCACGGTGATGCCGTTGTTGTCGCCGAACATATCGCTATTGAGCTCGGACTGCGGCGCGTCGTCATTTAAGAAACTCAAATCGAGTGTTACGCCGTCCGCGTTTTCAAGCTCGGTAAAACTGTAGCCTGACATCATTTTTTCTGTTTCAAGCCGCTGAATCGCGAGGACTTTTCCCACGTTGTTGGAATGATACTCACATTGTTCCGTCGGTTCTGTGCCCGCAAGATAATACGCCGTAATCACCTCGTCGCCGCACGCATCAGTGGGGATATGCCCGCTCTTTGCGCAGACTTTCATTGAGACAATCCCTGAATCAGGACGGGCAAAATTGCGGTAAGACAGTCCTTTGTTTGCTTCTGCCATAAAATCGCCCCATGCCACGCCCGCCAGCGTTGAACCCGTGATGTTTAAGCCGAGCGACTGCCCCGGTTTGTCGAAGCCGAACCAGAATGCCGCCGTGTAATATGGGGTGAATCCGACCGTCCATGCGTCTGCCCAGTTTTGCGTCGTTCCCGTTTTGCCGCCTGCTGGCATCGTGAAGCGGTTGCCGTTTTTGTCGGTAAACGTGAATTTTGAGCCGCGATATGACCAGTTTGTTGACGCACGACTTGCGCCCCATGCAAGCGTTCCGCTTTTGACGGTATTTTGCAGCAACTGCGTCATAATGTATGCTGTTTGCGGTGAAATAACTTGAATGTTGTCGCCTTTTTTGCGCTGTTCGTCGCGTAATTTCTGCTCTGGATTTAAGATAATGTTGCCGTCGCGGTCTTCTACGTTGCGGATTGCAATCGGCGTTACTTCTTTGCCTTCGTTGGCAAAAATGGCGAACGCCCGCGCGATTTCAATCGGACGCACCGAACAAACGCCTAAGCCCAACGGATAGCCGGGAATGAATGCGCGGCTTGGTAGCTCTTCGTCTGAAATGCCGAGCAAAGCGACTGCGCGGTTTATTGCCGCATCGAATCCGATTTTATCGAGAATCTTGATTGACGGAATATTCATAGAATGGGCGAGTGCATACCAAAGCTGCACATTGCCTTCATACACACCGCGGAAATCGAGAGGAATATACGGTTTTCCGTCTGCGGCGTGGAATACAACCGGCGTATCGGAGATAACTGAAGTCTGGGTGAATTCCCGCGTATCAATAGCGGCGGAATAATA
The DNA here is from genome assembly GCA_937893155.1 of uncultured Treponema sp. GTDB lineage: Bacteria > Spirochaetota > Spirochaetia > Treponematales > Treponemataceae > Treponema_D. The sequence goes on along the minus strand of CALBGU010000203.1, from coordinate 4,380 downwards.
AAGCGGCTTAAACGTGGAACCCGGCTGCAATTTTGCCTGCACCGCGCGGATAAATTGGTTTGAATTGCTGTAGGTGCTACCGCCGACCAGCGCCGTGATATAGCCGGTACTGTTTTCGAGCGCAATCATCGTACCTTCGACGGTCGTTTCCTGCGCTTGCGTCTGCGCTTTTGCCGCACCTTTGCTCACAACACCGACTTTGAGGTCTTCAATGCCGCACATAATCGATACCACGTCGAGAATCGGATTTATCGTTGCGGTATAGGTGGAAAGAGCCGTCTGCTCTGCGCGCTGTTGATTTACCTTGAGCGGCGTTAAATTGAAAAGCAAGGCAAGCAAATCTGTCATCGGCACATACGTTTTGATTGCGTCGTTTTGACGGCTGTTTATTTCTTGCTTGTAAAGCGTATTTGCACGGTTGATATACTTTGTCATTATTGTTTGCGCGGCTTGTTGGTGCGCAAGATTCAACGTTGTATTTACCGTGTAGCCGCTTGTGTAGAGGTCGTCCGTACCGTAAAGCATATCGGAAAGTTCTCGGCGTACATATTCTGAAAACCACGGAGCTTTGTCTTCTCGCATCATATACGCCGAGGTGTTTGTGCGCGTATAATCGAATTCCGCCCAATATGTGTCGAAAGATTCGTCTGCGGCTGCGCGCGTGATGTAGCCTGCTCGCACCATTTCGTCAAGCACATTTTTTTGGCGCGGCATTGCCATATTCGGATGTGCAAACGGGTTAAATTGGGACGGATTGGAGAGCTGAATAACAAGCACTGCTGATTCGGCTGGCGTCATTTCGAGCGCGCTATGTCCAAAATAATATTTTGCTGCAGCGCTAACCCCGTTTGTTCCGCCTCCAAAATAGATGTAATTGAGATACAATTCAAGCATTTGGTTTTTGGAATAGCGGCGTTCCATCTGAATTGCCCACCACAATTCAAGCAACTTTCGTTTGACCGAATAATCGCGACGGTCGCAATAAAGGGTACCTGCAATCTGCTGTGAAAGCGTGGAACCGCCTCCGAGCGTATTGTGCGTCAAAACACCGTACACCGCGCGCGTAAGAGCTTTGAAAGAAAATCCGTGATGTTTATAAAAAACACGGTCTTCTCGAGTTATCAATGCGTCAATCAAATGCTGTGGCAAATCAGTTATAGAAATGATTTCGCGTTTTTCATCTGACGAAAATTCAGTAATCAGCTCCCCATTTATATCGAGTAATTTTGTGGGAAGCGCCATAGAAAATTTCGTGTAGTTTTCTGAATTGATTGTGTTTACTGTTTCTGCAAGTCCAAGCCCTAACAAAACGCCGAAAATTATTGCGGCTAATGTAAGCAATGCGCTAAAAAAAGCGATGGGCACTTTATATATTTTCATTGCTATAGAATAAAAAATAAACTGCTGTTTGTCAATGAAAACAAAAAAAAGACCGGCTTTCGCCGGTCAATGCCCATAAGCAGTAGGACAACAATGGGTGGGGAGGGGATAATGTTTTGTTGCCCTACATAATATATATCGTCGCGAGTATGTCATTTCTTTAAGGTCAATTTGCAGGCTCTGTGTCTTCTGTTACAGAAGCGTCAATTCCGAGTGTAACGGTGTAAGACCTGCCGTTTTCTGCTTTTACCGTGCGGATTATTTCGTAATCGCCGATAATAAAGCGCAAAAGATGGTCGCCCTGACTGACGCGCAGCACGGAATCCCATTCAGAAATTTTTTCCCCGTCCAAAAAAACGGTTGCATTTTCTGGTGCACTTATTCGGATTTCGGGGGTAATATCGCGGAAGGTAATTTCAAGGTTTGTAACTTTTGCCTGCTCAATCGTAACGGTTCGCACTTCGTTTCGATAAAAATCCGACACGAGAGAAACGGAATGAATGCCGGTTGCTAGGGTGATACCGTCTTCTTTTTCCTTTACTTGTATGCCGTCCACAAAAACCGTGTATGGCTGAACTTTTGTGTTGTCGGGTGCTGTAATCGACAGCGTGAGTTTCCCGACTTCAGCAAAAATCGGTTTTGCGCTCACCGAAAAATACGATGTGTCAAATTCTTGCGGAACTCCTTTCATCGCAAGTTGAAATCGGAAAAACAACGCACCAGAATCAGTGCTTGCTATTACAGGAATAACTGCTGTATACGGCGATTCCCGAAATTTTACGCCCTGCCGCGTCGGAATTTGAACAGCCCAAGAAAGCCGATTCGGAACAATTCCGCCATTTATTTTTTCACCGCGATAATCGATAACGGTTTCTTGGGGTGCAGGCGAAACATTGTTATAAACGCCGTAGACAATGGAATATGGCCATTCTGTGATAATTCGCGGGATTTTTATTTGTAGTTCAATACCGTTCAAGTAACTTATGTCTTCTGGCAAAATGATAGAAATACAGTCATTTATGCCTGCCAATACAATATCGTCTTCGCCTGTTCCGAGTATATGCGTTTTATGCACGCGGAACATTTCAGCGCACAGCGATTGCGAGAAGCATAAAAAAGCGAAAATCAAAAATGTTAGTTTTTTAACCATTTTTGCCATAAAACCAAAAAGTTCCATCAGTCCAAATTATTTTGGGAGCAACTTTGCGGGGTCTTCTGCTTTCCCGTCTGTGCGAATTTCAAAATGCAGATGCGGACCTGTTGTTTGCCCGGTCAGACCGACTTCTGCGATTTTTTCGCCGCGTTTTACCGATTGTCCTTTCTGCACAAGCATTGCTCCCAAATGCGCATAAACACTTGTCATTTTTGCGTCGTGTCTTAAAACGATGTAATTCCCGTACACGGGATTTCCCTTGACGCAAAACTCCACCGAACCGCTTTTGCACGCCATAACCGCAGACCCGAGCGGACTTGCAAGGTCAATGCCCGTGTGCATTTTCCACTGCCCTGAAATGGGGCTGATTCTGTTGCCGAACGGAGACGTAACGCGGCTTTTTTCGAGGGGCATTACCATCGAATCGTCGGGACACACAAAAAATGCTCGGTCGGTCTGGCTGAATTTTGCATTTCGGATAAAATAAAATTTCTCTTGATTTAAAATATAGCACACCGTTTCTGGATTTTCTAGGTATTTTTGAAATTCTTGCTGAATTAGTTGGTCAACGTCGGTAATTGCGTTTTCGGGCACAAAAATTCCGTCCATTGATGGCAAAATCAGCGTTTTTCCCACCAGATTTACGCTCGTTTTCGCAATATGATTGAGCGATGCAAGCGTATCTGGGCGAATTCCGCACTTAGCCGCAAATGAAAAAAAATCTCTGTCGGAGTCGTCTTTTTTTACCGTGTATTTATAGAAGGTAATCAAATCTTCGTATTGAAAATCTTGGGATTTTTTTTGCGGGACTTTTATTTTTGTGCCTTCAATTTTGTATGTGCCGTAAATGGCTTTGTGCCGAAGTTCCACGTCTTTTTGATATTGGTCGTACAGTCCGGGATTTCGAGACGAATTTTTCAAGTTTTCAATAAGCGGAATCGAATCCGTGCTGATTGTGATTGTTTCGCTGTTTTGCGAAAATGCGTTGCTCAAAAAACACGGCAGAAAAAAAAGAAATCCCCAGAAAGCAAAAATCCGTTTCATTTTTTTGCCTCTTTTTTTACAAAAACAGAAACTGAAATTGCCAGCACCGCATACACAAAAAGAGAAACAACTGCGGCTAGTCGATGAAGAGCAAAAACATATTTTATGAACACAAAAATTTCGATTACTGCCAAAACAATGTGGATTATGCGTTTAAAAAGCAAACTTTTTGGTATTTTTATGCAACTTTTTACGGTTTTGTATATCAAAAATGCTACTGAAAACAACAATATTGCCATACTATATGTTTTTGGCGATGATGTTGCCCACTCCCAAAGCGGAAAAACGATAGCAATGCCAACCAAAACACACAAAGCGACAAGGAAAAGGACTTTCAAAGCCGAAAAAACGGTGTGTTTGAGTTCTTTTACAATCTTATTAAGCATAATTTATATTATAGTAAAAATCTCAAAATAAAAAGGGGTATCGGCTTTTTCCGCACCCCTTTTTTTATCTTCGCTGGCTTTTATGCCTCGCTGATTGCTCCTGCCGGACAAACAGAAGCGCATGTTCCGCAGCTGACGCACTTGTCTGCGTCGATAACACGAGCTGAATCGCCCTCGCTGATTGCTCCTGCTGGGCATTCTGATTCACATGTACCGCAATTTACGCAAGAATCTCCAATCTTGTAAGCCATAATGATACCTCTAAATGATAAAAAGTGTTAATAAGAATAATAACACACCTTTTTTGAAAAGACAAGCACGATTTTATTTTTATTCAAAAAAAACAAAATTTTGACAAAATATCGGAGGTGTTATTTTTGGTATGCTGGAAAAAGGAACTCTCTAAAATTGATATAG
>CALBGU010000202.1 GCA_937893155.1 uncultured Treponema sp. | reverse complement strand
CATTTCCACAATTTGGACAGTACATTTTATAACCTCTCAAAGTATAAAACACTTTGTCATAATACTATGACAACTTGTCATTATATTAGAACAATAATAAATTTTATGCAAGAACTAAAATTGAAATTACAACTTGCTGTCGCTAAGGTTGTAAAACAGCATAGAACCAAATCTATCACAAAAAGTGCAGACGAAATCGGAATGGGTAAATCAATGTGGGCGGATTTGGAAAAATGACACCAGTAAAGTACACAGTAAAATATGGCAAGCGATTCAAGAAATCTTACAAACTTGCAAAAAGACGCGGAAAAGATGTGAAAAAACTGTGGCATATTGTTGAATTGCTTGCAAATAAAGAGCCTTTGCCAGAGCAAAATCAAGACCATTCTCTTACAGGTGATTATATTGGATTCAGAGAATGTCATATTGAACCTGATTGGCTTCTTGTTTATCAGTATATTGAGAATGTTCTGATATTGAATCTCTTTGATACTGGCACTCATAGCGACCTTTTCAGCAACTAGCATATCTCAACTCCATTCTTTTCCCCGCGTCCCTTTTTATTCCATAGGTCTAATCATCGATTGCTTTGCATTAGCTTTGTAAACTCTTTTGGCGAAACTACCTGAATATCTGATTTCAGATAATCTTTTTGATTTCGAGTAATAATGTATTTTGCCCCTAACTTTTTTGCAACAGAATATTGCACAGCGTCTTCAAAATCTTTCCAGCCAGAATTCAGCGCATTCAAAGCAATTTTTTTATCAGCTTTTGCAATATCAACAATGCTGAATAACACTCTCATTTTTTCGATAGATTGCTGTGTATCTTTCAGATTTCGATTCACAAGATAAAAAATATCGGTTGTTGAAACAACAGAAATATACCCTTTAACTTTTCGAGTTTCTGAAAATTTTAGAGCAGCAAATGAATCTGTCAAAAAATCTGTTCTGTTTAATAGAACATCCAGCACAACATTAGAATCATAAAACACTTTCATTTTACAGAAAGCCTTTCGTTTTTTAATTGCTCAATCGAAATGTCTTCATTTCCTGCAATTCCGATTAGACTTTCCAACAGATGTTTATCTTTTTTCTTGAAAAGTGAATTCCAAGCGGATTTTTTCAAAGCCCTTATCAAAGTCCTTTTCTGTGCAAGAGAAAAACTGTCTATTTGCCCAAGCATTGCATTAAACGCCATATCAGACATAATACCCTCCGTATAGTTTTATTATACCACACTGTAGCGAAGTATGAAAGATTTCTATTCCATAGGTCTAATCATAGATTCAATAAACGCGATTTCCTGCTCATCAAGAGCATACTTTGCATACAGCTCTTCGTCTGTCCACGGCTTAGAAAAATCCTGCATCGGCACAAATTGATAAACTGATTGACCACAACCTTGGTCGTTCTTTTTCATACCAACCATAGTTCTAAAAAACTTTGTTTTCATATATGACCAACAATTATACATTTCTGTATCTGTTTCAAATCCTCCTATGACGACAAAAGTTTCTGTACAACAATCATTAGGCTTAGCAAAAATAGGCTGTGAGAATGTTTCTCCAAGTTCTCCCTCTCCTTGATTTCGGGGCATAAACATTTTGTATTTGTCTATGTTATCTTTCTTTGGTAAAGGGTAATCTTTTGGAATATATCTGCAACAACGTTTCTGCTTGTCATCTAAGCCGTGTATTGTGTATCCGTCTTTTATCTCTTTTTCACTAATAGGAGGAAGGTTATATTTATCTTGATTTTTGAAAAAATCTCCCCTAAGTCCGTAAGGTTTCATAGACGAAACAATACTTGAAAAAGATTTTTCTTTTGCTTGCTCAACTTTTCTAAAAATAGAAATCAAATCATTGTTACGAATGAATACATCACAATTATCTTCAAGCAGTTTTCTGTTGCAAGTGTTTATATTACCGTTTCCGAAATCATTGATGATTGTGCAGATTGGATTTGTCTTTAATCTATCCCAAAGAAAATAATTTACACCGCCCTTTATTTCTACTCCTGTGAAACAAAGAGAAGCATCTTTAAAATCGTGTATTACAGAAAGATGATTATCAGAAAGCATGTCTGTTCTGAAGTTGTCTAATCCTCTTCCGCCTGTCATCCATCTTGATGGTGTAATCATCACAAGATAACGAGGCTGAAGTTTTATAGCTTGCTGTATAAAATGATGATAAATCGGGATCGCACTGGCTTGCGCACCTCCGTCGCTTAGTTGATACGGAGGATTGCTGATGATTACATCGAACTTCATATTTTTTAGCTCCTCGATTGTCGCATTGTGGATAAATTGATATGCGTGGCTTTCAAGCCCTTTTCGCTCCTCTTCTCCATACCCCTTTTCGCTCGCGCCGCAATATTTGCACTTTCCGCCTGCCCATGTGTGCTTTATGCTCTGAAAGAAAATATTGCCCTCTGCTCTGTCAAACTGCACCACGCTATATTTACAATTCGGGTACTTTGAACAATACACGCTCCGCCTTGAAAGCAAACTGGTCAGCTCTGTAATCGCAATGCCGAAAAGCTGCTTCTTAAAAATATGCTCTAGCCGCTCTTCTAAATCAGGGATTTTCTCCGCCAAGCCCACAACTAACCGCTTTGCAATTTCGCGCAAAAATACGCCGCTTTTGCACGCAGGGTCTAAAAAAGTCGCGTCGGGGTCAGAAAACAACTCTTTCGGCAATAAATCAAGCATCGCATTCGCAACTTTCGGCGGCGTAAAAACTTCGTCATTCGATAGATTTGCAATACATTCCAAAACATCAGGATTATATGCGTTTTCATACAGACTGCTCATACACCCTCCAATACGCAATAAGCGGAAACTCTTTTACAGGCGAAAAAACTTCTCTGTCTTCTTCACTGTTTTCACTTTCCATATCGCCGAAAAGCGAGCCTGCTTCTTTGAAATATTCTTGATTCACCAGCGCATTAAACGAAAAATCACGCCGCTTGAGCATATCGCCGATGAAGCTCCATTCGCTAAAGATGATTTCGTTTTTTGTGTCTTTTTGCGCCTCGTCTACGGTTTTGAGCGTTAAAGCATTGCCGATACAAATATTTTTACTCAAAATAAAGCGAATCGATTTTTCTAAATCTTCGCTGTTTGTTGTATCTTTGTTTGCGGATTGCCACAGCGAAAATAATCGTTGTCGGCACTCTGCGGCGTTGTCGCTCATAATGTCGATACCGTAAAGCGAAGAAACGGCAATAAACGAATTCTTTTTCCATTCAACAGGATTTTTTGCATATTTTTTTGTAACAACGGCGAGCTTTCGGCTCAAAATCTCGGCTAAAAAGTTCCCGTTGCCGCACGCAGGCTCTAAAAATCGGCTGTCGATTCGCTCACATTCATCTTTGACCAAATCGCACATCGCCTTTACTTCTCGTTCAGCCGTAAATACTTCGCCGCGAGAAGCCACACGCTCCTTTGACTTTATCTGCTGACTAAGTCTGTTTTGCAAAGTGCCTGTTTTTTCTTTGCTCTTTTCGAGAATATTACTTTCTGTAGAATAAAAATCAAATTCGTTTGCCATAAATTAAACAACTTGTAAAATTTATATCGGCAAACATTACAATTTGTAAATGTAAAATTCAATAACTTCTTTACAAAATGTAAATGAAATGACAGAAATAGAACTCTTTGAAATTTTTTCAAACAATGTACGAGCTTTCAGAAAGCAAAATTTGTTGACTCAAGAAAAATTAGCAGAAAAAGTTGATATGTCGGTTCAAGCTATCAATTTTTTTGAGGGAAAAAGAAGATTTCCAAGCCCTGAATCTTTGGTAAGAATAGCAGAAGCTCTAAATATAGAAGTGTATCAGCTGTTTCTTCCTCAAGATAAAATGCTTATTGATATGGGGAAAGATACAGAAATAGAAAAAATCAGAAGCGAGCTGCAAAAACAGATTTATTGCGATGTTAGAAAATCGTTTAGCAAAATGATTGATAAACTCGAATCAAAAGAAATCGTACTGTAATTGTGTGCGAAAACACAGGTTGAATGATATTTATATCAATAAAATTCGTTTTTGACTGATTTTGATAGATAATGAAAGATTTTGACAAATTTTGATTTTTTTTGTTTGACAAGTAGCAATTATAGGTGTATCCTTTTTTTATAACGCTCTTAAAAAGTTTTGTTGAAAAAACAAAATGAAACGTTTTAAGTTGTTGTTGATAATAGGGGGAATATTATGAACAAATCATTGGTTGCAATTTCTGCACTTACGTTAGCGGCTTTAGGGCTTGCAAGCTGTGGAAATTCTAGCTCGTCGGGTACTGCTTCAAGTACGTCATCAACTGCTGAAAAAAAAGCTATTACGCTCAATAAAGACAAGCCGCTCGTCTTTTTCAATCGTCAGCCGTCAGACCCAACAACCTGAGGACATCTACTACTACATTTGGCACGACACTCAGGCCCTTTTCGTAAGTTC
>CALBGU010000201.1 GCA_937893155.1 uncultured Treponema sp. | reverse complement strand
TTTTCTCAATTCTTCACGACGAAAAACACTTTTCTTAAATGAAGTTTTAATTTTTGGAGATGCTGAACAAGTTTTCAGTATCTCATTTGCTGTCATTATTTCAGAGGCAGCAAGGGGCTTAAGCCCCTTGTTTCAATGGACATCGGAAAAAGATTGCCGTACCCAGTGCGGGAATGACACGATTATTTTTCGCCGTTTATCGCTTTTGCCGCCAAAAATCCGCCCAAGACGCTCTTTAAGTCAATGCCGAGCGAATCGTTCACGCCGTTCGTGATTTGGCTCATCGCTTTCGTGATGTCTTCGGTGAGTTTCGCGGCGTTTCCCTCGCCGTACATCGTGATTGAATCGACATTCGACAGCGGAGAAGCGACATTCTTCGCGATTTCGGGCAACGCCTTGAAATACATTTCGTAAATCGATGCCTCGCCCATTTTCTTCATCGCTTCCGCCTTCTTGTCGATACCTTCCGCCTCTGCCAACGCTTTTTGCTGTACCGCCAACGCTTCCGCCTCGCCTTTTGCGCGAATACCCTCCGCTTCGGCAATCATACGCGCTTTCGTGGATTCCGCCTCCGCCAAAGCCTGCGCTTTCACCGCCAACGCCGCCTGCTCCTTGCTAAAACGCTCCGCCTCGGCTTTTTTCTGCAAGGCAAGCGCAGACTGCTCCTGCTCGTAGCGTTCCGCCTCGGCGTTCTTCTGCCGCTCGTACAAATCCGCGTCGGCTTTTTGGAGCGCGGCGAATTTCTCCGCTTCTGCCTTCTTTCTGATTTGCGCGTCAAGCTGCTTTTCGGCAATGTCGGCTTCCTGCTGTTTGATAAACGTTTCCTTTTCGAGCTTGGCAATGTTCGCGTCCGCCGTCGTTATCTCAAGCGTTTTTCGCTGTGTTTCCTTTTGGATTTCATACGCCGCGTCTGCTTTCGCCTTTTCGTTTTCGGCATTCGCTTTCAACTCTGCTTTTTTGATTTCAAGCTCGTTTTGCTTAATCGCAATCTGCGTATCGGCAAGCACCTGCACGTCGTTTGCTTCTTTCTTTGCATTCGCCTGCGCCTTTGCAATGTCGCGTTCGGCTTCTGCGCGGGCAATCGCGGCATTTTTCTGGATTTTCGCAATGTTGTCCACGCCCAAGTTTTCGATAACTTTGTTGTTGTCGATGAAATTCTGCACGTTGAACGAAATAATGTCCAATCCCATCGCCGCAAGGTCGGGGTCGGCGTTTTCTTTCACGAGGTCGGCGAATTTCTGTCGGTCGCTCACCATCTCTTGCAGCGTCATCTTGCCCACGATTTCGCGCATATTTCCCTCAAGCACTTCGCGCGCCACCGACGCAATATACTCCGTGTCCTGATTTAAAAACTTCTGACTTGCAAGCTGGATTTTATCGTCCTCGCTGGAAATGTTCACGTTTACTTGCGCGTCCACCATAATATTTATGAAATCCGCCGTCGGCACTGCAGAACTCGTTTTCACATCAATCGGAATGAGCGACAATTCCAATACGTCCTTTCGCTCAAAGAACGGAATGCGCAAGCCCGCTTTTCCAATAAACACCTTCGGCTTTTTTCGCATTCCCGAAATGATAAACGCCTTATCTGGCGGCGCGGTCAGATACGAGTTTGCAAACAAAATGATAAGCAAAAACACAACAACAATGCCTGCAATAACTGCAAATCCAGTCATACATCACCTCTTAATTTTTGTTTTGCGCTTTTTTCAGCGCGCATTTTCAGTATATAGTGAAAGTATTGCGTTGGCAATGCTCTTTTTTGCAATGATAAAAACGGGCGGTCATTATCTCACCTTGACGCGATAATTTCTTTTCAGAGGTAGCAAGGGGCTTAAGCCCCTTGTTTCAACACGATGGCGGCAGAAAAAAGATTGCCGTATCCAGTGCGGGAATGATAAAAACGGGCATACTTTTCGTACCTCCCATCAAAAAAAGAAAATATTTTCAGATAAAAATTGAAATCGTAAAAATGCCTATTATAATAGAAACAGATAACTTCAGTAAGGAGTGCGTATGAAAATTTTGAAAGCTGTTGCCGCAATGGCACTTTCGCTTACAATGGGGGCTTCGGTTTTTGCAGACGAAGCGTATGATGTGGT
>CALBGU010000200.1 GCA_937893155.1 uncultured Treponema sp. | reverse complement strand
GTTTTTTTAATCGATTACAAACCAACTTTATCGAAAATAAATGAGAAAAATATTTTAGAAATAAAAGAATTAGAAAAAGATTACAAAATAAATAAATGTAAAGAAAATGGTTATTTACCTTCTTTGAAACCGCATTGCGAATCAATGATAAACAAAATTGAAATTTTAAAAAATAAAAAAATACCAAAAATAAGTGTATTCTCAATATGGTTAGGAGATATGTATGATAGACTAATAGATACTTTCGGATATATAAATACTATAATAATATTAGTTTTATATGTTATGTATATATCCCGATATTATTTTAAGTTCTTTTCTATTTTTCTTCAATTGTGATGAGATTATGGGAAAATATTATAATTTCCTACTCGAACTATTTTTACATACCTATCGTTATTTCCGCGATAAATTCTATGAACCATTACTTGAATACTTAGTAAAAGAAATTATGAATAATAAAACATTAAAAAATAAACCTGAAGAAAAAAATGCCTTTATGTTTAATTTACTTAAAAGTTACGATAATTTAAATCCTTTCAAAGTTGTAAGAACTAGTGAAAATATCATTATGATTTTCAAAAATTATTTAGAATACTATTTAACTGAGCCAAGTTTTAATAAAAAAGACTCGAATATTTTAAAATCATTAAGAATATTTTTATATATCATTGCCAAATTTGAATTACCTAATAGAAAATCTATTTTCGAATTAATCAAGTCTTATATAGGGAAAAATTTAATCGATGCTTTGAAATGGATATTCACCTTTGATTACGATGAAAACGAGATAGATTATTATATATATTTCGAAACGATACCATTAAGCATCGATTTCTTTTTATCTTTCTTTGATGAAAATACTAAATTAATCATGAATGAAAATAATTTTTCTAAATTTAAAAATCTTAATAAATTTAATTATTTAAATGAAAATGAAAATAATATGGAAATAGAAGAAAAAGAAGATGAAATAAACAAAGCAGATATGGAAAAATACGATAAAAATAATTTTATAAAAAAAATGGTAGATAATTGTAATATTATTACAAAAGATAAAAAAGTTTCTGATTTATTGGATCCAATCCGTGCTATAATAACTATAGAAAATTCATCTTATTATAAAATATTTGTAGTAATTTTTGCGCAATTATGGAAAATGCTTACTATGACTGAGAGAGAAATGCTTAATATGTATTTAAATGAATTTTTCTATAAATATACCGCGAAGCAAAAAGATAGAAATAATAATATGATTATTAATTTACTTTTAGCCGCTTTTAGTCAATGCAGTCCGATTATATATATAAAACCAAATATTATCCAAGCTTTAATCCCTTGCCAGAATTTTTGGAATGTTAATATATTATATTTAGAAAATTTATTACTAAATGGAATAGATATAAAAAATATATATTCTTCTTTGATTAATATATTTAATACTTTAAAAGAAAACGAATTAAGTAATGGTTTAAAATATTTTTTTTCAGAAAGTAATACAAAAACAGCATATAGCGAATTACTCGCTGGTAATTATTTTCAAGCAGAAAATATTTTGAATGAATGTATTAATAATTTAGATAAAGATAATTTGGATATAAATATTTTAAATAATTTATCAGAATGGGAAGATGGATTAATTGAGTGTTATAAAAATAGTAATAAAAAAAATAATATAATAGAATTAGGTAATTTTACTAATAATAATGAATTAATAATAAAAGGATTATGGCTTGAAGGAAAAGAAAAATGGAAAATATTAGATGAATATATTAAAAATCTTTCACAAAAAAATGATATTATAAATACACCTTTTATTCAATTTAAAGAAATTTATGCTTTATTTAAAAAATGGAAAGAAGAAATTAATAATAATAATACTTCCATAAATGATATAGATGAAAAAACTCAAAATATATTTATTAAATATATTCAGAATTTTGAACAAGATTTTCAACTATCTTATCCGAAATCGATGGAAAATATTGATAATTATTATTTCCTTTTATTTCAAATATTAATTGAATCATGGGAAAGTACCAATACATTAAATGGAGTTTTAGAAAAATTAAAAACATATAATGGAGTATCATACATAAAATATAATAACGTATTATCCCGCAGTTCCATTTCCTGCCCCTCATCAATGGAATACATATAATATTCATACAGATCTGTCAGTTTTAAATTATGCTCCACGCCTAAATGATACCACCGAAAAGCCCTTGCATCCGTAATCTGTCCCTTCATCAAAAGTTTGCAGACAGAAGTTAAAATCTCCTCTTCTTCATACAATTCATAAAATTCACATAAATCTTTTACCACATATTCAACAAAATCTCGCGCATTTGAAAAGCCGTTGCTTTGTAATTGAGAAAGTCTTTCTTGTCTTTCAATATGTGCTTCGCCGTAACCTTTCCCGTTTTTCTGTATGCCAACTTCAAGCCTTATCTTTCCAGCCTGTCGCTTTATCGTCTTTGCAACATCAACAGAAATTTCTCCAAAATCCTTTTTTCCGTCTTTTGTCAGTACATAGCTGTCAAAATGCTTTACTTCCGCTTTCTCCTGCGCGCTCATCACAGCACGGGCGTTTTCAATCGCGCTCTCGTCTGCAATAATGCGCTCGGCGTTTTCGTCCGCCCTCTCTGCCGTCGTCTTTCGTTCTTCTGCCTGTGCCTTTTTCTGCTCCGCGTCTTTCTTTGCTTTCTGCTCTGCTGCTTTTCTCTCTGCGATTTCCTGCGCCTTTGCACTCTCTACCGCTTTGCTCGCGCGTAAAAGTCCGCTTCCGTCGTCTTCTAGCAAGCTATCATAGACTTTGATTAAATCATCGCTTAGCTTTATTTGCCCCTGTAATCCTCGTATAACATTAGACAAAAACTCTGCTATCTTTGAAAACAGCTTTTCAAGCCCTTTTGTTTTCGCCTTGCCTGTGCGCAAATAATCCGTAAAACCGTCTGCAAATGCTTCTTCTTGCGCTTCTGTCCATTGGTGCGTGTTCGGGTCAACGCCGAATTCTTTCTCTGCCGCTAAAAGCTCATCGCCCGTTAAAACGCTCTTTCTGAAAAAGTGTCCTACCTCGTGTGAGAATGTGTTGAAGTCGCCGTGTTCTCCGATGTAGATTATCGCTTTTCCCGCTTTGTCAAGTTGTGTCGCCCCGAAAACATTAGCCATTGTCGCGCCGTGTTGTGCCGCCGCCTGCGCAATGTTTTCAACGTCGCTTTCTTTGTTCGTGATAACTTGCCCATTGTGGAAAAAGTTATTCACAAAATCATCAAGTTTCACGCCCTGCGCTTTTGCCGCCGATGTCAATAACGCCGTGCCTGCCGCTACTTGTTCATCGCTCCAGTTCTTTGTATTCTCTCTGATTGTCTTTGCAATGCGAATTCTTGCCTTGTTGTCGTCGATTGTGTCGGCGGTAAAATAATTCAAGCCCTGCGCCTTGCCGTTCGGGTTCGCCGCGATTATATCCTGTTTGAGCTTTAGGTTCGTTTCCTGCTTTGGATTCCATTCAATATTTTTGTCTGCGAATTTCTCCGCAAACTGTTCATAAAACTCTTTTGCAAGCCCCTCGCGCCCTGCTGTCATTTTGAAATCGTCAATCGTTACCGTGTCGCCGTCTATTGAGTAGCCGATATAACCGTATCTGTTGCCGTCGTCTTCCAGCGCGTGCCGTCGGCTTGGGTCGCCTAAAAGTAACCGCCCGTGCGCTTTGCCGTCGTCGTCGTTTTCGCTGTTTCTGTGCGTGTCTTCCTCAACGTACAGCTCGCCTGTGCTTGTTCGATATTCCTTCGCCTTGCCGATTCTCTCGCCTGTTTCATCTTCGGGGCTTGCCTCTGCGTTTTCTCCTACGTCGCGGCTTTCGCTGATGTCCGCTTTGATTTTCTCATCGGCTTCGTTCGCTCGCGCCTGTCCTTCCTCGAAAATCTGATTGATAACCTTTGATTTTTGCTCGTCGCCCATACCCTCAAAAACCGCGCTGTCTTTGACGGCTTTTGAAAACATCTCTTTTGACTTGCATTTCTCCGATAAATCGCGTATCGCTAAATACTCTTCTACATTTCCGTACGGGTCTATCTATATACTTCAAAATGAAATGCAACAGTGAAAAAAAATAAAAAACTTCATAGAATGTTTTCAGCCAAAACCACTTCAACGAAGAGGAAAACAAACTATGAAGCATTACAATCATTTTACACAAACTGAAGCAGAATGTATACTCAAATTGAAAAAAAACGGACTGACAAACAGCAAAATCGCAACGTTGTTTGGAAAAAATCGTTCGTCGCTGGGACGGCTTGTCAAGCGGCTTGAAACGCAGAACTTCGGCGAGGCACGCAAAAAAAGCGTGAGAAAACCGCGGCTTATTGCGGGAAGCGATGTTTTTTTGTATGTGAGCGAAAAATTATCGCAGTATTGGTCGCCTGAAATCATCGCTCTCAAGTGGAAGGAAAAAACAGGGGAAAAACTGTCGTGGAACACGATTTATCGCACGGTCAGAGCGGGACGGCTGGAGAAAATCAGCGAAAAAACGCATTTTAGGAGGCGGGGAAAGAAAAGATACGGACAGAGGAGCAAGTTTTGCACGATTCAAAATTGCAAACGGATTGGCGATATGCCGCGTGCGGCGCGCGATTTGAAAAGATGCGGCGATTTTGAAGGCGACACGATTCGGACAACGGCAGGCAAGGGGTGCATCGTAACGCTCGTTGACCGAAAAAGTCGTTTTCTGGTGGCAAAAAAAGTGGATTCGATGAAGTCTGAGGAAGTGGAAAAAGCGATTGTAGAGGCGTTTAGAGAGCAAGGAATCAAGGTGAAAACAATAGTGTTTGATAATGGTTCTGAATTTGCAAAATTTAAGGAGATGGAAAAAGAGTTAAAGTGCAAAATATATTTTGCCGACCCGCACAGTCCGTGGCAGCGCGGACGGAACGAGAATATGAACGGCTGCTTGAGGTTCTTTTTTCCGCGAGGAAAGGATTTTAGGCAGCTTACGGACGAAGAAGTGCAAAATGTAGTGAAATTGCTCAATCATCGTCCGAAAAAGTGTTTGAAGCTGAAAAATCCTGCCGAAGTTTTTTGTTGCACTTGACTTTGCATTTTAATTAAGCCCCTTGTTTCAATGAACAACGGACATAGATTCCCGTGTCGTAAACATACTTGAAAACACTGCAAAAAAGATTTCCGCCGCGGTTTAGAGCGTTTCCATCAAGGTGCGAAAATACGCAAGGCTTTCGTCAAGGTCTTTTACGCCCTCAAACACCAAAATGGCGTTCGGCACATTTTTCTTGATTTCGGGCAAAAACGTGTCCCAGCCCATAATTCCCTTGCCAATGCCGACTTCCACGAGTTTTCCGTCCTGCACCACAAAATCTTTGATGTGAAAAATCGCGATTTTGTCCAAAAAAAGTTCCAGACATTTATCAAAAATCGCTCGCCGCTGCTCGTAATTTCCGATGTACAAATAATTGAGCACATCGACCGTCACCCGCACCGCGCCCGTATCGATTTCGCGCAGAAAACGCGCCATTTGCTCAGGGCTGTAAATGCAGTGATGCCATGCGCCCTCCGCCGAAAGCAATGCGCCTGCTTCCTTCGCGGCTTGTGCGAGCGGCGCAAACACGCTCACCACCTCGTTGAAGGCTTCATCGGTCTGATTTTTCGGATTGTACGTCCATTTATCGTCGTTGTAACTGCCCGTTTCGCTTGCCACGAGCGTTGCGCCAAAATCGCGGGCCTTTTTGAGATGGTCGGCGAATTTGCGGCTGCCTTGGCGGACTTTTTCTTTGTTGGAATGGACGGGATTAAAATACGCGCCCAAAACGGGAATCTCAACGCCGTGGCTGTTGAATCCCGCGCGGATTTCGCGCACCGCATCTGGCGTTAAGGCTTCGGGGCTTCCGTCGTTGCCGCGGATTGCCTTCGCGATTGCAAGCTGAACGCCGTCAAACCCCAATGCGCCGATTTTTTCCCCGAGTTCGTCTGCGCTCATATCTTTTCCGATGTCGTGCGGTCGAATACACAGTTTCATAATGCCTCCATTGCCTTATTTTACGCGATTTTAGCACCGTTTGTCATTTCACAGAACGGATAGAAATCTGTATTTTTGTGTCATTTTTATGCGACGGCTTGACACAAAATCCCGCGCATGCTAATATTTCTCTCAATAACGGGGGTGTAGCTCACCTGGCTAGAGCGCAACAATGGCATTGTTGAGGTAGTCGGTTCAAGTCCGATCATCTCCACGGTTTGAAAATCCGCTTCAAAAAACGAGGCGGATTTTTATTTTGCCCAAATTTTTACTGTGCAGAAAAATAAATTCAGAATGTAAAAGAATTTATCGCATAAATTCCAAAAAAAACGTTCTAGTATGTTGACAAAAAAAAAGCAGTTCTGTATATTTATGGAACATCACATTTGAAATTCGCTCTTGTAGCTCAGTCGGTAGAGCACCGCATTGGTAGTGCGGAGGTCAGCGGTCCGATTCCGCTCGGGAGC
>CALBGU010000199.1 GCA_937893155.1 uncultured Treponema sp. | reverse complement strand
TTCAGACGTGTGCTCTTCCGATCTAAAAATCCTTTAGGAACTTTTGATAAATTACTTGAATCAAAAGGTGCGGTTACAAACGCCGCAACAAGCAAAGATTTTACGCACTATTACATAAAGCTTCCTGCAAAAGATTTTGATTTGGCTTTAAATTTACACGCGGATATGCTTTTAAACCCTGCAATTCCGCAAGCAGAAATGGATAGAGAAAGAAAAGTTGTTATAGAAGAAATTGCAAAGGACAAAAATTCTCCTAACGACCTTGTTTTTGATAATTTAAACGAATTGATTTTTAAAGTTCATCCTTACAAAAGAGAAGTTATCGGAACGAAAGAAATTATTGAAAATATAACAAGAGAAGAAATAGAGAAAGGGCTTGCAAAAGACGCTTTGAAGGAGATTGAAAAGTTTTTGGAAAAAAGCGGATTTGTAATGCTTACAAAGTCAAATGACGGGATTGTGTGGACATTGCAATTTGCTTCTAAATCCCGATTGCCATTGTATCAATATAAAGTGGGTTCTGCTATCTGAGTAAAGGCTTTATGTAAGTATCAAAAACACTTTGAATATAATCTATTTTTGCTTGTTGTGTTTCATAGTCATTTATAGCACAGATATGATTATATTCAGATTTCAAATACATATCCGTATTCAAGAATTGTAATGTAAGTTCTAGTTGTTTTTCGTTCATAACAAATTTATCGGGTAATAGGAAGTAGAAGAATGAGTATAACTTGGGAAGAGTTGGAAGCAGAATACATAGAGAAAGGAATACGCACGGTAATAGTGCCGCCAACAGAAAACAGGGCGGGCTATCAGTATCAGCGTGTATTTTCCGACAACAAAAGAGAAAATACTTTTCAAGGAAAAGGAAAAAAAGATTTTCAGTCGGTTACAATCGGGAAATTAAAAAAACTTCTAAAAGATATTTCGGATAATACAAATAGGGCTGACAAAAAAGATATTCTGCAAAAAAAAGCAGAATGCACGTTGTCTTTTACAATGGGAAAATATCCCGCTATTCATTATCACGAAAGCAGAAACCCTTTTACAAATAAAATCTCACCACAAGACGCTTCTAAACGCCAAACAGAATTTTTTGACGCTCAATTTTTGGCGCGAAAAGGTTTTGAAGTTTATTTGAATGAAGAAAATTCTTCTACAAAATCTTATGATGCGATAATTAACAATTTGCCTTTTGATTTCAAAAATATAAGTGGCAATTTAGGAACAGTAAAGAAACGCTATCAGGACGGCTTAAAACAAGCAACTGGAGTAGTATTGTTTTTTGCGAGTAGAACGTCATCAGATTATAGACGTTATGCGGCAATGATGAACGGAGCTACAAATACAAGTAAGCCTAAAACAGTAACTATTATTTGTTTTCAGAAAGAAAAGGAGGTTGAATTTTTCGATATGCGAAATGTTGTAAAAAAAGCGGACGGGACTGAAAAACAGCCTCGTCCAAAATCCGCTGGGGTTATTACTCCCAACAGTTCAAGCATACCACATAAAAG
This sequence comes from uncultured Treponema sp., assembly GCA_937893155.1. Classification (GTDB taxonomy): domain Bacteria; phylum Spirochaetota; class Spirochaetia; order Treponematales; family Treponemataceae; genus Treponema_D. The sequence continues at coordinate 5,596 of CALBGU010000199.1, read as the reverse complement.
CCGTGCCGTCAATAAGTCAATTCGCTTTGAGTTTGAGAATATCACGAAGACAAACAGATATGAGAAAATGGAAAAAGCCGTGCGCTGTTTGTCAAAGGCTTTGCGCGTGCCTATCGGGATTGAGAAAAGCGAAAAGAGCGGCGAGGGCTTTGTCTTTAAGGCTCAGGAAGATTTAACGAAAAAATGGGATAAGTTTTTTGACGATTACACAAAAAGTGTGTATGAGTTTGTAACTTCCTATTTTGGATTACCAAAGGCAGAAAATACTACTGTCAAGAAAGCAATTTCTGACGATGTTTTGACACACAAAGGCAAAGTGCTTTATGAGTGTGAGAGCGGTAAGCCGATAAAAAAAGCCGATTGGGATAAGTTCGTAAAAAATCTTGAGAAGTTTATGAACAAAAATCTTAAAGACAGCGAAAAGAAAATCATTCTTAACTCAACGGCATTAAGCAAGGTTCTTAACCGTATGCTTCAGTATAACACTTTTGACGCTGTTAAACAGCTTCCTCTTATGGATTTGAATTACAATGATAAGTCTTTTGATTGGATAAGCGATAGCGTTAAGAATATGCAAAATGCTTTTGGCAACAGTTTTTCACGGCAAGAGCAAGCGCGTATTGAGATTATGCAACAATCGGCAGGCTTAAAGATTACAAATATAGACAACAAAATGAGAAGCGATATTCAGACGATTCTTGTTGACGGAGTGAAAAACCACAAAAGCAAAAGTGATGTTGCACAAATGCTTTTTGACAAAATGACAGGCGATAACCGCGATTTCAAAAGGCTTGCAGATACGGAAATGCAAAATGCTTTTAATAACGGCTTTGTGCGAGAAGAAGTTTACAACACTCCAGAGGGCGAAAAGACGTATTTTCAACGCATTGAAGTTATTGACGATAACACTTGCCCTTTCTGTCGCAGGATGAACGGCAAAATTGCACTATGGAGCGATAAGCCATTATCAAGCCAAAACGCAGACGACGGAATAGCCGATTTTGTGATTTGGGAAGGCAAAGAATGGAGCGGTGAAAAAGACGATGTTTGCACGGGAGCTTTTCATCCGTGGTGTCGTGGTGCGTGGATTCGATATTACCCGAATGAAAAATAAGCGAAAATAAGAATATTTCCTATATCTGTAGAAAAGAAAAATACATAATGGAGGGAAAATAGATGAGTAATCTTTCAACGGCTATTGCAGCTGAAAATGAGATTTTGAAAGCGGTTGATTTTACTTATGGCTACGACAGAGCAATGCACAATATTGCTGTTGCTATGCAATCGGTAATATCGGAAAAGGGAAATTATGTAATCGGCGGAAAAGTCAGTGCATATTCCTCAGGCGGAATGAATGTGTCGATTGAGCCGATTATGGCTTTTTGTGCCAGTACAGGTTCTGCGGTTGTGGAAACACAAACAATAGAGCCTGTGAGTTTTGAAGCGGCTAGCAGTGAGAATGACCGCATTGATATTATTGAAGTTCGTGCAAAAGAAGTTGAGTATGAAGAGCAAAAAAGAATGTTCCGCGACCCGTCAACAAGTGTTAAAACGAGTAGAACGATAGCAACGAAAAAGAAAATTACGCTTGATGTTGCGGTAAAACGTGGTTCAGACGGTTCTGAATCCGCTCCTGTTGCAGACGCGGGATTTGTAAAAATTGCAGAAGTAAGTATTCCTGCGGGAACGTTGAATATCACTGACGATATGATAAAAAATATCGACGCACATAAATATAATGCTGAAAATACACAATGGACGGCAAACAAAACTGCAACTTTTCAAGCGTGGAATATTGCAGAGATTATTGAAAAAATGCTTGCTTCATTAAATGAAGACGGAACTCTGAAAACTGGAGCGGTGAAAGTCGGAAATATTAATTTTGGGGTTGAAGGCGGTCAAGTCAAAGGCTCTAATATCCCGACTGGGCAGAGTATGAGCGTTCACGGAGTGGATTTTACTTCAAGCGAAAGTGTAACGGCTTTGATTGCGACTTTTGCAGAACACATAAATAATTTGTATCAATACTCAAATGAGTTTTTTAATCGCTATGAATATCTTAATATTGTACCAGCCGCAGCTTCTACCGCAAATGTGGACGTGGAAGAGGGAGGAGAGATTGAGATTGACGGCATTGCGTGTTCTATCGGTCAAATGGTCTTCTTGAAAAATCAAGATAACGCAGTTGAAAATGGATTTTGGGAAGTTCAATCAGGCGCGTGGAACAGATACATAGGATATAGAGATACAAATCCGAAAGCCTTTAAGAATAAACTCGTTTTCGTCAATTCTGGTACAGTAAATAAAGGTAAAGTGTTTTTCCTTTCTGATGACAGTGTTTCAATCGGGGAGAGTGAACTCAATTTCAAGGAAGCGAATTTCACGGCGGAGGCAATGGCGCGAAAGTTTGTTATCCGCGATGAAAACGGGCGGGCTAAGGTTGAAGCTCCAGAAGAAGCAAAAGACATTGCAAATAAGGGCTACGTTGATACGTTGGTAGATGCCGAAAAAGAAAGAGCTATGCAAAAAAGTGCGCAGACGGACGCTCTTTTGGCAGAATGTTCGTTTGATACAACGGCGTTGTTTGACGAAAGCAGGGCGGTGAATTTGCTTGATTTGCTGGGTATTCGCGAAACACATTCCGACGCGCCTGCAACAGCGGAAGAAGCATTGCTGGTTGTGCCGAAATTGCGTGAATGGTATCAGGCGAACCATTTTGACGGGCTAAAGTTGTGCGCGTATGTGGATTTGTCGGAGCTTACGGTAGACGGCACAACATATACGTGGAATGCGGAATACAAGAACCTGCGACTGATGATTATGGGCTTTAATACACTTTTGCATTGCGGAGAAACAGAGCTTGCTGTTCCTCATCTGATTATGCAGTTTAGAAATTGCGTGCTTGAAAAGCGAATGAATGCAACAGACACCAATACGGGCGGGTATCCTGAGACGGAGCTTAGAGGGTGGCTTAACAATAAGTTTGCGGCTGGGTTAAAGGCTGTGCTTGGCGATGTGCTTTTAGAAGTGCCACGATTGTATTCAAAGAAGGGGGACTGGGGTTGGTATAAAGACACGGTGTTTTTGCCGATGGAAGCGGAAGTATGGGGCTGCACTGTTTGGGGTGAGAAAACGTGGAACGGATTTCAAGCACAATGGGCGGCATATCGTGATAGCACAGTATATAAGGTGAAAATGCTCAATGGGTCAAGAAAAGGGTGGTGGGAAGCCTCTCCGAGTGGGGAAAATACGTCGTGCTTTTGCTTTGGCAACCTCTATGGACATGCCGGCACCTACTCTGCGACTGGGTGGTTAGGTGGCATTTCGCCCGCTATCTGTGTCGGTTTAACGACATAAAATCTAAACATCTCGCACCCTTGTGGTGCGAGTTATCTTCTGGGAAAAGCAATGTTTTATCCGCCGTAGGCGGTTTTTATTTGTGCCAGTTCTGGATAAAAAGTTCATCAAAAAGTTTGTCTAATCGCTTTATTCGGTAATAATCGTCGAATCGTTTTTTATAGTTGCCTTTCCACGATTGGTATGATGTGCGAATGTCGTCGGCTGTTATTTTGCCTTGCTCTAAAAGACGTTTGAAGCGTTTGAGCTTTCGCCTCATTCTCACAATACTGTTGCTTGCCGAATATTTTATGATTTTTCCTGTAGATGTCAGCACATACCGCCCTTTCAAAAAAGGCACGCCGTTAGACAATTTCACAATGCGGGTCTTTTTCTCGTTTAGTGTGATTTTCAGCGTGGCGGCAAGGGCTTTTATTTCTGCAAGGCATTTTTGCAAATATGCTTTGTCAGCGTGGATTAAATACGAATCGTCCATATATCGCCCGTAGTATTTGATGTGCAAATGCTTTTTTATGAAATGGTCGATTTTGTTCGGGAAAAATACCGCACAAATCTGCGAAACTTCGCTTCCAAGCCCTAAGCCCTTTTCGCCAAAAGCCGCGATAAAGTTCCACAAAAGGCTACGAAGACGCTTGTCGTGCAAATGCGGCGAAATCTGCAATGCAAGTGCGCGGTGGTCGATGTTGTCAAAATAGCCTTTGAAGTCGATGATAAGCGCATAGCCGTTGTTAGAAAATCCGTTTTCTCGGGAAATCTGCGCAAATGGCATATTAAGCGATTGAGCGCAAAAGAAATTCCTTTGTTTTTGATACTTGCGCCGTTGTCGTAAATGAGGGAGCGTGTAAAAATCGGGGTTAAAACTTCATTGCATAAGCATTTCTGTACAACCCGCTCTGAAATATGCACAGATTTTATGTGTCGCACTTTCCCGCGTTCGTTCACGTCGAATTCAACAAAACCGCGCCTTATGTCTTCGCCATTTAAGAGTTTTTGCTTTGTTTCCAAAATGTTGGTCAACAGATTTGCTTCATAACGCTGTATGCTTTCTTTCCACGATACGCCTTTTTTCGCATTTTTGAATGCTGAAACAAGATTGTCTGCATTTGCTACGTTGCCAAAATTGTCGCAATTCCCGATTTTCTCTTTGCGTTTGGCTTCTCTTTTGGCTTTTCGCCGCTGGTATCTTGCTTCGTGTCTTTTGTCGCTCATTATTTTGCTCTAGTTCTTGAAAAATAAAAAAAAGCTCTGCACGGCGTAACAAGTGAAAACTTGTTTTTGCAAAATACGCCGCATAAAGTTACCGTGCATAAAACATTCTATTGCAATCAAATGCTATGCAAGCCCTTTTTTTCGGGTCGCGTCCGCACGAACTTGTCAGAGCCGCTTTTTGTGAAGTTTTTTCGGAATTAACCAAACTTCAACAGGATATTTTCTCCTTCTGTGTCGCACAGCACTGTTTTTTTACAAAACACCCTGTGGGTGCAAAACAGCCTTTGGCTGTGTCACGGAATCGGGCGAAATGCCACCTAACCACCCAGTCGCATTGTTGTTGTTGGCATTTCCATTGTTGTTGCTATTGCAAAAGCACGACGTACAGAAAATACCCTTTTATAAATCAGCTGATAGCTGCATTTTTATTTTATTATCGCTTTTGCGCCAGCCTTTGAGTAGCGTAATTTCAAATCCGATTTCTGCAACATACGGCAGGAGCTTTTCGGCGTTTATCGGCAAAGAGTCCTCTGCAAACTGTAGCTCTTGGATAAGCTGCTGACAATTTATGATTGCTTCGGTCTGATAATGCCGCCTTGTTTGAAGTTCGGTTTCGTTTTTGGCGTAAATCGTATTTGCGGCGGTGATATTCCACAAAAGATTGCGCAACAAAAGTCGCACATTGTCTGCAATCTCTTTTATATCTTCGTCGTACCAATCGGCAGGGAGAGTTTGGTCAATACGGCTTGCATTACTACGGGAATGAACGCCGAATTCCCGCCTAATGAACTCGGTCATTTCTCTTCTGAGTTTTCGCGTATTGTGGTAAAACTCCATTTTCGACAATCCGCGTTTGCTTTTTATCACACTCATAGAGAAATTTTAGCATATCGTGATTGGTTTATTCAACCCTTTATCTAGTATTGCTCAACACGTTTAGCGTCAGAAAGCATATATTGAGATATGATATTTTTTAGAGATTCGCTCATAACTTCGCCGATACCGCCCGTCAGCTCGTCTAATATTTCCA
>CALBGU010000198.1 GCA_937893155.1 uncultured Treponema sp. | reverse complement strand
GTACGGGCGTGAGAAAGGCACATACGCTCGGGGTGCCATTGCACTGCGATAATCGGCAGGCTTTCGTGCTGAATCGCTTCAATACAGCCGTCTGCGCAAAATTGCACCGCGCGAAGCCCATCGCCCAGCGTTTTTACGGCTTGGTGGTGCGCGCTGTTGACGCGGATTTTTTCCGCACCATAAATGTCAAACAAAAACGACGGCTTTTCTACCCGCGTTTCGTGCGCGCGGTCTTCGCCGTCTTTTTGGCGGTGCACCTCGCAGTCGCTCATATTCTGCACAAGACTTCCGCCCAAAACCACATTGATGAGCTGCATTCCGCGGCAGATTCCCAGCAACGCTTTTTTTTGCCTGTACGCTTCCAAAATCGCCGCCTTTTCCGCAACATCAAGCGCGTTGTTTATCGTCTCGCTCGCCGTATTTTCCTCGCGATACAAATGCGGATTTATGTCGCAGCCGCCGGGAATAAGCACGCCGTCCGCCCTGCTCACCTCGCGCACAACCTCCTCCGCGCTGTCGGCAACCACAGGGAACGGCTCTGCACACGAGGCAATCAGCGCATCAACATAATTCATCGTATTACAAAAATTCTTTTCCACAACAACCATCACCCGTTTCATTTTTAACTCCTATTTTGCAAGCGAACTTAAAAAAGAGCGCGCCCGTTCCGTTTTTGCCCCCGCAAAAAATTCCTCTGGCGGCGCTTCCTCGATGATTTTTCCGGCGTCCATAAAAACAATTCTGTCGGCGGCTTTTCGCGCAAAGTTCATTTCGTGCGTAACCACCACCATCGTCATACCGCTTTTTGAAAGCGACGACATCACATCAAGCACCTCATTTATCATCTCGGGGTCAAGCGCGCTCGTCGGCTCGTCAAAAAGCAGCGCGTCGGGATTCATCGCAAGCGCACGCGCAATCGCAACACGCTGCTGCTGTCCGCCCGAAAGCTCGGCGGGCATTTTTTCCGCCTGGTCAGCCACGCCCACACGCGCCAAAAGCTCCAGCGCCTGTTTTCGCGCATCTTTGCTCTTCATTCCTAGAACTTCCACAGGAGCAAGCATCACATTGTCGATGATTTTTTTGTGTTCAAACAAATTGAACGACTGAAATACCATTCCGACTTTTGAGCGAACCGCCGCCAAAGCCTTGCCGCCGTCGGGAAGCGGATTGCCGTTAATGAAAATCCTGCCAGAATCAATGGATTCCAGCCTGTTTATCGTGCGGCACAGCGTCGATTTTCCCGACCCCGACGGACCGATAATCACGACCGTTTCGCCTTTTTTTACCGAAAGACTCACATCTTTTAGAACGTGATGTTCTCCAAAATATTTTTCGATGTGTTCCGCACAAATCACGACTTCAGTTTGCTCCATTCTTTTTCCCCTTTTTTATCATTTTGCTTTTTTGCGCAATGTACGACGAAAGCGCGTTCAAAGCCCCGTTGAGCGCGATATACACCGCCGCCACCAGCAAATACACCGCCAGCATAGAATCGTAATTTGAAATCAAGACTTTCGCATTCTGCATTATATCTGGATAATTCACGATATACGCAAATGTCGTGTCTTTTACCACGATGACGATTTCGGCGATAAGCGACGGTAAGACGTAAAAAAATCCCTGCGGAAAAATTATCTTCAAGAAAACCGCACGCTCCCGCATTCCCAACGACAGCGCCGCCTCACGCTGACCGCGCGGCACGGCGTTCACGCCCGAGCGAAGCACCTCCGCCACCACGCCGCATGCCGAAAGCGCAACGGGCAACACAATCTTGAGCAATGCGCTCATCTTTACGCCAAGCGACGGCAGGGCAAGAAAAAAGAAATAGATAAAAAGCAGCGTAGGCACCCCGCGCGTGAACTCGATGAAAAACACCGCAAGCGCGCGAAGCAATTTTGAGCGCGAAAGACGCATTAGCATTATCAAAAACCCGAGCGCAAACGCAACCGCGCCCGACAAAACCGCCGATTTTACCGTGCCCCAAAGCCCTTCGAGCAAAAAACGCCACGTTGTTTTTTTGGCAAAGAACGACCAATAGCGCGCCTCTAGCTGCCCCGTCACATAAAAACGGCGCACGATGAAAAAAAGCGCAAGCGCAAAAAGGAGCGCGAAAACCGCGGTCGCAATCGCATTTATGCGGCGGCTCGCTCGGCTCGGCTCTTCGTAGAGATAAGACAGAATGGTGTTCCCGCTCTTTTTCATCGGCGAATCCTCACTTTTTTGTCAATAAAACTGCCGATTTGCCCAATCACCGCCGCCGTCAGCAAATACAAAAATGCAGAAATGCCAAATGCCGCAATTCCGCCCGTGGAATGAGTGTTGATGTAATCCACAATGCCCGTTAAATCCTGCGGGTTGAGCGGCACTTGAGAGGCAAGCGCAGTCGTAAGCATCGTGGCAATCAGCAGATTAGTTAGAGGCAGCACAGAAGAGCGAAGCGATTGCGGCAGCACGATAAACCGAATGATTTTGAAAAACGAAAAGCCCAATGCACGCGCGGCTTCTATCTGCCCTTTTTTTATCGTGTTCGCACCCGAAAGAAGATACTCCGAGCAAAACGCCGACGGAATAAGCGAAGTGGCAATCAGAACACACGCATAATACGACAAAACGATGTCGAGATACGGCAGCGCGTACACAAGCACAATAAGCAGTGCCGCGCCCGGAATGTTTTTGAAAATCTGCACATACGCATCGGCAACGGCGCGAAGCAGCTTTATCGGGCTTAATCGAAGCACCGTCACGGCACAGCCCAGCGCAAAAGCCAACGCAAACGAAAACGCCGTCAACTGCCACGTGGTGAGCAATGCCAAAAGATATTTTCCGCCGTATTGCGATAAAAGCTGCTCAATATTCATACGCTACTCAATCACCGGCGCGCTCGGAGCAGTTTCGATGCCAGTGCGGCTTCCAAGACTGACAAGCCAGAGCTTTTCCCACGTGCCGTCCGCAATGATTTTCTTCAAGAACGCATTGACAAACGCCACGCCGTCGCTTCCAAGCGGCAAGCCGATGCCGTAATTGTCTTCTGGACCAAACGGCGTTCCCACGAGCCAATAAGTGCTCGGATTTCGCGCGATTGCGTTCAAAAGCAGCGTGTAATCCGTTACATACGCATCGATTCTGCCCTGCTGCAACGCCGTGCGCGCTTCGGTGTCGTCCTTGAACTCCTGCACGATTGCATCGGGGGCAAACTGCGCCAAAATCGTCGGTCCCGTCGAGCCAGACTGCGTTGCGACCGTTTTTCCTGCAAGGTCTTCCACGCCCGAAATGCCTTTTTTGCCCGCTTTCACCAGCACAGCCTGCTTCGAGGTGTAATACGGACCGGCAAACGAAATAAGCTTTTTGCGGCTTTCCGTAATCGAATACGTCGCAAACACCGCGTCAACCTGCCCGCTTTGCAGCAGTGCCTCGCGCGTGCTTGAAGTAACCTGCGTAATTTCGTACTTATTCGCATCGCCAAAAATGTATTGCGCCAAAAGTTCGAACAATCCTGCGTCAAAACCGCGCACGGAATTATCCGTTTCGTCAAACTGGCTGAACAAATACGATGTTCGTGTCGTGCCCACGCGCAACACGCCCGCCTTTTTCACCGCCGCTGCCCAGCTGCTTGCGGCAATCTCCGCGTCGCTTGCCGTTGCAATCGAAGACACGAGCGAATCAAACGCCGCTTTGTCTATTTGCGCTGAAACCGTCTTTTCTTCGCGCTTGCTTTCTGCCGCAGGAGCGGGTTCGGAACTCACCGCTGTCGTCTCCGCGCTCTTTTTCTCGCCGCAGCTCGTCAATGCCAAAGAAAGTGCCGCAAAAGCCGCCGCCGCACGAACAAAAATCATTTTTTTCATAATAATTCTCCTTTATCATACTAAACATATAGGATATGCTATATATACAAAAATTTACGCCAAATGTCAACCGCAGAAAGCCTTATATCGACTGTTTTCGCCCTTCTTTGCCGTCGGAAAATCTGCTTTCATTTGATTTTTCTGTAAAATATTGTCAAAAAAATAGTGCACAAAACGATTGACAGAACAAAAATGCTCTATGATAATCTCTTTTAACAATGCTTTTAATAGGAGATTATTATGCTTGAACAATACAAATTACCGTATTCATACGATGCGCTTGAGCCTGTTCTTGACGCTTTGACCGTGGAAACGCACTACGGCAAGCATCACGCCGCATACACAAAAGCCTTTAACGAGGCGGCAGAGAAAGCAGGATTGGCAGGAAAGAGCGCAGAAGAGATTTTATCTTCACTCGACGCGATTGGCGACACTGCGCTCCGAAACGCACTGAGAAACAACGGCGGCGGTTTCTACAACCACAATCTGTATTTCTCCACGCTTGCCCCGAACGGCAAAAAAGAGCCGACTGGCGAGCTTGCAGAAAAAATCAATGCGGCGTTCGGTTCATTCGCGGAGTTCAAAGAGAAAATCAGCTCTCTTGCACTCACGCAATTCGGCTCTGGTTGGGCGTGGCTGTCGGTCGCAAAAGACGGCTCTCTCGTTCTTTCGCAAAGCGCAAATCAAGACAATCCGATTTCGCTCGGCACGGGAAACAAGCCGATTTTCTGCATTGATGTGTGGGAGCACGCATATTATCTGAAGTACAAAAATCTGCGCGCCGCGTACGTCAAAGAGCTGTTCAACATCGTTGATTGGTCAGCCGTTGAATCGCTCTACGCCGCCGCAATGAATTCAGATAACTGAAACCCGCCGCTAAGTTCTCGGCAAAAAAAGGCGCACGGGCTATTTTTGCTCGGAGCGTCTTTTTTGAGAACAAGCCTACGCCTTTTGAGAAGCAGCCTTTGGCTGTTTTAGCACTTTTACAATTCCGTGAATAGCAGAAAGCTCTTCCTTTTCTAAATCCGTCATATCCTGCGCGATTTTATACACTTCAATCGGGAACGGGCTTTTTTGTTGTATCGACGACGGCTTATTTGATTCAAATCCATTCACCAAAAAATCAACGCTCACATCAAGAGCCTGCGCCAATTTCAACGCCTTATCCGCAGGCGGCATAGACCCCTTTGTCTTGAGATAGCTGCTTATTGTTCCTGCATTTATTCCTGTCATTGCCGCTAAATCTGCCGTCATCAACTGCTTGCAAAACATTGCTTCTTTCAAATTTTCTTTGAAACTCATAGACAATAATTCTATAAATATTTTACTACCCCAGTTTTAGCACTAGAAAGATTTGATACTATTCGTTAATATTAG
>CALBGU010000197.1 GCA_937893155.1 uncultured Treponema sp. | reverse complement strand
CCCTGTACGAATGCAGCAATCTCGTGGCGGAGAACCCCGATGTCATCGTCGTCACCATCACGTATCGGGTGGGACCCTTCGGTTTCCTCCACCTGTCACATCTGCCAGACGGCAAGGATTATCCCGACGCACAGAACTTAGGACTCATGGACCAGATGATGGCATTGAAGTGGGTGCATGAAAACATTGCGGGCTTCGGTGGCGATCCCGGCAACGTGACCATCTTCGGTGAATCGGCTGGTGGTGCCAGTGTGTCACTTCTTTCACTGATAAAAGGCTCCCATCAGTATTTCAAGAAAGCCATTATACAGAGTGGTTCTCCCTGCTATACAAGGACACCGGAAGAGGCTATTGCCTGTACGGATGAGTTGATGGAGAGACTGGGGTGTAAGACCGTTGCCGACCTGCAGAAATTGAGTTCCGACAAGATTTTGGAAGCATCAGCACCACTCGCACTGCGCCAATGGCCGGAAAGAGACGGCAATTATGACTTTATCGGGTGGTCCAGGAGCCGGAACGCCTCGGACGGGGCAATGGACTGGGATGAAGAAATCACAGAGGATACTACCTTCTACTGTGTGTGGAAGCCGTGGTATACCCTCACATTTGATGCCAACGGCGGTGGCTGTGATAATGGTTTAGCAACAAAGACGGTTGACCAGAAATATTATGAGGGAGAGACCGTTGAGATCAGAGGTGAATGGGTAGCAAATGAGGACATGGACAAAATATTCCTTGGCTGGCAGCAGGACAATACAATTGTTGAATACGCGGTGATTTCAGCCGCTTCTGCAGATCAGGACGGAAATATAACCGTTACAGCACAGTGGGCTGACAGGGCGGCAGGTGCCGGACAGGCAGTGATCACCTACAATGCCAACGGGGGTACATTCAACGACGGCAGCACCAGTGCAGATTTTATTGAAAACAGCGGCTACAACGTCACGATTTTCGCGTACAAGGGCGACGACACAATTTCCAACAGCGGATAATACTATTCACAGAAAGTTTACATCGACGCTGGCAGGGGCAACGATTCAATTTACAGTTCGATTGGTAATTATGATACTGATTATCTGACGGTCTATGGCGGCGAGGGCGACGACGGCAACGATTATATTTCGCTTTCCACCAGCGCGTCGAACAACACGATAAACGCTGGCGCAGGCAATGACACAATCGACCTGCAGAGCATGAACAATCTCGTGCAGTACAGCGGCGGCGCGGACGTTATCGACGGCTTCAACATGACGGACACCCTGCACATCGTCGACGGCTCAGTTACCAGCGCGTACTACACCGAAAATGACGACGTGATTATCAACGTGAGCGGCGGCGCAGATTATCCACTGAGCCTGACGAGCGGCGCTGACAATGCAAGTTTCACGGACGATGAAGCTACGGTCTACGCGCTGGCTGGCAATGACACGCTTAAAATTTCCGGCAGCTACGGCTACTACGACGGCGGCGCGGGCAATGACGTTATCAGCGTGTCCGGCGGCGCTGAAGGCAACACGCTGGTCGGAGGCGCGGGCGCTGATTCGATTATCACCAACGGCGGCGGCAACGTGATTGTTTACAACAGCGGCGACGGCAAGGATACGATTGTCGGCTACGGCGAAAACGATTCGCTGATGATTAACGGCACCGTCACCAAAGCTGCGCAGTCCGGCGCCAATGTTTTAATCACGGTCGGCAGCTCGACGAACGTTCTCACGATTAAAAATACCACGCTGGAAAATCTCGGCTTGGGCGGCGGCGATTCGAGCGTAATCAGCGGGACGAATGGCGCCGACAGTCTCAGCAATTCCAAAGATAACGTGACGATTGACGCGCTGACTGGCAACGACACAGTTTCAAATACCGGCGAGAACGTTTCGATAAACGGCGGCGGCGGCAACGACCGAATCACCAACAGCGGCTCCAGCGCGACCGGCAACACAATCGCGGGCGGCGCCGGTAACGATACCATTTATACCAACGGCGCCGGAAATCTGATTCGCTACGACAGCGGCGGCGGCAGGGATACGATTTACGGTTTCGGCGGCGAAGATTCGATTCAAATTACCAGCGGCGAAGTTATCCGTTCGGTGCAAAGCGGCGCCAATGTTCTGGTTAGCGTCGGCAGTACGGCGAACGCCATGACAATCCGCAACGTTCCAATTTCAAATCTCAAAGTGAGCGGCGGCGTGATTTCTTACGCGGACGAAATTATTCCGACGCTTCCGTCGCTGGAAATTAACAACACCGAAGATTACGCCACGATTCGCGCGGGTTCCGGCAACCACACAATCACCAACGAAGGGCATTACGTTTACGCGGACGGCGGCGCGGATGTTATCTTCGGCTTCGGCGAAAATGATTCCGTTGAGCTCGACGACGAGGTTACCAAAATTTTGTCGGTCGACGGCGATGTTCGCGTAACGGTTAGCGGCAGCGTTCTGACTTTCAAAAATCTGGCGGCGGGAAATCTGTCCGTCGAAGACGGCGTGATAACCTACACCGACGAAATTATTGACGAGCCGGATTATCCCATTTCACTGACAAACGGCGCCGACAGCGAAAGTTTCAGCGACGACGGCGCAACTGTCTACGCGCTGACCGGCAACGATACGATTGAAAATACCGGCGGCGATTCGTACATAAACGGCGGCGCCAGCAACGACCGGCTGATAAATTCCGGCGACCGCGTAACGCTGGCTGGCGAGGCGGGCAATGACACTTTAATTTCCAGCGGCAATGATGGTTTGCTGTATGGCGGCGCTGGCAACGACATAATTTCAATCAGCAGCGATTCTGAATACAATACGATTTCCGGCGGAGCGGGCAATGACACAATTTTTTCAAATGACAACTGCAACTTAATTCTTTATTCGGCAGGCGACGGCAAGGATACTATTATCGGTTTTGGCTGGAACGATTACGGCGGCTGTATCGTCGGCGACAGCGATTCAATTAAAATCACAAACGGAACCGTCAGCCGTTCGTTACAAAGCGGCGACAACGTCATTTTCTATATCGGCGCCGGATCTTCCAATGCAATTATGATTAGAGATGTAAATATCAATGCTCTTACGGTAGAAAACGGCACAATGATTGCCGCCCCTGGCTACTCCAATCCTTACTGGTCTTTTACTGCCAATGGAGATTATGAAGTTTTAAGCTACGACGGCGCAAGCGTCGACGCTCTGGCTGGCAATGATACTGTCGTCAACAACGGCGAATATTCTTACATTTACGGCAATGCCGGTAATGACCGCCTTGTCAATACTGCTGACCTCGTTACAATTTCTGGCGGTGTTGGCAACGACATTTTAATTTCCAGCGGCAATGACGGAATGCTCGACGGCGGCGCGGGCGCGGATTTTATTTCCCTCGGCGCGGACGTTACCGGCAACACGATTCACGGCGGAGCCGGTCACGATACGATTTACACGAACGGCAAAGGCAATCTCATTCAGTACGCCAGCGGCGACGGTAATGATTTTATCTACGGTTTCGGCGGCGACGACAGCATTGAAATTACCAGCGGCAGTATCCGCTATTCAATTCAATCCGGCGCAAATGTTGTTTTCTATATCGACGGTAGTAGCTCCAACACCATTACGATTAGAGACGTGGATAATTATGATTTGAGCGTCAAAGATAACGTGATAACTGGCGTCCATTGGGCGCCGCCGCCGCTTACTCCCTACGCGGATAATGCAACTTTTGACTATGATAATGTTTCGCTTTATGCGATTGGCGGCAATGACACCGTTGAAAATTCCGGCAACTACGTCTACATTTCCGGCGGCGCTGGCAACGACCGACTGATAAATTCCGGTGAAGAAGTCACGCTCAGTGGCGACGCCGGTAACGATACTTTAGTTTCCAGCGGCAATAACGGAGTGCTAGACGGCGGCGCGGGCAAGGATTTAATTTCCCTCGGCAGCGAAGTTTCCGGCAACACAATTTCCGCCGGTGCCGGTAACGATACGATTTACACCAACGGCGCCGGAAATCTGATTCAGTACAGCGGCGGCAAGGATGTTGTCGTTGGTTTCGGCGAAAGCGATTCGATTGAATTTACCGGCAGCGTCAGCAGAATTTTGCAGAGCGGCTTAAATGTCATAATTTACGTCGGCAGCGGCACAACCAATTCCATCACGCTGAAAAATATTTCGCTGAACAATCTCAGTCTCGAAGACGGCGTGATAACTTTCCGCGAAGGCGCCGTGCCGATAAATCTGACGGCGAAAAATGATACCTACAGCAACGCCGAGGACGAGGCTGCGATTGACGCGCTCGCCGGTAATGACGTGCTCAGCAACAGCGGCAGCTACGTTTCAATCAGCGGCGGCACCGGCAACGATTCGATTGTGAATACCGGCAACCTCGTGACGCTCGACGGCGGCGCTGGGAACGATACCATTTACAGCAACGGCAGCGGCAACGTCATTCGTTTCGGCAGCGGCGACGGCAAGGATGTTGTGTTCGGTTTCAGCGGCGAAGATTCGATTCAGATTACGGCGGGCACCGTCAGCAAGAGCGTGCAGAGCGGCGCCAATGTTCTCGTGACCGTCGGAAGTTCCAGCAACGTGCTCACGATTCGCGACGCGCAGATTAGCAGGCTGGCGATTGAAAATAATGTGATTTCCGCGTTCGACCTGACGAAATATCTGACGGAGCGGGCGGATACGACGCTGATTAGCGACAGCAACATTCAGGTTAAGGCGCTGGGCGGCAACGATAAAATTACGCTCACCGGCAGCGAAGTTACGCTTAGCGGCGGCGACGGCAATGATTCGATTATCACGGGCGGCGGCGCGAATCTTTTCCTGTACAATACCGGCGACGGCGTCGATACGATTCTGGGCTTCAGCAAGGGCGATTCGATTTCAGTCAGCGGCGCGAATGTCAGCGCTCCAACGTACAGCAATTCCGCCGCAACTTTCCAGATTGGCAGCGGCAAAATTATTCTGCGCAACGCCGTGAACGAGGAATTTAAAATTGAAAACGGCGTCATAACAATCGCCGACGACAACCGAATCATCAACGGCACGTACTACGCCGACAAGCTCGAAAATACTTTGACCGGCGCCAGAATCAACGCGCTCGACGGTATCGATACGATTAACAATTCCGGCTCCAGCGTGAGGATAGACGGCGGCAAGGGCAACGATAAGATTTACAACAGCGGCGATGAAGTTTCGCTTTATGGCGGCGCCGGCGCGGATTTAATTTCTCTCAGCGCTGATTCGGAATACAATACGATTATCGGCGGCGCTGGGGCGGACACGATTTATTCAAACGGCAGCGGCAATTTAATCAGCTACGCGGCGGGCGAAGGCAAGGACGTTATCTTTGGATTCGGCGGCGCGGATTCAGTTGAAGTTACCGGCGGCGTTACCCGAATGATTCAGAGCGGCGCGAATGTGCTGGCGACGATTGGCGGCTCGGCGTCGAATGTGCTAACGTTTAAAAATACCGCGCTGGCAGACCTTATCGCCGAAGATAATTTTATTTGCAGCAGCGGGCGAAATTCCAACGGCGTGCGGATTGATGACATTTGCGCGGAAAATTATTCTGTCACGAATATTGAAACTGACAGCGATTTTGAAAATCTCGCGCAGATTTCTATCGCGGCTTACAGTTCGGAAAAATAAATCAGCGCGAAAATATTTGCGGGCGCTCTCGAAAATTTCGGGGGCGCTTTTTTCGTGTATTAAGATTTGATTAGAAACTTTGCACTTAAGGAGAATTGTGGTATAATTTTTAAAATATGGGAACGAGAAGGGATTTTTTGATTTTCAAGGAGGAGTTGCTTTATGAAAAAGTTCAACTTCGAGCTACAGCGTTTCGCAACAATTAACGTCGAAGGCGAATTTGAAAATTCCTACGACGAAATTTATATCGTGGGGAGCGCGGGCGACGACTACATTTACAACAATGGCTCTGGCGTGACGATTGAAGGCGGCGGCGGAGACGACGAGATTGACTTCGGCTACATGGACGGTTTCTACGTCTACCGTTATGCCGACGGCGACGACACGATAAACAATTTCAGTGGCACGCTGATAATCGACGAAGACAATATTACCGGTATCGAAATTGGCGATGAATACTTTTTCAGATTTTACATGGACAGCGGCGGATCTATCACGTTCTTCAACTCCATGTACATTTACCTCGAACAGACGGAAAACGAAGTTTCTATCGAAGAAAACGCTTTTTATCTGGGCTTTAGCGAAGTCTCGGTTTCAGTAAACACCAGCGAAATTTTGCTCAATACCGGCGACGGCAACGACGATACCGTGTTTATCGGCGAAGGAGTCTCCGAAGTCACTGTAACCGGCGGCTACGAAGGCGGCGAAACTTCCCTTTACATAGAGTCGCAAGGTTTCGGCAACGTCTACCAGTACGGCGGCGGCTACATGACTATCAGCGGCTTCACGCCCGACGATACGCTCGATTTGGGCGAAATGGAAACTGTCGCCAGTTATTATTTCAACGACGACGGCAGCGTAGAAATTTTCATGGACTACGGCTCGATTTTCCTGCCGGATTACGCGTACAACTACGGCGACGAAGAAGAAAGCGGCGGCGTGTCGATTAATCTGCTTTACCAGGGCGAATTAATTGAAACGGTGATTACTGACATTGACAATCAGTATATCGACGGCACTTCCTACGCGGACGATTTTTCCTACCTAGGCTACCACGAAAGCGTTACGATTGACGCGCTGGCTGGCAACGATACGATTGTCGGGCGTTTCTGGTATTCTTCGCTCAGCGGCGGCGACGGCAACGACGTTATCGACATCAGCGAAGGCGACGTGGACAACGCGACGATTAACCCTGGCGCTGGCAACGACACCGTTTACATGGACAACTACGACGGCTGGAACTATTACGAATACTACACCGGCGACGGCAACGATGTCATTTTCTACGCGAAAAAATATGACACCATTTTTATTGACGACGGCGAGGGCAGCTACTCTACCATGTGGAGCGGCAGCGACTTCGTTATCAAGGTCGACAGCGGCGCCATCACGCTCAAAAATATGAACGCCAGTCTCCTGCCGGAAATTGAAGGTTTTTACGACGACGAAGAAGAGGAATAAGACGGTCCCGTCACGCTTTCCAATTCCGCCAGCAACACCGTCATAACCGGCACGGCTTACGCTGATTCGATTTACAATGGCGGCAGTTACGTTACAATAGACACTGGCGCGGGCAACGATTCTATCTGGAACTATGGCGCTGGGGGCGAATACACGACAATCTACGCGGGCGCCGGAAACGACATTATTAACAACGGGCGTTGGCATACGAAAATAGACAGCGGCGACGGCAACGATTACATTTTTAGCGACGGTTATTCGACGATTGACGGTGGGGCTGGCGATGATACGATTCACGGCGTCTACTATTACGGCTTGATAAATGGCGGCTCCGGTGCAGACATAATCAGTCTCATCAGTGGTGCCAGTTACGGCAGAGACACAATTCACGGCGGCACTGGCAACGACACCGTTTACCTAAATACCTATACCACTCTCGGCAATGTCTACGTGTACAACAGCGGCGACGGCTACGACAGCATTCTCGGCGTCAGCAATTACGATACAATCAGCATAGGCGGCGGCGCCAGCTACACCCGCTCAACCGTCGGCAGCAATGTTATTGTTAGCGTGGGCAGCGGCGCAATGACGCTCGTCGGCGCAAGCGGCAAATCTTTCAAGCTCCTGCCTTCGGTACAGCCTTCGCCCTTCACGACCGGCAACGACAACTATTCCAACACCACTGCCAATACCGTGCTAAGCGCGCTGGCTGGCAACGACTCAATCGTCAACTCTGCAAGCAGCGTCACAATCTACGGCGAGGCTGGCGCTGACACAATTAAAAACAGCGCGAGCAACGTCAACGCCGAGCGCCCTCAGACGCACATTCGTCTGCCATTTGTCAAAGCACGAAAACGCGGTTTCTGCGCTGTTGCAGACAGTCCGAACGCCATTTTTTTGCAAAATGCGGGCAATCTCTGCGTCCAACAGCGGAAGCCAATCGAACGGGTGCGCCCACGCACTCGCGGCAACTGCGACATCGGGCTTGAGCGACAGCACAGCGGCGGCGATGTCCTCCGCGCTTTTGCCCGAGTCCACAAACAGCGTCTGCACGGGGATTTTTTGGATTTCCAGCGCCTCTGCGTCCAGCAAAAAATCGCCGGGCTTTTGCGCAACAACCGCAAACGTGTGCTCGGCGTATTTTTTCATCAGCGATTTCCAGCCGTCAGCGCAACTCGGCAGACTTTTTGTGGTCAAACTGCCGTCAAAAATCAGCGCGCTGGCGGAATAAAACACGATTTTCATAGCCCCATTATACCGCCCGCGCGCGTTTTAAGGAAGTCGCCTCGGAAAATATATCAGTCATTAGAAAGCGTTTCTTTTTGCCAGTCCGCAACAAACGGCGTGACACTTACGCGGCGAACGATGACCGAACCGTTTTCGCCCTGCGCAAAAAAGCCGATTCTGCCGCCCGTCCATTGCTCGCCGCTACAAAAAAACGGGGGCAATTCGCTTTTGAACTCGGTGCCGCCAACAGTTGCGCTCAACGAACACACCGCGTCTGACGGGCATTTTGAATCGGCAGTACGAAGCGTAACGTGCTCTTTGTTCGGCGGCAACGACGTAAAGCGCAGGCGAAACACAATAGAGGTAACATCGCTGGAAAGCGGCAAAACAGCAACGGTCTTTTCGGTGCGGCGCTCGCTATCAAAAGAATCCGTCGCGGATTGCGAAAAGCACAACTGAAAGCCGCCAACGCCCGCGTTTCGCACTTCAGCCGTCGCATACTGACCGCCCAGAAACAGCGCCCCCGCACGCTCTCCCGACTGCAAATGCGAAAAATCCATCTCGATTTCCGCCGTGAAATTTTCGTACACGATTTTTTCGCTCACCACATTCGGAATGTCCCAGAGCACTTTTCCGCCGTGTCGTGCCTTGAGCTCAATCCCGTTTTCTGACCTCCGCACAAAATCCGCGTCCACCGCATTTGCCTGCCACTGCCACTGCAATCCCAGCCCGCCGTGCGCAAAATCATCGCTTGCCGCCACCGCACTTATGCCCCGCAGTTCCGCCGTCGAAAGCACTTCCGTTGCCCTCGCTTCGTCCTCTGGCTCGCCCGTTTCTGCGCCCGTATCAACACCCGTGCCGAGCAAAAGCAGACCGTTTTCTGTCCATTTTGCCCGTTCCGTCAAAATCACACGCCCATACACGCCGCGGTCTTGAAAATGCACAAAATGCCAATCCCCGTTCGCCGACTCCACCAATGCGCCTTGGTGCGGACCGTTAATGTGGCTCGACCCCTGAGAGAGCGCGATGTGCTCGGTGTACGGACCAAAAAGCGAAAACGAACGCAAAACCGTTTGCCAGCCGTCTTTTACGCCGCCCGCGGGGGCAAGAATGTAAAAAAATGCGCCGCGTTTATAGATTTTCGGACCTTCAATCGTGGGCTGCGTTTCATCGCCGATAAAAATAAATCGGTCGTCGCCAATGCACTCAAGCGTGCGCGGATTGACCTCAAAAATCCCGAGACGGCTTTTGAACCCAATGCGGCTTTTTGCATACGCGTGCACAATGTACGCTTTGCCGTTCTCCAGCCACAGAGGGCACGGGTCAATAAAACCGCGCGCTTTTTTAACGCACCGAAGCGGTGTCCATTCGCCAAAAAAATCCGCACTTTCGCACACAAAAACGCCCTCGTCGGGAAACGCCACCGTAATGATAAATCTGCCGTCGTGAAAGCGGAGCGAAGGTGCCCAAATGCCTTTAGAATGGCGCGGCGCGGCGTATTTCTTAAACGGGATTTCCTTTGCAGCATACCCCGCCAGATTCCAATGCACCAAATCGTGCGACACCAAAAGCGGCAGTCCGGGCGTAAAATGGAAACTCGACGCGGTCATAAAATAGGTATCGCCCACGCGAATTACGTCGGGGTCTGAATAATCGGCAAAAATCACTGGATTTTTGTATGTGTGTTCCATTTTTTCCTCCCACTCAATTCCATTATAAATTTATTTGCGCATTTTGTAAAATTTCCGCGCAAAAATCGTGCATCATTGCCGTAATTCTTTCAGAATCTCAATTTCACAAGCGATTTTGAATGAGATACTAAAACAAGTTCAGCACGACAGTTTTATTTTCATAATGCGCACATTTGCTTTTGGTCGCGCAAGAACTTTTTTGAGTAATCGCAACGCTGTTTTTACCCGAAAAAGTTCTCGATTGATGAAAAACAGTCTGTTTTTGCCCGCTACTGTTAAATGTTTCACAGACGCAAAAATGTTTTTATAAATACTGTGAATTTATTGCACAATGCACGCTGTTTTTGGTCGATACGGAACTTTTTTTGCCAAAAACAGCGTGTTTTTGAAAAATACGGTGCGCGAGAGGCATTTTGCAAGACCTTGAGGGTGAGGAGTTTTGTCGTTGTCGAACTTGACCCGATAATGACACGGAAACATTTTCTTCGCTATCACCGCTGCATTTTCTGCGGGCATACGCTCTGAATGAGCCGATAATAGAGATATTCTGAGAGTTTTTTTATTTTGTGAGGCATAAATATGAAGATTGCTGTGGCAGGAACAGGCTATGTAGGGCTTTCTAACGCGATTTTGCTCGCGCAGCACAACGAAGTGGTCGCTGTGGACATCGTCAGAGAGAAAGTCGATATGATAAATGCGAAAAAATCGCCGATTGTCGATAAAGAAATCAGCGAATATCTTTTAAAGCACGAATTGAACCTGAGGGCAACGACCGACGCAGAAACGGCGTACAAAAGCGCGGATTATATCATTATTTCCACGCCGACAAACTACGACCCCGACAAAAATTATTTCGACACGTCGAGCGTGGAGGCGGTTATCGACCTCGTGAAAAAAATCGGCTCTTCTGCGACGATTGTCATTAAATCGACGATTCCTGTCGGCTATACCGAAAAAATCCGAGCGGAAAAAGGCGTGAAAAATATTTTATTTTCGCCCGAATTCCTCCGCGAAGGACACGCGCTCTATGATAATTTGTATCCGAGCCGCATCGTCGTCAGTTACCCGAAAGACGCTCCAGAATTGAAGGAAAAAGCCAAAGAGTTCGCCGCATTGCTCAAAATTGGCGCGCTCAAAGAGAATATCGAGATTTTGTTCCCGAATTGCACGGAGGCGGAGGCGATTAAGCTGTTCGCGAATACGTATTTGGCTCTGCGCGTGGCGTTTTTCAATGAACTCGACACGTACGCGCTTTCTCGCGGCTTAAACACGAAATCGATTATTCAAGGCATTTGCCTCGACCCGCGCATTGGGGATTTTTACAATAATCCGAGTTTTGGCTACGGAGGCTACTGTTTGCCGAAAGACACGAAGCAGCTTTTGGCGAATTATCGCGATGTGCCGCAGAACTTGATTCAGGCGATTGTCGCGAGCAATTCCACGCGAAAAGACTTTATTGCCGAACAGATTATTGCGAAAAAGCCGCGCGTCGTCGGGATTTACCGCTTGACGATGAAAGCGAACAGCGATAATTTCCGCCAAAGCTCGATTCAAGGCGTTATGAAGCGCATAAAGGCGAAGGGAATTCCTGTGGTGGTGTATGAGCCGACGTTTAAGGGCGATGAGTTTTTTAACTCAAAGGTTACGAAAGATTTGGAGGCGTTCAAGCGGGAATGTGATGTTATCATTGCGAACCGCTACGCCGATGAGCTGCTTGACGTTTCGGGAAAACTTTTCACCCGCGATTTGTTCGCCCGCGACTAGTTTCGCACAAACACAGCCAGTTTTGCAAAAAAAAAAGAGTATCGGAGAAATTCGGTACTCTTTTTTATTTGAAAGCAAAACTCTGGTACATCAAAAAAACTCTAGTGCAAAATATCTTTCAGTGCTGTTATCAAAGAAAAATTATCTTCGCGGTTTCTCACAGCAAGGCGGATAAATTGCGGCTGCTCAAAACACTTTTTTCCCGTCAAATCTTTGATATAGATTCCCCACTTCTCGATAAGCTCAATCGCAACTTCTGCCGCCGTTTTTGCACACTCAAGATGGCACAGCACAAAATTCGCCTGACTTTCATAGACAAAAATACCGTGTATCGCCCGCAATTGTGCAATAAATCTTTGCCGCTCGTCCGCGATTTTGTCGCACGCGCTTTCATACGAGCCTTTGTATTTCTCATAAATTTGCAGATAATATTCCGCAAATGAATTGATATTCCAAATCGCATTCGCTTTCTTTATCTCTTTGATATACGACGCGTCCGCACTCGCAAGCACGCCTAAGCGCAGTCCTGGCACGCCGTAACTTTTGCTGATTGATTTCACGACAACAAGATTCTCGAATTGCTCCAAAATCTCTTGACGCAACAGCGAATAGCGCACGCCTTTTTCTGCAAAATCTATAAACGATTCGTCAAACACGAGCTGAACACCCAGCGTCTTTAATTCTCCAAGAAGAAAGAGCATTGCCTCTTTGCCGATAAAATTGCCAGACGGATTATCGGGATTGATAAGCAGAACCGTTTTCGCCCCCGATGATTTCACCACCGAAAGAATATCGTCCGCCGTGTAAGAAAAATCGCTTTTGTCGCTCATCAGCGGCACAATTTCGGCATGAGAAAAGCGCGCAGGATATTCGTTGAACGTTGGATACGGCACAACAACCTTGCCCTCTATTTTTTCGCCTAAAGACGCAATCAACTCCGCCGCGCCGTTTCCAACAACGATATTTTCACTAAGTACGCCAAAAATTTTTCCCGCAAGAATACTCTGCTGTTCCGCGCCCGACGGATATTGCGTAAGAAGCGTCTTGAGAGAAGCTGAAAGCTCGTCCACCATTTTCTGCGGCGGAAAATACGGATTGACCAAATAGCAAAAATCTTTGAGCTGGGGAAATCTCCAGTAACCGCCGTATCGGTGCTGCAATTTTTCAAGTTTATCTTTGCCGCTCGCAAATCTGTTTTCGGCAATGTGCAAATCGCTCGCATCATCAATCTCGTACCAATCATCGCCTGCAACCTGCAACGCTTTGAGCGACTTCGACGACAAAAACGACAGCACTTTCAAGACCTGCTCATAATATTCATTTTTACCGAACGCCTTTTGATACGCTTCAAGAAACGGAATGTAATACTGCGTCGAAAATGAACGAGAAAACTTGTAAATGTTCACGGTTTTATAATAATTCTCCGTGTTCTTCCAATCAAAATGCGCCTTATCCAATAACGCCGTAATACAGCCGTTTTCGTCGAGCAGCGTACACGTTCCGTCCATCCACGGCTCAAAATGCGACACAACAGCGAGATTCGGCTCCCCATTTTCCAAAAGCCGCGCGATAATGTCGCTCTTGTAAATCAAATCGCTCTCAAGCAAAATCGTGTCGTCTTCTGCGAGTTTTTCACGCGCAAGATAGAGCGAATAAATATTGTTCGTCGTGTCAAAAACGGGATTTTCGATGTATTCGATATCCATTCCCACCTTTTTTCCGCCGTCGAATTTTTCGCTCAAAAAATCGCGCAACACATCGCCCTTATAGCCGATAACAATGACGAGTTTTTTGATATTCGCCGCCGAAAGAGCCTCTATCGCACGTTCAATGAGCGTTTTTCCGTTTACGCTGACCATACATTTTGTTGCGTTTCTTGTGTACCGCCCCAGCCGTTTTCCCATACCTGCCGCTAAAATCAATGCTTGCATTCCAATTCCTCCTTCTTATTTTCTATGTAATCCACAATCCGAGCCGCCGCTTCGCCTTGATGTTCCCAACATTCCGCTCTCACCTCATCTCGACCCGCTTTCAAATCCGTGCTTGCCATTGCGCGCTCAATCACCGAGCCGATGTTTTCAAAATCCGACTCTTTTAGCTCCACGCCCAGTTTTGGCAAAACGCGAAGACTCCACATCGGCTCTGAAAGCCAATCCGCGTCATACGGAAGAGTGTCAAAAGATGTGTCTGCATAAATCAGAGGCTTATCGAAAACAAGCGAATAATCAAAGATGATTCCCGAAAAATCAGTGATGAGAATGTCAGAGCGAGAAAGCACATCGAAATTATCATTGTCGTAATTCCATTCAATCGACGTGAATTTCTGTGTCAGCGGCTTCAAAATATCCTGTTCGCTCACAATCGTTTGCGGGTGCGGACGAACGATGATTTTATACGGCGTTTTTTCGAGCGCACAAAGCAATTTTTCTCCGTATCGGCTTAAAATCCCGCTTTTTCCCCAGCTTGGCGCAACAAGAACGATTTTCTTTTCATTTTCGCGCGGTGTGTTTTTTGTCGCCGCCTTTCGCTTTGCAATCATCGTATCCAACTGCGGAGAGCCGACCGTAACGAGCTCTTTTTTCGCAATCGACGGGCGCAGGCTTTCTATCGTGCGAATCAGGTCAACTTGATTTTTCCCCGATGTCAAAACCGCGTCATAATAATCCAAGCCGAACATTCGGTAGCCCGACAAATCGTCAACCGTGTGCGGCACGTGAACATACCATTTCACGCCCTTGCTCCGCTTCCATTGCAGCACGTCCAGCCCCGGCGTTGTAGAAAGCAAAATATCCGCACTCAACAGGTTCAATCTGGCATACGGCTTATTCTTTTCGCCCAAATATTCCGCTGTTATGTTTTTATAATCCGCCGTCAGAGCGGGGTCATCGGGACTTGCAGTGAAATACACGGTTTTTAATCCGCGCTTTTCCGCTTCGTCTGCAATCGGCTTAAAAACGTTCCAATAGCGTTTGTGGTCAGAAAAAATCACGAACGGAAGACGCTTTTCGTCCGTTTTCGCCTTGCCGCCTGTGAACAAAAATTTGCACTTGAGAAACAATGCGCGCAGTCCAAATGAAGCCGCCGCCGCAATTCCGATAAAGACAGAAAAAAGCATAGACCCAGTGCCAGGGTCTATATAGAGAAGAGAAAAACTCATCTTTGCACTCCTTGCAGATAAAACCGCTCTCGCTTGTTACAAGGAAGCAAATGATTTTTGAGAATTAGCTTGCAGCTCTTACAAAACACCCCTTGAGTGTTAAGAAACAGCCCTAGGTTATAGATAGATAGATAGATAGATAGATAGATAGATAGACGTTACCATTGAATTAACCTTTAACTCCTGTGCTTTTTCACAAAACAGCCTGTGGGTGTTACAAAACAGCCTGTGGCTGAACAGCCTGAGGCTGCTTTTCGTCTGCTTTTTTCGCACTAGCGCGTTTCGGCACAGAAGCATTCGCCTTTTCTGTCGCCTTTGAAAGCTCGTCAAGCAAAGCCTTATACTCATCATCGCTGTTTTTCATCAGCTCCAAATACGAAAGAATTTCGCCGTTAAAAAACGAAATCAGCTCCTTTTTAATCGCCGTCGCATTCTCCGCGCCAGAAAAAGCCGCAGCCGCCTTTTCGTTCGCCACACTCAATTCTTTAACCGCGCGGTTTTCGTCAAAGACTTTTTTCAAAATCTCTGCCACGCCGTCCAGTTTTTCCAAGTTCGCCTTCGCGCCTTCAGTCGATAAATCCTGCTCAATGCTGAAAAGAAGAGCCGTTTCGTCAGCATACGGGGCTGTCAAAACGCTCGCTCCTCCGTGCCGCTCGATGATTTTGAGCACCTGCTCCGCCGCCTCGCTTTTTTCGCCAAGCTGCAAATCGCGATACCCCTTCAAGCCCGACAACACCCGCTTAAAATCCGCATCTCGCGCGCTGTCCGCACTCTCTAAAGCCTCCGTTCCTTTCACCGCTTTTATCGCCGTAAGAAGATTCGCCGTTCTCACTCTCAACCGAGAAAAGCGCGGAGAAAGATATTTGTCCTCGCTCAAAGCTGTGTGCGACTCAAAATGCGTACAGCTTTCGTCAAACAGCGTCTGTGCAACTGTGTTTCGGATTGCGCCTAAAACTTTCATAACCGCTCCTAAAAAAAAATTTGCCGCATAACACGGTAAATGTATGATATTCGATAAGCATTAGGCGTGTCAAATCTTTTCTCTCTTTTCTCGCCTTTTTTCCGCGCGAAAAAAAAGGAAATCTCCAAAATCTCTAATTTCTTTAAAGAAACTGTTTCCCAAAAATCAAAGCCGCCGTTTTCGCTAAAAAAATCGCTTCCGAAAAAATAAAATCGCCTTTTTCTTTAAAGAAATTTTGAAAAATCTCTAAAATCTCTAATTTCTGCGGAAAAATTACTTCTAAAGCCGAAAGGGAAAAATATCGCAAGCGAGTGAAGCGCACAAGGGGCAAAAAAGCCGATAGACCAAAAAAGAAAAATGCGCTATTGTATCTCTATGTTTTTCTATAATTTGATTATCTATCCATTAAGACAACTCCTCGAAATTTGCTATATATTTTTTGAAGAACTCACAAAAAGTTCTGGGCTGTCAGTTATCGGTTTGAGTTTTGTGGTAACGCTGTGCTGTTTGCCGCTGTACATCACGGCAGAAGATTGGCAGGAAAAAGAGCGTCTCGCGCAAAAAAAGATGAAAAGCCGCGTGGAGCGCATAAAAAAGGCGTTCAAGGGCGACGAGCAGTATATGATGCTCTCCACCTATTACCGACAGCAGCATTATCATCCGATGATGGCTCTGCGCTCAAGTTTCGGGCTTTTAATTCAGATTCCGTTTTTTATCGCGGCATATTCATTTTTGTCGCATTTGCAAAACCTCAAAGGCACATCGTTCCTGTTCATTCGCGATATGGGAAGTGCGGACGCTCTGTTCCACATCGGCTCTTTTAGCGTGAACATTCTGCCGATTTTGATGACGGCAATCAACTGCGTTTCTGGCGCGGTCTATACAAAAGGACACGACAGCATTCGCGAAAAAGTGCAGATTTATGTTTCTGCCGCGCTCTTTTTGGTGCTGCTCTATGGCTCTCCTGCGGGATTGGTGATGTATTGGACGATGAACAATCTCCTTTCGCTCGTGAAAAATATTTTTATGAAGCTCAAAAATCCGCTCAAAGTGCTTTACTGCATTGCTTCTGTGGCGTGCGCTGCGGGAATTCTTGCGGCGGCGTTTTTTATGGGCGGGCTGAAAATAGAACTTCGCGCGCTCTTTGCATTGATGTGCGCGGCAGTTATTGCCTCCCCGATTTTCATAAAAATCATTCTGCGCTTCATCGATACGTTCTTAGCCGACATAAGCGAAAACGCGAATGTCCGCTGTGCCGTTTTTGTGCTATCTGCGCTCTTGATTGCGTTTTTAACGGGATTGACCATTCCGTCGATGCTGATGGAAAGCGAGGTGCAGGAGTTTGCTTTTGTAGACGGCTATACCTCGCCATTTGTGTTTTTGTGGACACCGTTTTTTCAAGGGCTGGGCTTTTATGTGTTTTGGCCGCTGTGCTTTTACGCGCTCTTCGGAAAAAGAATCAAAAAGATTTTGACTCTCGGAGCCGCTTTTTTGGCGGTATACGCGCTTATCAACAACTTTTGCTTCACGGGCGATTACGGTCCGATGACGCAGAACCTCGATTTTATGGAGGCTCAGTTTTTTAGCGACACCCTGCCGAGAATTGCACTCAATGCGCTTTTAGCACTCGTTTCATTCTGCGCCATTGTGTTCATCTTGAGCAAAAAGGCAAAAATCCTCATTCCGTGCGCTGCGATTGTGCTTTTTTCGCTGTCAGCTCTTTCTGTCCGCAATATTTCGATTATCTCCGATTCGTTTTCCAAAATGACACCGCCACAAGTGCGCGATTCGATTGAAAGCGTGTATCATCTTTCAAAGACAGGCAAAAACGTTATCATTTTTATGCAAGACCGCCTTTTTTCGCCGCTTATCGACGAAGTTTTTGAAGAGAAACCCGATTTAGCAGACCATTTCGACGGCTTTGTATTTTATCCAAACACGGTTTCGCTCGGTCCTCTCACTATGCTCGGTGTTCCTGGCATTTTCGGTGGCTACAGCTACACTCCCGCCGAGATGAATAAGCGCGACACGGAAACATTGCAGAAAAAACACAACGAGGCGCTTCTTTCTCTTCCTGTGAGCTTTCACGACGCAGGGTTCAATGTTACCGTTTCTGATTTGCCGTATGAAAACTTCGACAAAGAGCCGCTGACCGCAATGTATGACGGGTATCCGTACATTAACCGTGTGTGGACGCAGGGCGTATATTCGGATTATTGGTACAAACAGAACGGCATTGAAAAAACAAAATTCGTGAGCGAGAGCATAAAGCATAATTTCATTATGTTCGGGATTTTCAAAACATTTCCGCCCGTGCTTCGCCGCCTTGTGCACCACAAACGATGGTGGAACACGGACGGACGCAAAGACCATTTTTCGCAATTCATCGACAATTATTCCTGCCTTGTGTATTTTCCTGAATTATTTGACGGCACAGGAGAAGGAAGCACGCTGACGATGATTGATAATCTCGCCACGCACGAGCCGAGTCTTTTGCAGTATCCCGATTATGTGCCTGTAAAGGAAGTAACTCAATTCGGCACAGACAAATGGTCGCGCAATGCACAATACAACACGCAGGCAGGAACAATGCGCTGCTACGCGGCGTTCTGCGATTGGCTCAAAGCGAACGATTTGTATGACAACACACGGATTATTATTGTTTCTGACCACGGCGCACCGATTGAAACGGGGAAGTTCGAGAAGGTCGCGGGAATGCCGTTCAACGTGGAGCACGTTACGGCAAGCCTTATCGTCAAGGATTTCAACGACAGAACGCCAAGCGCAGACGGAGTACATCTCAACCGCGATATGACGTTTATGACTAATGCCGACACGCCTGCGATTGCGACGGCTGGCATTATCGAAAACGCCGAAAATCCCTTTACGCACACAAAATATGCGATGAGCGAGGCGGAAAAGCAAGAGTATGTAAAAATCTGCAAGCCGCAGGCAGAAAGCACAAGAAACCGCTATCACACAAAACTAACGATTCCGAATAATGTTTGGTGGACAGTGAAAGACGATATTTTCAAGGCAGAAAACTGGAAACAGATTTTTCCGTTCGGAGAATAATATGACAGAGAGCGAACTGAAAGAAATCGTTGCGTGCGGAGAAACGAGCCGCGTCCAATTCAAAGAATTACTCGACAATCATAATAGCATTGCCGCCGAAATGGTCGCTATGGCAAACTCAAAAGGCGGAAAAATTATTTTTGGCGTAAAAGACAAGACTGGCGAAATCTGCGGGCTTGACTATAGCGCAATTCAAGAAATTGGAAACAAAATTGCTTCTATCGCTACAGATTTGGTAAAGCCACAGATTTTTATAACCACGGAAGTTGTTTCGGTGGGAAGCGGCGAAAATGCAAAGAGAGTTTTAGTTGCGGAAATTGAAGAGGGAATCGCAAAACCGTATAAAGACACTCTTGGCATTATCTGGATAAAACAGGGCGGCGATAAACGGCGGCTCACGGATAATAACGAGCAAATCAGGCTTTTTCAGCAAAGCGGTTTGATTTATGTTGATGAAATGATTGTTCCTAATACGGATTTTTCTGACATCGACAGGGAGAAAGTTGCCTCTTATCTTTCAAAAATCGACGGCGACGAACACAGCAGCGAAGATGTTTCACAAAAGATTTGCAAAAATCTGAATATTGTGAAAGATGAACGGCTGACTTTGGGCGGACTATTGTTTTTTGCAAAAAATCCGCAGAAATTCCGCCCTGCATTTTGCGTAAAAGCCGTTTCATTTTACGCAAATGACATTGCAGGAACAGAATACCGCGACAGTCAGGACATCACAGGCACAATCCCAAAGATTTTTGAAGAAACAATGGATTTTTTTAAGAGAAATCTTCATCACACACAGCAGGGACAGGATTTTAACAGTACAGGAATTTTGGAAATTTCAGAAATTGCTCTGCAGGAACTTGTGCAGAATGCGCTGACGCACCGCGATTATTCAAAAAATGCGCCCGTTCGCGTTTTGATTTTTGACGACCGCATTGAAATCATAAGTCCAGGCTGTCTGCCAAATTCGCTCACAATCGAAAATATAAAAATGGGAAATGCCGTTATTCGCAATAATCTTGTTGTGTCTTATGCGTCAAAACTGATGAATTATCGCGGGCTTGGGTCTGGCATCGCAAGAGCGATAAAAAAACAGCCCGACATTCAATTTGAAAACGATAAAGACGGAGAACAATTTAAGGTTGCAATACCGAGGAGAATATTTTAGTTTGCCGTATGAAAATACTTCGACATTCTTTTTCGTTTATTGTTTTTTTCTCGTTTTTTACCATTGCATTGCTATTTATTGCGTATGCAGCATTTTCGGCAGAGATTACGCTAGATGATTGCCGTGCGCTCGGACTTCCCGTCTTAACGATTGAAACAGAGGGCGCAAAAAAAATAAAATCCAAAGAAAAATATCTCAATGCACAATATGTTCTCATTGACGAGGCAACAGGCGAAGAGAGTTTTGGTGCGTGCAAAATTCGAGGAAGAGGAAACACAACATGGCAAACTCGAGAATTGTACAAAAAGCCGTATTTGCTCAAACTCGGAGAGAAAAAATCGCTTTTGGGACTTCCAGCGGCAGAAAAATGGGTGCTGATGGCAAACACCGCCGATAAAACGCAGCTGCGCAATTTTTATGCGGAATATCTTGCCTCTCGCGTGTGGAATTCGCTTCCTTGGACACCCAAAAGCCGCTATATTTCGCTGTTCGTGAACGGGCAGTACAACGGTCTGTATCAGATTTACGAAAAAATTGAAGCGGTCAGCGGCAGAGTTCCCGTGGACGAAAACGACGGCTCTTTTGTTTTTGCGGTAAACTCTCGATTAAACAAGGAATGGAATTTCACCAGCGAACACGGCGTTCGATTTTCAATCAGAACAACGATACATGCTGATGAAAATGAGATGAAAAGAAGAGAAAGCATTGTGCGGCTTGCAGAGGAAAAACTTTTTTCGTCTTCGCTTGAAATGTTTGATGTATCTTCTTTTGCAGAGTGGTATTTAATAAATGAACTCACCAAAAACCACGACGCAAATTTCGGCTCATCTTGTTATTTGTATTATGACAGCAAGCTAAACAAAATCTTTATGGGTCCTGCGTGGGATTTTGACATTGCAGCAGGAAATATCAGCTGGGACGACTGCGATAAACCCGAAGGATTTTGGATAAAAAACGCGGTATGGTACGAAGCATTATTCGAAAATCCTGCGTTCAAAGAATTGGTAAAGCAAAAATGGAGAGAAAAGAGGGAAGCTGTTACGGCAAGTTTTGATTTTATTCAACAAGAAGCCTCTTCGCTCAAAGCCGCAGTTCTGCTTAACGATGCTGTGTGGAAAAACATCGGGCACAGACAATGGCCTCACGCTCCCGGCTGGAAAAAACGCAAAACATACGAGAGCGAAGTTGAGTATATGATAGATTTTTTGAAAAAGCGTTCACAATGGCTTGATAGTGCGCTTTTTAGTTTATAAAATGAACACAAGATAGGGATTTTTTAGATGAATTTTCTTTATACGCTTATCATTTATCCGCTGTATACGATTATTGAAATCGCATACACGCTGGTGGACAAAATTACACACAATTCAGGGCTTTCGGTTATCGGTGTGAGCGTGGCGATTACGCTTTTGTGCTTGCCGCTGTATGCCGTTGCAGAGCATTGGCAAGAAGTCGAGCGAGAAACGCAGAATAAAATGAAAGCGGGGCTTGAACGCATCAAAAAAGCATTTTCGGGCGACGAACGCTATATGATGACGACAACGTTTTACAAGCAGCACCATTACAGTCCGATTATGGGATTGCGCTCAAGTTTCGGGCTTCTGATTCAGATTCCGTTCTTTCTTGCCGCGTATGCGTATCTTTCGCATTTGCCCGATTTGCAAGGCGAGAGCTTCTTATTTATTCGCGATATGGGAAAGCCTGACGCACTTTTTTCTGTCGGCGGCTTTGCGGTGAACGTGCTTCCGATTGCGATGACGCTGATTAACTGCACGTCTGGCGTTGTGTATTCCAAAGGACACGGCGCACGCGAAAAAATCCAGATTTTCGTAATGGCGACGATTTTTCTTGTTGTGCTTTATGGCTCACCTGCGGGATTGGTGCTTTATTGGACATTCAACAATATTTTCTCGCTCGTCAAAAATATTTTCTACAAACTCAAAAATCCACTCAAAACATTCTGGCTTGCCGTCTGCGTACTGTGCATTCCCGCATTGCTTTTCGTGCTTTTTGTGTTTAAAACCAAAACGTCATACAAAGCAATTTTCGTCTTTGCAGTCATCGTTATCTACTGCATTCCGCTCATTTTGCGCGCAATTCAGTTCATTGCAAACCGATTTTTAACGCCGCTTTTTGAACACAACAAAACACGCACGACGATTTATGTGCTTTCGTGTGCGCTTTTGTTCATTCTTTCAGGCTTGACAATTCCAACCTCGCTCATTTCCTCTTCGCCGATAGAGTTTTCAGGTCTTGGAGCAAATCCGAATCCGCTCGGCTACATTGCAGTAACACTTTCGCAATCGGCAGGATTCTTCCTGTTTTGGACATTGTGCATTTATTTCTTATTTAGCAAAAAAATACAAACGATTTTGTGCTTTTTTATGGCATTTCTTTCGCTTTCGGCACTGCTCAATTCATTTGTTTTTATGCTCAATTACGGCGATATTTCGGCAACTCTAACATTTCTGAATGCAGTCGATTTCAAAACAGTTTCGTTTGAATCAATAATAAACATCGCTGTTTTGCTCATAGCGTTCGTTTTCGTCGCATTGACAATCGGAAAATTACAGGGAAAGATTTTCACTTATTCGTATGCGATAATCTGCTTTGCAATGCTCGCACTCGCCGCGTCGAACACAGCGGCAATCAAAAAAGAATACAGCGCAATCGTGGCGAACGGCAATCTAAACGAAATGGAAATAGAGCCGATTTTCCATTTGTCCAAAAAAGCGCAGAACGTTGTTGTGTTTATGCTTGACCGCGCAGAAAGTCAGTTTGTTGAAGAGATGTTCAAAGAAGATTCTTCATTCGACGATATTTTTTCAGGCTTCACGTTTTATCCAAACACGGTTTCATTCAACGGGCACACAATGCAGGGCGCACCGCTTGTTTACGGGGGCTATGAGTATTCGCCGCTAGAAATGAACAAGCGCAAAGACGAGTTTTTGTGGCAAAAAACAAACGAAGCTCTGCTTCTTTTGCCTCGCATTTTCACCGAGCAGGGCAATTTCAGCGCAACGATTACCGACCCGTCGTGGGCAAATTATTCGGCGTATGCGGACGTGTCGATAACGGACGGCTACGACAAAATCTCAGGCTATCAGACAATCGGCAAATATTCGACGGCGTGGTACAAAGCGCACACAGACGGCGAAAACCTAAACAACACCGATGATTTATTGCGCCACAATCTGTTTATTTTCAGCATTTTCCGCGAAAGTCCGATTGTGCTTCGTGAAATCATTTATCTCAAGGGCAAATACTGGAACTCGAATGACAGCACGACATCATACACCAACGTCATCGACAACTATGCGCCGCTTGACTTCTTGAGCGAACTCACCGATTTTTCAGATTCGGACGAAGGGGCGTATGTGTGTATGGTCAATGAGCTTTCGCACTCCAGCATTTTTATGCAAGCTCCTGATTACGTTCCTGCAGCGAAAATCACCGACCGCGGCACATCAGCTTTTAAGGACGAAGAGGCATATCACACGAATATGGCGGCATTCAAGCGATTAGCAACGTGGATAAAATATCTCAAAGCAAACGGTGTTTATGACAACACGCGCATTATTTTTGTTGCAGACCACGGGCGCGCAACAACAGAAGACTGTATTGAAGCGGATTCTGCGCTTGACGACCAAATTGCAGGCGATAAATACACGGGAAGAGGTCATTTTCACCCGCTTTTGATGATGAAGGATTTCGGCGCAACAGGGGCACTCAAAACTGATATGACATTTATGACAAACGGCGATGTTCCAAGCCTTGCGCTTTCGGGCGTTATCGAAAATCCGGTGAATCCGTTTACCAACAAAGCCGTTCCGCTCGACACAACCGACATCAAGAAAGACGGTGTTGTTGTGTCTGCAAGCGATGTACATCAAGCGTGGCTCTTAAAAAACTTACACACCTACCCCGTCCGAAAAGACCAATGGTGGCGCGTGAAAGACAGTATATTCAAGGCTTCGAGCTGGAGCCGAGAAACAATTTCAGATTAGGAGAATATTTATGCTTTCATTTTTATATTCACTTACAATTTATCCAATAAAACAAATCATAGAATTTTTCTATGTGCTGTTTTCTGTTGCCTCCAAAAATCAAGGTATTTCTATTATCGGAGTAAGCCTTATTTTTACGCTTCTCTGCCTGCCTCTCTATATCACTGCGGAAAAATGGCAAGAAATTGAGCGCGAAACACAAAACCGTATGAAAAAACAAATTCAGCGAATCAAAACGGCGTTCAAAGGCGACGAGCAGTATATGATGATTTCCACCTATTACCGCCAACAGCATTATCATCCGCTTATGGCGTTGCGCTCAAGTTTCGGTCTATTGATTCAAATCCCGTTTTTTATTGCGGCGTATTCATTTTTGGCTCATTTACAGCAATTGCAAGGCTCTTCGTTTTTATTTATCAGCGATATGGGAAAGGCAGACGCGCTATTCAAAATCGGTAAGTTTACCATAAACGTACTTCCAATAGCGATGACGCTTATCAATATTACGTCTGGCTTAATCTATTCTCGCGGGCACGAAACAAGAGAAAAAATCCAGATTTTTGTAAGCGCAGGTATTTTTCTCGTTCTTCTTTACAATATGCCCGCAGGACTTGTGCTGTATTGGACGATGAATAATATTTTTTCCACACTCAAAAATATCTGCTATAAATTGCCCAAAATGCTGATGATTCGATTGCTGTATAGTATCGCTGTCGTTATTTACGCGCTTTCGGCAATTTATCTGCTCTTTGTACACACGGGCAACTTCGGAAACAGAATGTTGCTTGCCGTTGCAGGTCTTATTATTCCTCTTTCTCCGATTTTACTAAAAGGCGCAAAATTATTCTTTTCGTATTTCTGCATTAACGACAAAAAAACGTGCTTAGAACTCTTCTTGATTTCTTGTGTTCTGCTCTGTATTCTCACAGGATTTATGTTGCCATCTTCGGTAATCTATTCTTCGCCCGCAGAGTTTTCAAATATCGATGGCTATGGTTCTCCTCTGTATTTTTTGTTCAATACATTTTCGCAAGCGGCAGGCTTTTGCCTTTTTTGGCCACTCGCTCTTTTCTTTTTGTTCTCAAACGAAAAGACTACATTGCGCTCAAATTTTACGCTCATTGCGCTTTTTCTTTCATCTGGTGCGCTCATAAACGCATTTGTTTTCTCTGGCAATTACGGCAATCTCTCCTCTAGTCTTGTTTTCGATAAAGGTCCAGAAACAAATATTCCATTTTCACTCTTTAATATTTTCGTCCTTGCGATTGCAGTATCTTTGCTGTGCATTCTCGTTCGGTTAAAAAAAGTAAAAAGTATGGGGGGGGGGGGACTGACTATTTTCATTTTCGCGCTCTCTGCCATTTCTTTGCTTCATACAGCAAGCATTCAGAAAAAATATAAGCTCTTAGAACCTGTTGCTGAATTGCAATCAGATGAAATAGAACCGATTTATTCTCTTTCCAAAACAAAAAGAAATATTGTAGTGTTCTTTTTAGACCGTTTCACTTCTTCTTTCTTTCCCGAAATCATAAAAGAGTGTCCAGAGCTTTCTGAAATTTATTCTGGCTTTACCTATTATCCGAATACAATTTCTTACGGACTTCATACAATAGTCGGTTCACCTGCTATGCTTGGGGGCTATGATTATCGCCCTGAACAGACAAATGCAAGGGAAATCATGCAGCTGATTGATAAGGTCAATGAGGGAATCAGCACAATGCCCGTTTTATTCAGCGAAATGGGATTTCAGACAACATTCGCAAATCCAGAAGACGCTGAATTGCAACAGGGCTTTTTCAAGGACAACCCGAAAGTAAAAACAGTTCGTACAAATGGAACATACCGCAAAATATGGTATTCCCGACACGGAAGCAATATGTTGCCAGTGAAAAGCACTCTGATAAAGCGTAATTTTATTTGGCTTAGTTTCTTTTGCTGTGCGCCGGCGATTATGAGGGAAACGATATACAAAAAAAGTTATTGGTCATCGCAAACACTGCAAGATACTGATAATTTCGTCGATTCGTATTCTGGGCTAGATTTTTTGCCAGAACTCACCGATTCTAACGCAAAAAATGACACGTTTACGATTATTCACAATCTGCTTCCGCATGAACCGATGTATTTAGATGCACCAGAATACACACTTCCCAAAGATATTGACGACATAAAAGCAAGCAACAGCGCATTTGGCAATATGGCAGATTATTATTCAGCAGCGGCAAGCATTCATCTTGTAGCAAAATGGATTGCGTATCTAAAACAAGAAGGTATGTATGATAATACACGAATTGTCATTGCGTCTGACCACGGCGTTTTAATCCGCACTAGTGTTTTCAAAAACAATAATGTGTGTCAAGTCGAAGGTTGCAATCCGCTTTTGCTTTTTAAGGATTTTGATGATAAAGGAGAGCTAAAAATTGACAACACTTTTATGACGCAATGCGATGTGCCGTTTCTCTGCACTCACGACCTCAAAGAGAACGAGCAGAATAATGGTCTAGCAATTCACCCTCACACGAAAAAGAATATTGATATGTCCGAAAAGCAGGGCGAACAGCATTTATTTATGAATCACAACAATACAGCAATGAAAAACGGAAAATACACCTATACTGCAAAGCCTAACGAATGGTACAGTGTACATGATGATATTTTCAATCCTGACAACTGGAAAAACGGGCATTAACATCATTGAAAAATCTATTGAATAACAATAGAATGAATATATCATCTGTAGGAGTTTTATAGATTATGACCGAACAAGAATTCGATTATCTTATGGCTGTGCGCAGAGGCGAAGACACAGCAACATTTTCAAAAGACACAGTTCTCGCTTGCACTAAAGCGGGTTGGGTTGAAAAGGATTGTGTTACAGACGCAGGAATGGAAGCCCTCGCGCCGTACAAGGTTGACAATGCAATCATTATGGCAGCAGGACGAAGCCGCCGCTGTATGCCATTGTCGAACTATTTGCCGAAAGGTCTTTTCGAGATAAAAGGCGACACAATGGTTGAACGCCAAATCAAGCAGCTGCACGACGCAGGCATCAAAGAAATCGTCCTTGTCGTCGGATATCTCAAAGAGCGATACTACGAAATGGCGAAAAAATATCCTGAACTCATCGTCATCGACAACAACGAGTGGGAAGAGAAAAACAATATGTCTTCGCTCTACGCTGCAAAAGACTACATCAAGGCATCTTATATCTGCTGCTCTGACAACTGGTTTGCACACAATGTCTATCGCGATTACGTCTATGATTCATACTACGGCTGTTTGTATTCAGACGAGTTCTGCAATGAATACTGCGTCAAATCACTCGACGACCGCGGCTATATGACATCGGTCAAAAAAGGCGGCGAAAAGGCGTGGTACACCATCGGAGAGGCATTTTTCTCAAAGAGTTTCAGCGCAAAGTTTGTTGACTTGATGGTCAAAGAATACTACGACCCAGATATGAAATATATGCTCTGGGACGATTTCCAGATTAAGCACATCACCGAGCTTTTGATGAAAATCAAACGCTACGACGACGCGGAATGCAAAGAGTTCGACACCACAGAAGACATCTTGCAGTTCTATCCGAACTTCAAAGACTTCATCGACCAGTTCTTTCAGGAAGAGGAACTCGTAAACTCAACACAGCGCATTTCATACCTCTCAAATTACACCGACACAAAGCAGTATTCCGTCGTTGCAACAGAGCAGCTCACGGGACGTATGCACGTCAATGAAAATCTCTTTGGACCATCTCCAAAGTGCCTCGACGTATTGCACAACGCAAAGATGGAAGACCTCTATCTTTACGACCTCACGCGCGACGACGCTCTTGCAGTCGAGATTTCAAAGAGAACCGAGCTCGGCACAGACAGCATTTTCATTCACTCTGGTTCTTCCGACGTTATCAAGACGATTATGACGCTCGTGCTGAACAAAGACGATGTTGTTTTGATTTCTGCGCCAGCGTGGAACTACTACAAATCAGTTATCGAGCTGCACTTTGCAAAGCCTGCATACTACGACATCAAGCCGGGAGAGAACGCATACGAGTTCGACATTGACGGCTTGATGAGCGAAGCCGCGTCGAAAAAGCCGCGCATTATCGTCATCACCACGCCGCACAACCCGACAGGCGCAGTTATCAGCCCGAAAGACCTTGAGCGCGTCATCAAAGAAAACCCGACATCGCTCGTCATCGTGGACGAAGCATATTTGGGCTTCTCAACCGTGAAATACGACGCAAAATAT
This sequence comes from uncultured Treponema sp., assembly GCA_937893155.1. Classification (GTDB taxonomy): domain Bacteria; phylum Spirochaetota; class Spirochaetia; order Treponematales; family Treponemataceae; genus Treponema_D. The sequence continues at coordinate 18,665 of CALBGU010000197.1, read as the reverse complement.
CTTTTGACCACATACAACAACGTCGTTTTTGCGCGCACTTTCTCAAAGCTCTACGGCTTGGCAGGTGTTCGCATTGGCTACGGTCTTTGCACTCCGATGGCGCGTCAGGTGTTCAAGCTCGACCTTAATCCGTTCCGCGTGTCTAACATCGGTCGAAAAGTCGCGATTGCCGCATTGGAAGACAAGAAATATTACAATGAGTTGACCAAGACAATCATTCAGCTTAAAGCGGATTTCATTGCCGAAATCAACAAAATCAAAGGCGTAAAGGCGTTTGATTCTGCAGCGAACTTCATCTTTATCCACTTCGACGGCATCGATGTGCAGGCACTCAAAGACTACCTCGCCGACAACGGCTATCTCGTGCGCCTTTGGACAGAGGCAGGCAGGCTTTCAATGCGCATAACCGTCGCGCCAAAAGCGGATATGGATAAAGTGCGCGATTTGATTAAGGAGTTTATCGAAAAATAGTAAATGCACACCGCTGGATTATAGTCAAGCGGTGTGAGATGATTATAGTCAAGCGGTATGAGAGGATTATGGTCAAGCACTAGTGCAGGACTATAGTCAAGCATAACCGCTTGATTGTAGTCAAGCACTTTTGTTTATACGGAGAAAAATATGCTTCTTTATATTGACCCGGGAACAGGGTCTATGTTGTTTTCAATCTTGATTGGCGCGGCGGCAACGCTGTTTTTTTTGGCAAAGGCTCTGCTGTTGAAGCTCAAGCTCTTGTTCGCAGGGAAAAAAGGCGCAGAAATTGATAAATCCTACAAAAAATACGTCGTCTACTGCGAAGACAAGCGATATTACACTGTGTTTCTGCCCGTCGCCGAAGAGTTTGAGAGGCGCAAAATCGAGCTGACCTATTTCACAGGCACTACGGACGACCCGATTTTTGAGAAAAAGTTTGAGTTTGTAAAAGCGGAATGTATCGGCACGGGAAACGTCGCGTATGCAAAGCTGAATATGCTTTCGGCGGGGATTGTTTTGATGACGACACCGGGATTGCAGGTATATCAGCTCAAGCGAAGCAAAAACGTGAAGCATTACAGCCACATTTTCCACTCTTGCACCGACTCAACGATGTACCGTCTGTTCGGCTTGGATTATTTTGACAGCGTGCTGATGACGGGCGATTATCAGGCAGACGACATTCGATTGCTCGAAAAACAGCGCAACCTTCCTGCCAAAGAGCTCATCACCGTCGGCTGCACTTATCTCGATGTGCTCAAAGAGAAAATCGCCGCCATTCCTGCCGAAGAGAACCACGAGTTCACCGTTTTGGTCAGTCCGTCGTGGGGAAAGAGCGCGCTGCTGGGGCTTTACGGCGAAAAATTGCTCGACCCGCTCGTGAAAAGCGGTATGAGAATCATCGTGCGCCCGCATCCGCAGAGCCGAATCAGCGAAAAAGATATGCTTGACCGATTGCACGAGCGTTACAAAGACGCGAAAAATCTGGTATGGGACAATGAGCGCGACAACATTTATTCGCTCAAGAAAGCAGACATTATGATTTCGGATTTTTCTGGCATCGTCTACGATTATACATTTTTGTGCGACAAACCTGTTATGTACGCGAATGCCGAGATGGATTTGCTGCCGTACGATATTTACGACACAGGACACGAACCGTGGGCGGTTACAACATTGCAGAAAATCGGTATTCCCATCAAGGAAGAGGATTTCCCGAACATCGCGGAGGTCATCAAGAACGCTTCCGACAGCCCAGAGCTTGCAGCATTGCGCGCGAAGTATAAGGCACAAGCATGGCAGCACATCGGGGAGGCTGGCAAGCTGACGGCGGATTATATGATAAACAAACTCGCCGAACTCGAAAATCCCCCCGCCATCGCGCACATTGCCTAAAGTTCAAAAAGGAGGCTTCTATGATAGCAACACTAAACGGAAAAATCCACGGACAAACCGTCGTACTCGATAGGGAAATCCCGAAAGAATACGACGGCGCAACCGTTTCTATTTATGTAGAAAAAGCTGTTGATGCAATGAGTGTCGAAGAACGTATGGAGGCTTTAGAAGCTCTAAGCGGCAGAGGCGGACAAATATTTCCTGAAAATGTGAATAGCTATATTCGGAGCATTCGCGATGATAATCGATAAGATGTATTTCGATACTGCGCCTGTCATTTATTTTTTGGACAACAAAGAGCCGTATAAGCAGTCTGTAAAAAGCTTGATTCAATACGGCTTGGATAACCAAGTTCAATTCTTTTCGTCAACATTGCTGAACACAGAATATTTAGTCGTTCCATTTCGTCTGAATAATCGCGAAAAAATTGAAGATTTTGAAAAGTTCAAGGCTCTTTTGAATCTAACTCTCGTTGCGGCGAATGATGAGATTACAACTATCGCCGCAAAACTCCGCGCGAAATATGCTGGATTAAAAGGTATGGACGCAATTCATCTTGCGACCGCGCAGTATGCAAAATGCGATGTGTTTTTGACGAATGACAAGCAACTTGCGCAGATTTCGGAAGTGAGTGTGCAAGTGCTTGACGACCTTGTAAAAGAAAAAGCCTAAACGGTAACTTCGCCGTCGTGGCGGAGCATACTTGAAGACGACACACTGCTAATCGCGGATATTTCTTTTATCAAGCTCGCGTCCGCGTTTGGCTTTGCACGCAGCTCAATCACATAGTCCGCCCGATTGTTCGCAAGCGAGCGGCTTTTTATTGTGTAATACGCGCTGTACTTTTTCACAACCGCCACAATCCCCTCTTCTGCGTCATATCCTTCCGCGCTAATCATCAGGATTTCAGGAGCTTTGCCCACAGGAATGCGGTCAAGCACAAACAGCGCAATCGTCAAAACAAACGCGAGCACACACGCAATCTCCGCCAATCCCGCGCCGCAGATAATTCCCGTCGAAATCGCCCAGAACATAAAAGCCAAGTCCATCGGCTCTTTCACCGCCGTCCTAAAGCGCACGATAGAAAGCGCACCGACCATACCGAGCGAAATCACCACGCTTGACTGAATCGTCAAAATCACCGCCGTCGTAATCACCGTAACCGCCGCGAGCGAAATATTAAACGTCTTTGAATAAAACGTCTTCCGCGTCAAAAGCCGATACGCCAAAAAGATATACAGCGCAAACACCGACGAAATCGCCATAACGATGATGATATTCACGGGCGACATATCGTAGCGCGAAAATCCCTCAAGAAATGATTTTTTGAAAATGTCTTTGAATGTCATTCTTTTGCTCCTAATAGATTGCCGCGTCAAGCACGGCAATGACAGTTGCTTAATTTCGACAATGCTTATTGCAGTGTCATTATCGGGCTTGACCCGATAATCTTTCTTATAATCTTTCTGCAGCCATATTATAACGGCGGCATAAATAATACTTAGAAAACGACGTTTGAGAAAGCCGTGTTGTCTGCAAAATCTCGCTGATGAAATCGGGCAGGAACTCGTCGAACTTGACTTCAATCATATTCGTGTTCACGCTCAAAATCGGGCGGCTCGGCACATCTCTCGCAAAAAATCCCGCGATGTCTGCGCTAGAGCGAATGTTGCGGTCGAACGTTACGCGCACATTTCCTGCTCGATAGACAAGCGGCACTCTCTCATAGCTGACGATGACGACAGGACGGAGCGCGCGGCTGTGCATTTGGCAAATGAGCTTTTTGATGAGATACGGCGTATCGCTGTCGATTCTCGGGATTTTCCCCGCCATAATCTCCTCCGTCATCGCCAAACTCATCGGACAAGATACCTTGTGGCATTTGCCCCGCTCTTTTTGCTTGAGCTCAAGCGAAATGCGCTCTTTCGAGCAGTTATAGGCTCTTATTCTGAACTTTTCGCGCGGGTCAGTGCCGTCTTCGTTTTCAAAATAGCAGGTGTTTCGATAATCGTCGAAATAAATCGAGCGAATTGCGTAAAATCCCGCGTCCCCCGTGTGTTTGTCGGTTTCAAGCACGCACTTTGCGCGAGCTTCGAGGGCGGTCAAGATGTATTCAGGCGAAAGATATTTGTATTCGTGCCGCCATTTTTTTTCTGTCTGCATAGTTGACAGGTTACCGATTAATCGGTAACCTGTCAAGCATTATGAGTATAAAACGCTATTCTTTTTTATTTTCGTTATTCTTTTTTTTGCTTTTCGTGAGTTTTGCCCACAATTTTAGACGTTCTGCAGAAGCACAACTCAATCACTATATTGGTCTAAAAAACTCAAATCTCCCGTTTGTAATTATCACGACCGACGGTTTGAAGGCTGTCAATTCAAAAGAAAATTATCGCAGAGCAGAAGTGCTTTTCTGCAAGGATTTTGCAGAAGCTGAAATGCAAATAGGCGATACACGCGGCTTAAAATGCCGTATTCGCGGGCACGGAAACTCCACTTGGAATACTATTTACACAAATAAACGCTCGTATCTTTTGAAGTTGGACGAGGAAAAAGAGCTTTTTGGAATGAACGCGGCGCGAAAATGGGTGCTTCAAGCCAACGTTACCGACAAAACGTCGCTAAGAAACGTCTATTCGTATCATATTGGCGCAGAAATCTTTGACCACGCGGGCTGGACAGCAAAAACGCAGTTCGTACACCTCGTGTTGAACAATAAATATCTGGGGCTTTATGGACTTATGGAAAAGCTGGAAATCTCTCCAGCGCGGCTTAACCTTGACGACGGCTCTTTTTTGGCAGAAGTGAACTCGCGTCTTAATCGGGAATGGAATTTTACATCAACCAAGGGGGTAAAGTTTTCGATTCGCGAAAAAAAGGGCGAAACAATCGACTATTATCGAGCGGCAGAAAAGAAATTACAGGATTTTGAAAATGTGCTGTTTTCCGACAGCTTCAAAGATGAAAAAACAGGTTACCGAGAGTTCGTTGATTTAGAAAGTTTCGTGGATTGGTACTTGATTAACGAATACACAAAAAATCACGACGCACGTTTTCAAGATTCGTGTTTTTTGTTTTATTCGAGCGCGGACAAAAAATTGCACATGGGACCGATTTGGGATTTTGACATCGCTTGCGGCAACGCGCAGCACCACGGCTCAGGCGAAACGGAGGGGCTTTTAATTCAATCTCAGCATTGGTTTAAGCGGCTTTGGGAAGATGAGTTTTTTCGCCAAAAAGTTGCAGAGCGCTGGGCAGACTGTCGGGACAAGGTGGAAAACAGCATAGAATGGATTTTGCAATCTGCCACAGAACTTGAGTACGACGCGAATATTGACAACACGATATGGCAGCGATTCGGGCGGATGCAATGGCCGAATACAAAAGGCTATCGACAGCGAAAGACGTACCGCGCCGAAGTGGACTATATGACCTCGTGGCTAAAAGAGCGCATTATTTGGCTTGATTCCGCTTTCGCGTCAACAGAATAAAAAAAATTTTTTTCGCCGTCCTGAAGAGAAAATTCATTCAGCCGTGGTGGCTATGGCGATTTTCGCTTCAGGATTTCCATAGCCAACTTGGCTACGTCAAAATCAGTCAAAAATGAGCATAGCCAAAGCAAAAATCTGTCAAAATCTTTCAAAAACGCTCATAGCCAACTTGGCTATCGTCGTCCGCACGTCAAGTGAGCTCATAGCCAAAAATACGCATTGCAACACGCGCCGTTTTTCTTTAGAATATCCATACATTCATTTTGAGAGGATTTTTATGAAAGCAAGCGTAAGTATGACAATCAAAGACGTGGCATTTTTAGCGAAAAATTTGGGCAATTTGTACGCAGACAGAAAAGCGGACATCAAAAACGAGCGCATCAACACTCTTTTCGCCGACCTTGAGGCAAAGCGTGTTCACCTTTCCGACACAACAGGCAAGGCGACGGATTCGGCGAGCCTCGACAAAGCCGACAGCGCGTGCGACAGTGAGATTCGCCTGCTGTTCACCTACGCCGAGGGCTTGTGCGCGTCTCCGTTTGCGGACGAAGCGGCGGCGGCAGAGGCGGTCTATGCGGTGCTGCAACAGTTCGGGCGCGCAATCACGGGCGAGCGTTACGCCGTGCAGTATTCAAAGACGGACGATATGTTGAAGCGTTTGAGCGAGCCGAAAATCGCCGAGGCGGTTAAAGCCCTTCGCGGTATGACAGAGCGAATCGAGCGCGTTAGAGAAGCGGCAGAGGCGTTTTCTGCGCTTACAAAGACGACGGTGCAAACGAGCGCGGCGAACAGCGAGAAATCGGCGTATGTCATCAAGCGCGAGATTCTTTCGCTGGTAAATAACGAGATTTTGCCGTATCTGAACGCGATTTGCGTGGTAGAGGGCGACACATACAAGCCGTTCCTTGCCGAAATCGAGAAGGAAATTGCGCGCGCAAATGCCGCCGTGAAGCCCGCAAAGCAGGCTCAGGCTGTTTCTCCGAAAACACAGGCGTAAAGAGCGCAGAGAGCGGAGGGGAAAAATGAAATATGTGTATGTTTTGACTTCGACGACGAAGGATTTATATTACGAGCAGGCTCTGATGTCGGTGTATTCGCTTAAACTGCACAATCCGAGTGCGCACGTTGTGGTTCTCGTGGACGACAAGACACAGGCGACGTTCACGGCGGAAAACAAGAGGGCGGCGTTGGCTCAGTATGCAACGGAGATTATCGCCGTGCCGTTTGCCGACGACGTGCCGAATGTGGACAGAAGCCGCTTGATTAAGACCGCAATTCCAGAATACGTTTCGGGCAGTTTTCTCTACATCGACTGCGACACGATTATTGCCGATGATTTGAGCGACATCGAGCGTGTGGAGGCGACGACGGGCGGCATTTTGGACGGGCATTGCCGATTGAACGAGCATATTCACCAGAAATATTTTTTGTCCCGCGACAAAAAGCTGGGCTTTCACGGCACGAGCGCGCTTGGCGGCAACATCAACGGCGGCGTGATTTTGGCGAAAGCGGACACGGAGGCAGAGAAAGCACAGAGCGTCGCGCTGTTCAAGGCGTGGAACGAGGCGTGGAAATACAGCGCGTACGAAAAGCACGATAAGCACGACCAGAGCGCATTGAACGAAGCGAATTATCGCACGGGAATGAAGATGCAAGAGCTTTCGGGCGAGTGGAATTGTCAGCCGAGCCACGGGGGATTGGCGTTTTTGAAAGGCGCGAAAATCATTCACTATTATTCGAGCGAGTTTTCGGGCAAAAACTACATTCCGTATTACAAGCTGGCGGACAAGGCATTGCAAATGCGCATCAAGGAAGCGGGGGAAATCCCTGACGATGTAAAAGCGATGATAGCCGAGCCGAAGTTTCAGTTCAACGCGGTGCATTTGATTAACGACGCGCGCATTGTGAGCATTATGCAAAGTCCGCTCACGTTTACGCTTGCCGACCTCAAGGCGCATTGTTCGCCCGTGTTCAACGCACTTGAAGCGATGGTAGGCGGCGCGCGCGGTTTGGCGAAAAAACTCAAGGGGAAAAAATAAGCGCAATGGATATTGAAGATGAGATGAAAGAACTGCGGCGTATTGAAGAGGCGGCAGAAGCGGGCGATACAGAATGGCAGATGGAACTTGCAAGCTGGTACGAGGAGCATTCCATCAAGGAAAAACTCAGGCTATCCGAGCCAGATTATGCGCGCCACACCGAAAAAACGCGCGCGCAAGTGCACATCATCAAGGATTTGCGCGCCAAAATGCTCTATTGGTACAAAAAAGCCGCACAACTCGGCAATCACGAAGCGCAATACAAGCTCTGGCTTTTGGGCGGCAAAGAAGACAGTTCGCTTTTGGAGCAGGCGGTGGCAGGCGGGCATTATGAGGCGCTCTTTGAAATCGGCGCAGAAGATGACGCGCTCAAAGCCGCGCCCACGGTGGAAGCAGAAAATCGGATTCTCTTTCGCTATGGCAAAAAGCTCTTTGAATCTGCAAAATCCGACGAAGAAAAACAGCGCGGTCTTGAAATGCTCCGAAAAGCCAGTTCGCGCGGTGCCAATGACGAAGCATCAAAATATCTTTTGCAATGCTACCAAAACGGCAGTCTTCCGTTCTCTCATCATTACTTCGATTTGTTTCATTACGAGGTGCCGTGGGACGAAGAACTCGAGGCGCTCACCACAAAAGCCGTTTTTGACAAAGAAAAAGGCAAATTCCAAAAGTTTACTGCGCTGTCGCAGTCGGTGGTGAACGGATTTTTCGCGCTGTACAAAGAAAAATACGGCGAAGATTTCGAGGCAATCATCGACAGCCACGATATGCTGTATTTCCGAGTCATTTTGAAATACGCTCAAAACGTTGCAACGATTTTTTTAAGCACAAACTACGACGAATGGAAAGAATCATTTGAAAAATTCCTCGACGTTTTTACCGACAAAATGCGCAGCGCAGACGAAATCATCGCGGCGGCAAAACTGTGCGGCATCGATTGGGCATTTATGGACAGAATGAACGGCTCAATACGTATAAACGGCAGCGAAGCGGTCTTTTTTTGCACGGGAAAAGTCGATTTTGAACTCATCGAAAACTGCTCCGAACTAAAAAAAGTCGTCATCACCAGCATCGCAAATGGAGTGAAGACATATTATTGGGAAAACATTCACCTTGCCGCGCTCGAAGAGTTCGTTTTTTTGCCCAAACGCATTTTAAATGCAGAGATATACACGTTCATTAAAAACGCCCGTCTGCAAAGCGTGGACGCGCCCGCGCTCAACGTGCACGACGGATTTGCATTCAGCGCAGACGGCAAAACGCTCATCGTCCTCACCGACAACACAAAAACCGATTTCGTTATTCCCGAAACGGTGGAAACAATCAAAGAAAACGCCTTTAAAAACGCAGACATTCAAAGCGTATTCATCGGCGACTCGGTAAAAAGCATTGAAAGCTCGGCATTTGAAAACTGCTCAAAACTCGCCTCCGTGCGCCTGCCGAGCACCTTGACCGCAATTCCAGACTATTGTTTTAGCGAATGCAAAAAACTCGAGCGCATAGCCATTCCCGATTCCGTCAAAGAAATCGGCAATAATGCCTTTTCGCTCTGCACCGCATTGCGCTCGGTCGATATCCCCGACAGCGTTGTTTCTCTCGGCGAGCGTGCTTTTTTTGCGTGCAAAAATCTTGAACGCGCAAAAATCAGCACAAATCTCACGCGCATAAACAACGAAACGTTTCTTCAATGCGAGCGTCTTTCGAGTGTTTCGGGAATGGACAATGTGAAAGAAATCTTGAACTCCGCATTCATACATTGCACCTCGCTTGCAGACATTCGCTTCCCAAAATCGCTCGAAATCATTCTGGACGACGCATTTTCAGACTGCCGTTTGCTCAGCGAAATCACGCTCGAAAAATCCATCAGATACATCGGAAAAAACGCGCTCCCCGAAACGCTCACTCACCTGCATTATTGCGGCACCGACAAGCAATGGGCATATATAAACATCGAAAACGCCTACAATCGCGCGCTCATTAAGATTTTGAGCACGTCCGAAACAGGAATTTTGCCCATCGAGCGATAATCGAGCGATAAAAAATCTTCTTAGAAAAAAAAGTTCGTTGCGCAGAGAAAAAACAGACAACTTTTTTTTCTAAGTTCACTGCGCGGACAGAAAACACACAACTTTTTTTTCTAAGTTCACTGCGCAGACTAAAAACACACAACTTTTTTTTCTAAGTTCACTGCGCGGACGAAAAACACACAACTTTTTTTTCTAAGTTCATTGCGCGGGAAATTTACAGCGCGATTTCAAGAAAACGGTCGCTGGGCTGCTTTGCAAAATAGTCGGCAAGCTCGGCGCGCACAGCGGCGGTGTCGGGGGCGTTGAGCAATTTTGTCTGTGCGTAGTGCCAATACGAAAAATTGTGGCAATAATACGAAAAGAAGCGCTGCAACCGCGTTTTGTGGAACTCTTTCGGCTGGTATTTTTCCACGTCGTCGATAAACTGCACCGCCGTTTCGTACAGGTCGATTTTCGTTTTTTCTGCACTGCCGCCAGAAAGTCCCGCTTTTATCTCGGCGAAAATCCACGGCTTTTGTGCGGCGGCGCGCGCTATCATCAAGCCTTGAACGCTCGGCGCTTTTGACAGCGCAAACCGCGCGCTCTCTGCGTCGGCAATATCGCCGTTCACATAAATCGGAATGGAAAGATTTTGGCAGAGAAACTCCGCTTCTTCGTACTGTGGCTTTGTGCGGTATTTTTCCTTTTTGGTGCGCGGGTGAAGCGCGATGAGCTCAACGCCCTCATCGACGAGCATTTTTGAAAACGCAAGCAATCCCGCCTCGCTCCAATCCTCGCCGCCCAAGCGCATTTTTACGCTCAGCCGCTTTTTTGCCCCGCCTGTTTCTGCCGCCGCGGAGTCGATTTGAGAGCGAATGCCGCGAACCAACTCCGCAGTTTCTGCAATCGGCTTTTCCATCCACGCAATGCCCGCGCCCGTTTTGGCAATTTGCGGCGCAGAACACCCCATATTCAAATCAATCCCCACACCGTCCAGCCGCGCCAAAACCGCGCTCGCCTTTATCATCTGCTCTTGTTTGCTGCCCGTAAGCTGCCACACCGTTTTTTCTTTCGCACATTCGCTCAATAGATAAAAGGGCTCAAACGGTCCCATCGTCAACAGCGAGCCTGCGTTTATCATCTCGGTGTAGTATTCATCACAGCCGCCAAAGCGTTCGATTAAGCGGCGAAAAGCCTCGTGAGAAAGCGTTGCCATAGGTGCAGAGATTAACTTCATTCTTTTTCTCCGATTATTCTTTTTTCAAGCCCTCGATTGCGCTCGCCGTCGCGTCGAGATACTCTTCGTCAAGCTCTTCGATTGCGCCAGAATCCACGGCGGCAGTGATTCGCTCTTCCATCGGGATTCGCGCAAGGAGCGGAATGCCGTATTCCTTCGCGATTTTGTCCGCATTGCTCTCGCCGAACACCTTGATTTCACGGCTACAGTCGGGGCATTTCACATAGCTCATATTTTCCACCAAGCCCAAGACCGCCACCTTTAAGCCCGCCGCAAACTTCACCGCCTTTTCCACGATGACGCGCACGAGCTGCTGCGGCGTTGTAACGACGACAATCGCGTCCACAGGAAGCGACTGAAACACCGTGAGCGGCACATCGCCCGTTCCCGGAGGCATATCCACGAACATATAATCGATGTCTTTCCACTGCACGTCCGTCCAAAACTGCTTCACCGCGCCGCCGATAACAGGACCGCGCCAATACACAGGGTCGGTTTCGTCGGGCAAAAGCATATTCATCGAAATAATCTCGATGCCGCCCTTGCTTTTCACAGGCTTCAAATACCACTGACCGTCCGCGCCCTGCTCGCTCTCGGCTTTCACGCCGCCCAGCCCGAACGCCGTCGGCACGGAAGGTCCAGTGATGTCTGCGTCCAAAATTGCAGTGCGATAGCCCTTTTTCGCCATTTTCACCGCGAGCATATCGGTAACGAGCGATTTTCCCACGCCGCCCTTGCCCGAAACCACTCCGATAACGTGCTTGACCGAGCAGCCTTCGCGCAAATACGCGCGCAAATTCCTGCTCTTGCAATCCTTGCCGCAAGAAGAGCAATCGTGTGTGCAATTCTCTTTTTCGTCTGCCATACAAACCTCGTAGAAAATAAAAAGTGTTACTCAATAAAAATACGCAATTCTGCGCCTTTTTACAAGTCAAAACGAGTCGCCGAGCAAAAACAAACGAAACTACTTTTAGACACGCTTCCCTTTTGCATTTTTTGACCGATGTTTTTTTAGAAATTCGCTCCCCGCACCAAAAGCGACCAATTTCTTTTTAGACACGACCGTTATGCAGAACGTGATTCAACATCTTTTTCAGGCAATGCGCAAAAAAAACAAGGTGCGTTTTGCACCTTGCTTGCGATGTGTTACAGGTTGTCAAAGAAGCCCTTTGCTTTGAGCAGCTCGGCGTTCAAAATGCCACCCAGAGCCGCACCGCGCTTGGTGTTGTGGCTCAACGCAACAAATTTTACATCGAACACATTGCACTTTCGAAGCCGCCCGATAACGCACGCCATTCCCTTTTCGGTATCGCGGTCGCGCCGAGGCTGCGGGCGATTTTCTTCGTGGCGCACCACAATCGGCTTTTCGGGCGCGCTCGGCAACTTGAGTTCCTGCGGCAATGCACGGAACGAAGTCCACACGCGCTCGATTTCCTCGAGGGACGGCTTTTTGTCGTCGGGCAAATCGAACTCAAGGCTCACCGTTGCCGTGTGTCCGTCGATGACAGGAACGCGAGTGCAAGTGGACGACACCACCGGAAGCGCCGCATTTTTGATTTCATCTCCCGAAACGGTGCCGAGGATTTTCAGACATTCCTTTTCGGTTTTCTCTTCCTCGCCGCCGATAAACGGCACGATGTTGTCAATCATATCAAACGACGCAACGCCCGGATACCCCGCACCGCTCACCGCCTGAAGCGTTGTCACAATCATTCGCTTCACAGGATAGCCCGCCTGAATGAGCGCGTGGAGCGGCATCATATACGTCTGGAGCGAGCAATTCGGTTTGACGGCAATAAAGCCCTTGCTCCAACCGTGGTGCGCCTTTTGCTTTTCGATGATGTCCAAATGTCCCGCGTTGATTTCGGGAATCAGCATCGGCACATCGCTCGTCCAGCGGTTTGCGCTCGCGTTCGACACCACTGGAATGCCCTCTGCTGCGTAGGCTTCTTCCAATGCCTTGATTTCATCTTTGCCCATTTCAAGCGCGCTGAACACGAATTTGCACTTGCCCAGCGCAAGTTTTGGGTCGTTCGCGTCCTGCACCGTCAAACCAGCCACTGCTTCGGGAATATCCGAGCCGATAAGCCAGCGATTCTTCACCGCCTCGCAATACGGCTTTCCCGCGCTTCTCGGGCTTGCCGCCACATACGTCACCTCGAACCACGGATGATTTTCCAACAGCTTAATATATCGCTGACCGACCATTCCCGTTGCGCCAAGAACACCAACACTGATTTTATCTGCCATAATTTTCTCCTTAACAAGCAAGATTGACGACTTATTTTACAGTAATCCACATTCCGCCATTGCGTTTTCGATGACCTTTTTCGCTTCGGCACTAACCTCCACGAGCGGCAAACGAACCGCCCCCGCAGGCAATTTCTTCACGTTCATCGCATATTTTATTGATGTCGGATTTCCGTCCACAAACGCCGCCTTGAAGAACGGCAACAGGCGATAATGCAAAGCGCGCGCTTCGTCCCATTTTCCCGAAAGCGCGTCGTGAACCATTTCGGTAACCAGTGCAGGAGCCAGATTTGACACCACGGAAACCACGCCGTCGCCCCCGAGCGAGAGCAAAGGCAGGGTGAGCGAATCATCGCCCGAGAATACAGCAAAATCGCTTTTTTTGTGCTTGATTTCGGCAATCACGTCCATCATCTGCGACACATTGCCGCTCGCTTCTTTTACGCCCGCAATGTTCGGCAATTCGGCAATGCGTTTGAGAAGCGCAGTGGAAATATTTCTGCCCGTTCTGCCCTGAATATTGTAGACGACAATCGGAATGCCCACGCGAGAAACCGCCTCAAAATGCCTGAAAATCCCCTCGTCGGAAGGCTTGTTGTAATACGGCGTTACCACCAGAGCCGCATCAGCGCCTGCTTCTTTGGCGCGCTTGCAATAGCGCACGGCATCGCGGGTATTGTTGCTGCCTGACCCCAGAATTACCGGAACGTGTTTTCCCGATTTTTTCTCAAAGGCTTTGACCTCTTCCATTACGATTTCGATGATTTTATCTTCCTCGCCGTCTTCGTCAAGTGTCGGCGTTTCAGCCGTCGTTCCCAGCGGCACAAGACCATCGATTCCGCCGTCGAGTTGATACTTCACCAGTTCGCGCCAACCGTCAAAATTGACGCTTCCGTCATCGTTCATCGGCGTTACAAGAGCCGTGAATGCACCTCTTAATGCTGCCATTCTTTGCCTCGATTTATTCAGAATATGCAAAATTATTGCATATTTATGCAATAAAATCAATAGCCGAAAAAATACAAAACAAATATTGTGCGTTGAAATACAAAAAAGAGTCGGCACAAAATAAACACAATGCGCTATTATCAAATCATACAAAGGTTTTGAAGATTTAAGGAGATACAATATGTCAGACATTTTTACGCAGTTTCGCGACATCGGCATTATTCCTGTCGTTGCTATCAACGACGCGGCAAAAGCAGTTCCGCTCGCCAAGGCGCTCATTGCAGGCGGTCTTCCTGCCGCTGAAGTTACGTTCCGCACTGCCGCTGCCGAGGACGCAATCAAATCCATCGTCAAATCCTGCCCAGAAATGCTCGTGGGCGCGGGCACGGTTATCAACGTGGAACAGGCGGAGCGCGCTAAAAACGCTGGCGTAAAGTTCATCGTAAGCCCCGGCTACAAAGAAGACGTGGTGCAGTACTGCCTTGACAATAATATTCCTGTGATGCCCGGCGTTTCAGACCCGACAGGCATTGAAGCAGCGTTGGCGCACGGTTTAACGCATATCAAGCTCTTCCCTGCCGAAGTGGTTGGCGGCGTAAAGATGATTGACGCGCTCGGCGGTCCATTCCCGCAGGTGTCTTTTATGCCGACGGGCGGCGTTACCACTCAGAATCTCGCCGAATACGCAAGACGCAAGAACATTTTGTGTATGGGCGGCACGTGGATGGTCAAAGCGGACCTTATCAACGGCGAAAAATGGGACGAAATCACGCAGATTTGCCGCGACGCAGTGAAGGCAATGCACGGTTTCAAGATTGACCACGTTGGCATCAATGCCGCCGACGAGGGCGCTGCAAACGAAATCGCCGACACATTCGCGCTGTTCGGGCTTGCCAAAAAGGTGGGCAATTCCTCAATTTTTGCCGACACGCAAATCGAGATTATGAAAAAGCCCGGACGCGGCAAAAACGGGCATTTGAGCGTTTTGACTCACAACGTTGACCGTGCGCTCGCATATCTCAAGCAATTCGGTTTCAATCCTGTGATGGAAACGGCAAGCTATCTCGGCGAAGTGGGAAAATCACCGCTCAAGGTCGTCTACTTGGACAAAGAAATCGGCGGCTTTGCAATCCACTTGAAAAAAGATTAACCTTTAGCCGATTTTTAGCGCATATAAAGGCTTTTTGTAAAAACAAACCTCTTACACATTGCTACTCTCTGCGAAAGTTTTTCGCGGAGAGTTTTTTTTTGCGCGCCCGCCCCCTTCTGTCATTCGGAATCTATTTTTGCATTGGATTACGGCAAAAAAATATCGGGTCAAGGTACTATAATATATAGACAAGACCCGACGGCATTATAACGGTCAGTTTTTTTAATATGAATGGAGCGATTTTTCGGCAATCGCTTGCAGTTCGTTAATCGAGAAGCGCGACAGCAATTCTTTTACGCTGGAAATCTGTTTTGCGCTCATACTCAAACGGCGGATTCCCATTCCTGCAAGGGTGAGCACGCTGTTGGGGCGCGCAGCCATTTCGCCGCATACCGAAATACCGATGCCAGCTTTTTCCGCCGCGCTGATAGAGTTCTTGATAAGTCGCAAGACCGAAAGATGAAACTCATTGTACAACGCGGTAACTTGCTGATTTTCCCTGTCCACCCCAATCGTGTATTGGGTCAAATCGTTTGTGCCGAGCGAGAAAAAATCGCACCGCTTGGCAAGCACGTCCGCAATCACCGCCGCCGCCGCCGTTTCCACCATAATTCCTACAGGCGTATCGGCTTTGTACGGCAATCCCTCTTCGTCCAGTTCAGATTTCACTTTGCGAATCATTGATTTTGCCGCCTCAACCTGCGACACGTCGGTAATCAGCGGCAGCATAATCCGAAGATTCCCGTAGGCACTGGCGCGGAAAAGCGCACGAAGCTGCGTCTTAAACAAATGCGGATATTTGAGACTCAACCGAATTGCCCGCAATCCCATAATCGGATTTTTCTCGTCGATTTTGGGGATTTCGTCTATGTCGATGAGCTTGTCGCCTCCTGCGTCGAGCGTTCGGATAGTAACGCTTTTGCCGTTCATCAGCTCAAGAACGCGCTTGTACGATTCAAATTGCGCGTCTTCAGAAAGCCGTGATTGGTCAAGATGCGATTCGCTCATAAAAAGAAACTCGGTACGGAACAGCCCGATGCCGTCTGCGCCTTCTTTGAGCGCGATTTCTGCTTCTTCGGGCGTGCCGATGTTGGCGTAAATCTTGAAGACCGTGCCGTCTTTGGTAACCGCAGAACGATTTCTGAATACCTTGAGGGCTTTTTGGTGCGCAATTTCGGCGGCGATTGCCTCTTTGCAGTTCTTGATAGTCTGTTCGTCAGGGTCAAGCGTAACTTCGCCCGTCGTGCCGTCCACAATAACGGTCATTCCGGGTTTTACGAGCTGCGTAATGTTGTTGAGCGCAAAGACTGCGGGAATCCCGTAATTTTTTGCCAAAATGGCAACGTGACTCGACACCCCGCCTTCAATGAGCGCAAGACCTGCGATTTTGCGCTTGGAGAGAATCACGGAGTCGCTCGGGCTTATAGCGCGGGCTGCAATTACTGCGCCATCGGGAACTTGCTCGATGTTAAACGGGTGATAATCCAAAAGCTCGTTCAGAACGCGCCCGAACACGTCTTCGATGTCTGTGGCGCGCTCGGCAAGATACTCGTTGCCGCTGGTGCGCAGGCGGTCAGCATAGCCTTTTACTTCGCGGTCGAGGATATATTCAATGTTGAGCAAATCTTTTTCGTAAGCCGTCCGCACTTGCTGCACAAAGACGGGGTCGTCTAGCATAAGCTGATATGTTTCAAAAATGATGCGCTGCAAATCGTCCTTGAGCAATTCGCCGATACTCATTGCAATATTCAGCTGCACTGTTTTCACCGCATTACAGAACCGCTTCCAACCGCTGTCAAGTTCGCTTTTTTCGATTGTTTGCTGAGGAATAACCCGTTTTACCGTGTCAGGAATAATAAAAACTGTTCCAATACCTATTCCGCTCGACGCAGATACACCCTGTATGATATTCATATCTATAACTATATCAGCAAGCGGTGCAAATAGCAATTTGCATTTTTGATTTTTTTTTGATTTCTTTTGCCGTCCGCTCAAAATGGTGAAATCAAAAATATTGTGAAAAGAAAATAAGTGAGAAAGATGAGAAAGAATTTATTTTGATGTGTTGAAAAAATGCTTATATTGCGCTATTATTTATTTCGGACTTTATTTTGAGTGAGGAAATCTTCTTGAAAAAGAATGCCACAGCTTCCCCGCTTAAAAAAAGCTACTTTCCTATAGGAGTAAGATAGACATGACACTTAATGACATTAAGCATGCTAAAATCAAGGCTTGGATTGAAGAGTGCGTAAAGATGTGCGAACCTGACGAGGTCGTAATCTGCGACGGTTCAAAAGAAGAATATGACCGCCTTATGCAGAAATGCGTAAAGGCAGGATTGGCTACAAAACTCAACGAAGCAAAGAAGCCAAACTGCTACCTCTTCCGCTCTCTTCCTTCTGATGTTGCTCGCGTTGAAAGCCGCACATTCATCTCATCAGTAAAAGAAGAAGATGCAGGTCCTACAAACCACTGGATTGACCCAGTTGAGCTTAAAGCTACAATGAAGGGCTTGTATAAGGGCTGTATGCACGGTCGTACAATGTACGTTATCCCGTTCTGTATGGGTCCACTCGGCTCAAACATCTCAAAGAACGGTATTGAGCTTACAGACTCAGAGTATGTTGTCTTGAATATGGACATCATGACTCGCGCTGGAGAGAAAGTATGGCAGTATCTCGGCACAGACGGCGAGTTCGTTCCGTGTTTGCACTCTGTCGGTAAGCCACTCAACAATGGCGAGACAGACGGCGGCGTTTGGCCGTGTGCAGATGTTGAGCACAAGTACATTTCACAGTTCCCAGAAGAGCATTTGATTTGGTCTTATGGTTCTGGTTACGGCGGAAACGCTTTGCTCGGAAAGAAGTGCTTTGCTCTTCGTATTGCCGCCCTTGGTTGCGACATGAACTGCCTTCGACGTTGCGATCACCTTGTCTTTCCCGTTTACAGTCTGGTAAGCGGATACATAGAACTTGTAGTTCGTGCCTTTTTTCAGCTTCGTTCCGTCTGCAAGAGCCTTTACGGACAGGGTGTTCTTTGCTGACCTGGCTATGCGCGCGTATTTGTATTTCTTTCCGCACATGTTTCCATATCATCCCCGCACTCATCCAGAAATTCCTTCATCATCGGCAGCTTCCCATGCGTGGAAAATCCCAGGTGCCGGATCCGGCCCCTGCGCTTCTGCTCCCGGAAATAATCCAGAATCCCCCATTTGGGATCCCGGTAAACCGGAATCGAATGCTCATAGACATTATGCAGCAAATAGAAATCAAAATAATCTACCCGGCATTTTTCAAGCTGCTCCTCAAAAATCGCTGCCGGATCATAGCTGCTGCTGATCTGATGCCCGGGGTATTTTGTGGCCAGATAATAACGTTCTCTTGGATAACGCGAAAGCGATTTTCCGATCACTCGCTCAGACATCCCCCCATGATACGGATATGCCGTGTCGAAATAATTGACGCCATGCTCCAGACAGTAATCCACCATTCGATCCGTCTGCTCCATGTCAATATCACCGGCATTGCTGCCTGTCAAAGGAAGACGCATCGTTCCAAAGCCAAGTCGTGATAATTGTTTTCCCTGAAAATCATTTGTAAGCATAACAAACCTCCTCCCTGAAACCACTTTTCAGATGCCTGACTTACCGGTGCCCACGAGGAATAATACTGTGTC